>CAITQH010000363.1 GCA_903894475.1 uncultured beta proteobacterium
CAACAGACAGAGTGCGGCCACCGCAATCGGCAACCAGCCGCCTTCAAAGAACTTGAACAGGTTGGTGCCGAGAAAGACCAGATCAACCAGGAACAGGAGGCCGAAGATGGGCAGAAAAATGAATTTGTTCCAGCCTTTGATGAAGACCATGACATAAGCCGCCAGCAAGGTGTCGATGGCCATGGCCCCCGTCACGGAAATGCCGTAGGCGGAGGCCAGGTTTTCAGAGGTCTTGAAGCCAATAACCAGACCGATAACACCCAGGAACAAAAATAGGTTTATCTTGGAGACATAGACCTGACCAATTTCATCGGCCGAGGTGTGCTTGATACGCAGCCGCGGAATATAGCCGAGTTGCACCGCTTGGTTGGCGATGGAAAAGGCGCCGGAAATCACCGCCTGAGATGCAATGACAGTGGCCAGAAAGGCCAGCAACAGCATCGGGATCAGTGCCCACGAGGGTGCCAGTCGGTAAAAAGGGTTGTCCAAAGCGGAAGGCTCGCTGATCAACAGGGCACCTTGCCCGAAATAGTTGAGCAACAGGGCCGGAAAGACAATCAACAGCCAGGCGCGCTGGATTGGTTTGAGTCCAAAGTGGCCCATGTCGGCGTACAGGGCTTCGCCGCCGGTGACCGCGAGCACGACCGAGCCCAGAATCGCAATGGAGACTGCACTGTGGTGCATCAGGAAACTCAGCCCGGTTAGCGGGTTGAGTGCGTACAGGATGCTCGGGTTGTTGGCGATCTGGACTAAACCCAGCAGGCCCAGTACGCCAAACCAGACCGCCATCACCGGGCCAAACACCTTGCCGATTCGGGCGGTACCGAAACGCTCAACGGCAAATAGCCCGGCAATCAGGGCTATGGCGATGTAGATGATGTAGGGCTTTAGATCAGCCGACAAGACGTTCA
Organism: uncultured beta proteobacterium; assembly: GCA_903894475.1. Classification (GTDB taxonomy): domain Bacteria; phylum Pseudomonadota; class Gammaproteobacteria; order Burkholderiales; family Burkholderiaceae_C; genus Rhodoferax. The sequence continues at coordinate 912 of CAITQH010000363.1, forward strand.
GCCCTTCAACGGCACTGAGCACCGAGATCGCTGGCGTGATCATGCTGTCGCCGAAAAACAGCGCGGCGCCCAAGGCGCCAGCTACCATGGTGGCCCAGCGGGCGCCAGGTCGATTCGAGGTTCGCTGTGACACCAATGCTGTCAGGGCAAAGACGCCGCCCTCACCGTGGTTGTCGGCGCGCATGATGACCAGCACATACTTGATGGTCACGACAAAGATGAGAGACCAGGCAATCAGGGAGAGAATGCCGTAAACCGCTTGCGCGATGTCGTTGCCTTGTTTGGCGCCGGTAGCCTCGATTGAAACTTTCAAGGCGTACAGCGGTGAAGTTCCTATGTCACCAAAGACAACGCCGATGGCACCCAGCATGAGCGCGCTCAATTTGGCCGGGGCATGATTATTGTGATTTGGATCGGACATGGGGTGTGGCGGAGTTGTTCACCCTTGTCTATCGGCAGATGTCTGTCATTCTGAAGGGCTGGCTCGGTCAATCCATCGCACGACCAGCCGTGATGCGAGGCCTTGTTGTTTGACCTTGATTCAAGTTTTGCAATTCACGGTCGATTCCAGCGGGGTAGCAGAAATTGATCGTGATCAACAACAATACTCATGTGCCGAGCGCAACTCAGAGAGCCGACCCGGCGCGCGAGTTGGAGAAAGTGGCGGCCATGTCGCACGGCAGTCTGGGCGATTCGCGATTGCAGCGGTTTGCCCACTCGCTTGGCAGGCTTCCGCTTGAGCATCATCTCTTGTTCAATAGTCTTGTCTTTCTGCTGGTCTTTGTGCTGGCCACCCTGTTTTTTAGAGCCTTGCTGCATCAAACCTTGGACAACATGCTGGAGAAGCCCAGAAGGGCGGAACTGGTCTATCTGGCGCCAGCGTCGCCGGCAGCAGGGTCGCAAGAGGTCTCATCGGTCCAGGTAGAGAAGGCCGCTGTGCCTGCTGTTCAGCAGGCGCCTGCTGTCCCCGCGCTGGCCGGTGACTGCGCCTGGCAGGAGCAGGAAATCGTGATCAAGGCGCTTGCGTCCGGCAAAGCCAGCGATTACGTTTATTTTGTGGCTCTGGCGGATTCGAAGCTGTGTGTGATGGACAGTCGCAATCAAACCACGTCGCTTCCGTTACGGGCAGGTGAAACCAGGACCGTTCGAGGTGGCACTGCGCCATGGCGTGTGCGAAGTTCCGACTGGTCCGGCGTCAAGATCTTCTTTCAGGGCAGTCGCGTCGCCGTACCTGTCACCGGAGCGGCTCAAGTCAGGATCGAATTGTCTTTAGCACCCTGCGTTCCTTTGCTTGCTCAGTGCTGAGACCTTGATCCATGGAACCGAAAATCATTTCGAAAGCGCCATTGCGGGTGCGCACCGGTCCGCCACTCTTGTCTGTGCACGGCGCATCGATCCGCCGGGCCCGCTATGGGGCTGCATGAGTCGGCGTCGTATCGGTCGCTTAGCAGACTGATTAGAAAAACCCCGTTTGAAAAACGATGGGTTGCAGCGCCTAAAATCGCAACATTAATCCTACGGAATTTCCTGCACTATGGCACCTGCTGTTCGCGCCACTACCGCCAAGCCGGCTAGTTTTGAGCTCGCTCTGGACGAGATGGAAGCCTTGCTTGACAACATGGAAGCAGGTGCCATGCCCTTGGAGCAACTCTTGACACAGTACCAGCGCGGGGCTGAACTGCTGAAGTTTTGTCGTGAAAGGCTTGAAACCGTCGAGGCTCAGATCAAGGTGTTGGATCAGGGGGCGCTCAAGACATGGACCTCCGATTGAAATTTTTCCCCGTTTTTGACATTGACAACTGGATAGTTGACCGCCTGACCAGAGTGGAGCGGTGTCTTGAGCGCTGGGTGAGTGTCAAGGTATCTGCAAGCCTGGGTCATGACGCGCCGGCCGGGTTGATTGCTGCCATGCGATACGCGGTGCTTGATGGCGGCAAGCGACTGCGCCCGCTGCTGGTGCTTGCGGCGTATGAAGCTGCCACGAGTGACGCTGAAGGTTCCTCCGACTTGAGGGGGCAAGCAGCGGTCGGTGGAGAGGATGCTGTGCTTCGTGCCGCCTGTGCGGTTGAACTCATCCATGCTTATTCTTTGGTACACGATGACATGCCCTGCATGGATAACGATGTGCTGCGACGCGGCAAGCCGACGGTCCATGTCAAATTTGGCGAGGCGCAAGCCCTGCTGGCCGGGGACGCATTGCAGGCGCTGGCTTTTGAGTTGTTGACACCTGATACCGGCATGCCTGAGGCGCTGCAGGCTCGTTTGTGCCGCTTGCTGGCGCAAGCCGCGGGTAGCACGGGTATGGCAGGCGGGCAGGCGATTGACCTGGCCAGTGTCGGAGCCAGATTGTCGGAGAGCCAGTTGCGCGAGATGCATCGTCTCAAGACGGGGGCCTTGCTGCGAGCCAGCGTGATGATGGGGGCGGTTTTTGCTGATCTGCCGCCGGTGGCGCTGACCGCGCTGGAAGCTTATGGAGCCGCAATCGGCTTGGCGTTTCAGGTGGTGGACGATATTCTGGACGTCATTTCGGACTCTGCCACCTTGGGCAAGACTGCCGGCAAGGACGCGAGTCAGGATAAACCTACCTACGTATCGGTGCTGGGACTGGAGCGCTCAGGCAAGTATGCGCAGGAATTGCTTGAGCAGGCCTTGACCGCGCTGGCCCAAGGCGGACTGCCCAATACTCAGGCTCTTGAAGGTTTGGCTAACATGGTGGTTCGCCGAACCAGTTGAAATCCTGTTTCTGTGCAAATATCCGGCATCACGGACAAGAAGCAGAATTCACTACTACGCAGCATTGAAAAAGAGTAATACCCAGCCTATGTCGAATACCGTGTATCCACTGCTGCAAACGATCAATGATCCCGCTGACTTGCGACGTTTGCCGCGTGCGCAGCTGGAGTTGCTGGCGGATGAGCTGCGCGCCTATCTGCTTGACAGCGTGTCGCAGACGGGTGGGCATTTGAGCTCCAATCTCGGTACCGTTGAGCTTACTGTGGCGCTGCACTATGTTTTCAATGCGCCGAGCGATCGTATGGTTTGGGACGTCGGTCACCAAACTTACCCGCACAAGATTCTTACCGGCCGGCGCGATCGCATGGGTTCGCTGCGCCAGTTCGGTGGTTTGAGCGGGTTCCCTCAAAGAGCGGAAAGTGAATACGATGATTTCGGGACGGCGCATTCCAGCACCTCGATTTCAGCAGCCTTGGGGATGGCGCTGGCAGCCAGGATCAAGGGCGAAGAGCGTCATGTGATCGCGGTGATTGGCGACGGTGCCTTGACTGCCGGCATGGCTTTTGAAGCGCTGAACAACGCTGGAGTCGCTGATACCAATCTGCTGGTGATACTCAACGACAACGACATGAGCATCAGTCCACCGGTGGGCGCGCTTAATCGCTATCTGGCCAAACTCCTGAGCGGGCAGTTTTACGCCGCAGCCAAGAACGCCGGCAAGACGGTATTGAAGGGGGCTCCGCCGCTGTTCGAACTGGCCAAACGCATAGAGGAACACGCCAAAGGTATGGTGGTGCCGGCTACCCTGTTCGAAAAATTCGGTTTCAATTACATCGGTCCCATCGATGGCCATGACCTTGACTCCCTGATTCCGACGCTCGAAAACATCAAACACCTCAAGGGACCGCAATTCCTGCATGTGGTGACGAAAAAGGGGCAGGGCTACAAGTTGGCTGAAGCAGATCCGGTGGCCTATCACGGCCCAGGCAAGTTTGACCCGATGATCGGTCTGCAGCAGCCCAGTACACCGCCTAAGCTGACTTTTACCCAGGTCTTCGGGGAATGGCTGTGCGACATGGCGGCGCGGGATGTGCGACTGGTGGGTATTACGCCTGCCATGCGTGAGGGATCGGGCATGGTTGAATTTGAAAAGCAGTTTCCGCAGCGCTATTTTGATGTCGGTATCGCGGAACAGCATGCTGTGACTTTTGCCGCCGGTCTGGCCTGTGAGGGACTCAAGCCGGTCGTCGCCATCTATTCGACTTTCTTGCAGAGGGCCTATGACCAACTGGTTCACGATGTGGCGCTGCAAAACCTGCCGGTGGTATTTGCGCTGGATCGCGCAGGTTTGGTCGGCGCAGATGGCGCGACGCATGCAGGTGCCTACGACATTGCTTTTCTGCGTTGTATTCCGAACATGAGCCTTGCCTGCCCGGCCGATGAGAACGAGTGTCGACAGTTACTGACTTGTGCCTTTGAGCAGAATCATCCGGTGGCTGTGCGCTATCCGCGCGGCTCGGGTGCTGGTGTGGCTGTGCAGGGTGGATTGGAATCCTTGCCCTTCGGCAAGGGGCAGTTGAAGCGCTTGGGAAAAGGCATTGCCATTCTGGCCTTTGGCACATTGCTTTACCCGGCGCTCGTGGCGGCTGAGGCACTGGGCGCGACGGTGGTGAACATGCGTTGGGTCAAGCCGCTTGATACCGAACTGTTGCTCAAGATTGCCGCTGAGCATGAAGCGCTGGTCAGTGTAGAGGAGGGGGCAGTCATGGGCGGAGCGGGCAGTGCAGTCAGCGAGGCGCTGCAGGCAGCTGGCATGGTCAAACCACTGCTGCAGTTGGGCTTGCGCGATGAATTCATTGAACATGGGGATGTGAGTAAACTGCTGTCCCTGCAAGGGCTTGACGCTAAGGGCATTGAAGCTTCGATCCGCCAGCGCTTCGGGCCATTGATCGAGTCAGGACGAGCAGCCCTCAAAGCAGTTGCCTGAGTACTTGTTTATTGGCGGTCTGCCCCGCAAGGGAAAACCCCCACCATTGGGGTCCCAGATGGTTTCTACAATGCTGGGTGACTGTAGTCGGTCGTCGCTGTGCCTGCTGGCATGGCGGGGTATTTAATCAACAACTATTGGAGTGAAGCTCATGGATCGTCGTTCCGTAATTAAAAACGCTGGGATTGCCAGTATTCTTGCTGCCGGTGCGGCACCTGCTGTGCACGCTCAGGGCGCAAATATCCGGTGGCGTCTGGCGTCAAGTTTTCCAAAATCGCTTGACACCATTTATGGCGGGGCCGAGGTATTCGCCAAGGCTGTTAAAGCCATGTCGGGCGGCAAGTTCGAAATCTCGGTGCATGCGGGCGGCGAGTTGCTGCCGCCGTTTGGTGTGGTGGATGGCGTGCAGAACGCCACCGTTGAAATGTGTCATACGGTTCCCTACTATTTCTATGGCAAAAACCCCGCTTTTGCCTTGGGTTCAGCTGTCCCCTTCGGTCTGAATGCTCGTCAGATGACCGCCTGGATGATGCATGGCAATGGGCGCAAGTTGATGAACGAGTTTTATGCTGCCTACGGCATGCTCAGTTTCGCCGGTGGCAATACCGGTACCCAGATGGGTGGCTGGTTCCGCAAGGAGATCAAGTCGATTGCCGATTTCAAGGGCATGAAAATGCGTTTGGGTGGTGGCCTGATTGGTCAGGTCATGCAAAAACTCGGTGCGGTGCCGCAAAGCATTCCCGGCGGCGAAATTTACCAGGCGCTGGAAAAAGGAACGATTGATGCAGCGGAATGGGTAGGACCTTATGATGATCAGAAGCTCGGCTTCAACAAGGTGGCGCCGTTTTATTACTATCCAGGCTGGTGGGAAGGTGGTCCGGAGGTTGATTTCTTCATCAACCAGAAGGCGTTTGATGCGTTGTCACCCGAATACAAGGCGATTGTGGATGCTGCTTCGGCCCTGGCAAGTTCTGACATGCTGGCCAAGTACGACGCTCTGAACCCGACTGCTTTGAAGCAGTTGGTGGCTGCCAAGACCAAGGTGCTGCCGTTCTCGCAAGCGGTGCTGGATGCCTCGTTCAAGGCCTCCATGGAGGTGTTCGCGGAGAACGATGCCAAGAGCCCTGAATGGAAGAAAATCTATGCAGATTTGCGCGCATTCCAGCGAGATCAGGTGGCGTGGTTCCGTTTTGCCGAGAGTCGTTTCGACTCCTTTATGGCGATGCAGAAGCTGTAATCAGCCGAATTTTTTCGCCCCGAAAGGCCTCGCTTTGCGGGGCTTTTTTTTTGAACAACAATAGCGTTCTGGAGGGTGCTGTTTTGAATGATGTTTTGTTGTGGCTGGTGCTGTTGCTTGGCGTACTCAACTGTGCTTTGCTCGGTTGGCTCGCGGCCCGCAGACCCGGTGCCGAACTGGCTTCGGCGACCGAGCAGCGTGCCAGTGAGCAGATGGAGCGACTGGAACGCGAGTTGCGCCGTGAGATCGGAGAATCGGCACGTGCAGGCCGGCAGGAGTTGACGCAAAATCTGGCGACTTTTCAGCAGTCTCTGGTGCAGCAGGGCGCCGAAGGTGCACGCACGCAAAATGTTCAGCTTGACGCTTTCGGGCAACAACTCGGCCTGTTGCAAAAATCTCTGTCTGACACCTTGAGCTTGCAGTTGCAGTCCTTGAGTGAATCCAATGCCAGGCGCATGAGTGAGGTGCGGCAAACGCTGGAGGCCCAGCTGGCGCAACTGTTGGCAAGCAATGCCGGCAAGCTTGACGAAATGCGTGCGACCGTCGATGAAAAGCTGCAGACCACGCTGCAGGCACGGTTGGGTGAGAGTTTCAAGCAGGTGGCAGACCGTCTGGAACAGGTACACAAGGGACTGGGCGAGATGCAGACACTGGCTCAGGGCGTTGGTGATCTGAAGCATTTGTTGACGAACGTAAAGACCAGGGGCATTTTTGGCGAAGCTCAACTGGCTTCCCTGCTCGAGCAGGTATTGGTGGCAGACCAGTACGCTGCCCAGGTTGCGACCCGACCCGGCAGCAAGAACGTGGTGGACTTTGCCATCAAGCTGCCTGGCAAGTCCGAGCAGGGTGCACCGCTGTGGCTGCCGATTGATGCCAAATTTCCGAATGAAGACTACGAGCGGCTGCTGGAAGCGCAGGGCAACGCTGATGGAACGGGCGCCGAGGCGGCAGGCAAAGCGCTGGAGTTGCGGATCCGACTGGAAGCACGTTCCATCGCCGACAAGTACGTGGAGCCGCCTTACACAACCGACTTTGCAATATTGTTCTTGCCAACGGAAGGTCTCTATGCGGAGGTGTTGCGGCGCCCCGGGTTGATGCAGGCGCTGCAACGGGAACATCGCATTACTTTGGCTGGACCGACGACGCTGCTGGCTATGCTGAGCTCGCTGCAGATGGGCTTTCGCACCTTGGCGCTGGAGAAGCGATCTAGCGAGGTGTGGCAGGTGCTGGGCGCGGTGAAGACGGAATTTGGCAAGTTTGGCGATGTGCTGGCGAAAGTAAAGTCACAGACTGAGACCGTACTCAAGACGCTGGACAGTGCAGAGACGCGAAGTCGAGCCATGGGGCGTGCGCTCAAGCAAGTGGAGTCGCTGTCAGAGACGCAGGTGCAGGTACTGATTCCGGTGGACAAGGATTTCGACGCTGAGCGGGATTCGGAGCAGGCGTGAGCCCCGCATCGGCTGATTCGCCAGTGCCACGATTCGCGTTGGCACGCCTGATCGCTGGTCATGTATGCCTGCATGCCAGTATGGCCGGCATGCGCATGGCTGCGCCCTTGATGGCACTGCGCGACGGATACAGTGCCATGGCTGTCGGCTTCTTGCTGGCTTTATTCGCTCTGACCCAGGTGTTTTTGGCTTTGCCAGCCGGACGTTATGCGGACCGCCATGGACTCAAGCGCCCGGTTGGCTTGTGCGTGACGGTCGCATCCGCCGGTGCTGGTCTGGCGTTTGCTTTTCCCGTATTTCCTGTCTTGTGCCTGAGTGCCCTGATGGCCGGCGGTGCCACGGGCGTGGCTTCCATCTCGCTGCAACGCCATGTCGGACGTGCGGCACAAAATGCGACGGAGTTGAAGCGGGTGTTCAGTTGGCTTGCTATCGGGCCGGCAGTATCGAATTTTCTTGGCCCACTGACGGTGGGTCTGTTGATTGATCACAGCGGGTTTCGGGCCGCATTCCTGTTCATGGCCTTGCTGCCACTCGCTACCTGGTTCTGGGTGCGCCCTACGGTCGAATTGCCACCGGTGATGCAGTTGGCAGGCGCCAAGCACGGCAGGACACTGGACTTGCTGCGCGAGCCCCTCATGCGACGGCTGATGTTGGTGAACTGGCTGCTCTCATCTTGTTGGGATGTCCATACCTTTGTCGTGCCGGTGCTGGGCCATGAGCGGGGTTTTAGTGCGTCCCAGATCGGCGCGATTCTGGGCGCATTTGCGCTCGCGGCGACGCTGATCCGGATCGTCTTGCCATTTGTTGCGTCTCGGGTTCACGAATGGGTTGTCGTGAGTAGCGCCATGCTGCTTACGGCGGGGCTTTTTGCGGCCTACCCTCTGATGGTCTCGGCCTTGGCCATGGGGACGTGCTCAGTTTTTCTTGGACTGGCGCTGGGTTCCGTGCAACCGATGATCATGAGCACGCTGCATCAGATTACGCCAGAGGCGCGCCATGGTGAAGCACTGGGACTGCGCCTGATGGCAATCAACGCTTCGAGTGTCGTGATGCCGCTCTTGTTTGGGACGGCCGGCGCTGTGGTCGGCGTCAAGGTGGTCTTCTGGGCCGTAGGCTTGGCAGTTGGTAGCGGAGCCCGGCCGGCCTGGTTGTTGCGACCAGTGAAAACGCTCGATGGCGGCCAGTCTGCTGGTCTGCGATCGAGGTAAACCGTTGTTGCGATGCTTAGCGGTTAAAGGAGCCGCGGGAGCCCCCGGGTCCGCGCGAACCGTTGCCACCGCCTCCAAAACCACCTGTCCCACCGCCAGAGCGGCCAGTTGATCCGGCATAGCCAGCTCCGCTGCGATTGCCGCCGCCAAAGCCGCCACCGCGGCGGGCGCCTCGTTCGGCCATCATATCGACGCTGGTTCGCATTGGGTCTGGTTGACTCTGAGTGGAACGGGAAGGTGACTGGTTGCCAAGCGGGTTATGGCTGCGTTGGGGAGCATTGCGTTGCCCACCCGCGTTGCTGCTGGTGCTTCGTCTGTTGCCGCTGTTGCCACCTCGTTCACCCTGCGTTGACTTGCCCTCGCGCACTCTTTGCATCATCTCGGTGCGGGCTGCCCTGCCGGCAGCTTGCATGACGTCGCGGCTCGGAGGTTTGCCCGCACCGCCCCAAATGGTTTGGCGACCCATCGCAATGGGTTCGGCCTTTTCCCCTGGCTCTGGCATGAAACCTTCCACAATTTCAACCGGAATGGCTTGTTTGGTGAAGCGCTCGATGGCCTGCATGAAACCTTCTTCGTCCAGACAAACAAGATTGACGGCCTGGCCGTCTGCGCCGGCACGACCGGTGCGGCCAATGCGGTGGACATAGTCTTCGCTGACGTTGGGTATTTCGTAGTTCACGACGTGTGGCAGATCATCGATGTCGATGCCACGAGCCGCAATGTCAGTTGCCACCAGCGCGCGAATCTCGCCGCTCTTGAAACCAGCTAGTGCCTGGGTGCGCGCCGCCTGACTTTTGTTACCGTGCAAGGCCATCGCATTGATGCCATTCTTGACCAGAAATTCGGCGACGTTGTTGGCGCCAAACTTGGTTCGCGTGAACACGAGAACCTGACTCCAATTGTGCTGCTGGATGATGTGCGCCAACAGTGCTTTCTTTTTGCCACGTCCGACTGGGTGAATGATTTGCGTGATGCGTTGGACGGTTGTGTTGCCAGGAGTCACCTGAATGCTCAACGGGCTCTTCAGCAGGGTTGCGGCCAAATCCCGGATTTCTTCACTGAAAGTGGCTGAAAAAAGCAAACTTTGCTTGTCGCGGGGTACCACCGCTAACACTTTCTTGACGTCATGGATGAATCCCATATCCAGCATGCGGTCGGCTTCGTCAAGCACCAGAATCTGGACTTGAGTCAGGTCCAGTACGCCTTGTTGCAACAGGTCCAGCAGACGACCCGGGGTCGCCACCAAGATATCGACACCCTTCTTGACCCGGCTGATCTGGGGGTTCATGCCGACACCGCCGAACACCACCGTTGAAGTCAGATCCAGATATTTGCCGTAGGTTTGCACAGACTCTTCCACCTGCGCTGCAAGTTCGCGTGTCGGAGTCAGGACCAAGGCACGAATCCCTGTGCCGCCAAACTTGTTCTTTGGCGCCTCGCCGGCGCTGAGTTTGTGCAGCATGGGCAGTACGAAAGCGGCGGTCTTGCCGGTTCCAGTCTGCGCACCTCCGAGCAGGTCGTGGCCGGCCAGCACGGCGGGAATGGCCTGCGCCTGAATGGCAGTGGGGGTTTCGTAGCCTTGCTCTAGCACGGCCTTGACAATGGCCGGAGCCAGATTGAGTTCTTCAAAGTTCATAGTTTGGCGCCAATCCTGGGCGCTATGGCATCGGCCTGTCTCAGCGCTAGCAGCGCCGAGTCAGTCAAAGGCAGATGGGATACAAAGGTGGAACAGTTGCGCTAGGCACTGTTCCCAGCAAGGTGCTGGTATTGCGGGCAACTGAAGCTCCGCAATGGAGTGTATTGTCGCACGGTCCGGGAAATCATGCTTGAAGTCTGCGAGTGTGCCGGATAAGGGGTGCTGCCTGGCACTTGGCAGGCGTCATAATTGCGCGCATGGCTCGCGGTGTTCCATTTCTGTGATTAGGGACGGCGCCAAGCAGGCGCAAAGGATGGGCGTGTTCATGCGACAGGGTTCTGTTTTCTACCGATTGATTCACCTTGCATCACCGAAGGCCTGGTTGGGGATTGCTGTGTTGTCGCTGCTGATGGCCGCTGGTTCAGCTTGGGTGTTGGTGTCACACAGCGGTCAGAATCCGAAAGATGGCTTGTACTCGCTCTATGACACTGTCGCCCGCTTTGTGCATGACACGATTCGCCTGACTTTCAAGACGGACAGGAAGCCGGTAGCGGTGTTTGTGGCGCCGCTAGGAATATTGAATCAGAAAGCCACGTTTAACTGGGTTCAAGGCTACCTTGACTTCAGACCCCGGTTTGAGGAATTGGCAGCAGAACCAATAGCTCCTGTTCGTTTGCTTGACGCTGATTGGAAGCCTGTTTTCTCGGATCAGTCTAGGTAAAAGGATCTTCAAGCATGGTGGTAAATTTTCTACAGCGACTTGCTTTGAGTCGGAATTTTTGGCGGATCATCTCGAGTGTTCTGCTGTGCCTGACGAACTGGGTTCATGCAGAGAGCGCCGCTACACCCGTGGCGCTGGAGTCCGTCTATTTGTATTCCAGTCCCATCACATCTGCCTTCTTTGGCGCCAATGGCGCGAGTTATGACAGCTTGAAGCAGCGTTGGCGCGAATATTTTCGACCTTATGGAAAAGCATTCCATGAAATTTCCAGAGCCAATTTGATAGCCGGACTCAAGCCGGGCGTTCTGGTATTGGGGTCGGCTGCGCTGCTGGATGAGCAGGAGCGAAAGGCGATCACACTTTTTGCTGACTCAGGCGGCAGTATTTTGGTGACGTGGGGTACCGGTGTGCGCGATGGTCGAGGGCAATGGGCTGGCTACGGTTTCATTGAAGGCCTGCTACAAATGAAGGTGAACGGCAAGGTAATGTCGGATGACAACACCGAAAGGACGACTCGATTCCTGAACCCGTTCGGAGATGGTCCCATGACGTGGGGAGTGCCCGCAGGACAGCGTATTTTCCTGGGTGAGGTGGCTGAGACACCGATACGTGTGGAATCTCCTAACCTGGCGGCACGCTATTTCAGTTGGGAACGTTACCCGGCGCCAAAAGATAGCAATGGAGCGATTGCCTATCTTGAGAAAAAAGATTCACGGCGAGTCTACTTTGGATTTTCGGAGTCCAGTTGGGAATACGACGAACGAATCGAGATACCCAATTTGATCGATTCGGTCATGGCTTGGCTTAAGCATGAGACCAGTATCTACAAGGGGGCCTGGCCGAACGGCAATTCGTCCGCGCAACTGGTGGAGATGGACTCAGAAGACAAGTATTCGAATGCGTTTGACTTTTCCCGCGACCTTACTTCGAATAATCTGCGTGGTACCTTCTATTCCTTGACGAGTGTTGCCAGGCAGCACAGACCGGCTGTTGAGAAATTGTCGGAACAGCATGAGATTGGGTACCACGGAGAAGTTCACGTTGGTTTCAAGGGCAAGACCGTCGATGCTCAGAACAAGCGTTTGAACGTCATGGTGACAGAGATGCGCGACACCGTGGGCACCCGAGCGCTGGCGGCCGTCACGGGTTTTCGAGCGCCGACCGAGTCTTGGGACTCGAATACGGAAAAGATCCTGCGTAAATTGGGAGTCCGCTACAACGTGACCGGACCCTCAGCGTCGGAAGGGAGGCTCCCATTTTTTTCAGAGTCGGAGCCCGGACTCAACACGGAAGACGTGATGGTTGGGTTGCCACGCACCCAGATGGATGACTTGAACTATCTGGGTCTGAGGTTGAATGCCGCCAAGGCCGAAGAACTGATTCTGCTGGATTTTGACTATTTTCGCGAAGCGGGGGCTTTAGGGGTTTTGTCCGTTCACTCGCAAAATTACGAAGTCGGAGAATTGATGACCAAAATCACGCCCCCTTACCTTAAGCGCTTGCAGCAATATCGTGATGGCATCTGGACCGCTTCTGGCCACGAAATAGCCGACTGGTGGCGGAGCCGTGATCGCGTGGTTTACAGACCAGTCAAAGGCGGCGACAGGAGTCTTGTCTTTGATGTACGTGCCCCCGGTAACGTGAAGGGCGTCACATTTTTTGTCGCGCACCCCGTAATGGATATCCTTCCGAAGTCAATCAAGGCAATCGAGGGAAACTTGCCGATTCCCGAACTCAAACGTGTTGATGCCTACCGTTCGGTTCTGATTTTTCGTCAAGAACTCAAAGTAGGACGCTATGCCTATAGTCTCGAGTACTAGCGCTTGGTCGCGGGCTGGCCTTCCTACGTGAAAAATGGGAGTTGAATTGTAAGATTTCAGGTCAGTCTTGTAGACATTGGAAACAATCTGTTAACAAGCTGTTCAGGAGCGATTTCAACTGAGAGAATGACGCCGACGATCATGAACTTGTAAGCGTTTGGAAGGCGTTTGATGAATAGATTCGAGTTTCGCCGGATCGGCGTTACCAGTGAACAGAACAGTTCTCGCCCAAGCTTGCATGACTGCATCGAAGCAGTCTTGCCGCTGGCAGATATTCTGATGCGCGACGTGCTTGACGGTCTTGCCACGGCGGCGAGCAGGACCACATTCAACAGCGCGTTTTCCCGTCCGGTTGCCCTGAGTCAGGCAGTAACGGATTTGCTATGTTGCGAAACTTCCTTGGTGATCGAGACCTTTGTTGTGCAACTGAAACTCTGCGTCTATGGCAGCAGTTCAAGAGACATGTCAATCAGACCCATGGCGAGTTTTGCCGACCTGGAACTGCTCAGCAACGAGCAGATGGATGCCAGCATCGAGTTTGCGCTGGCATTGCAGGAAGTGTCCCGTGGCGTTGAAGATGTGCTGCCCGCACTTGATGCCTTGGTCAGCAGCGTTTCCGGATGGACAACGGTTCAGCCGTCTCTGAATCCGCTGAAGGTCGAAGCTTTTGTTCAGGCTCTGGTCGTGTGTTTGAAGCAGTTTGTGCCGGACCCGGACATCCGCGCTGCTTTGCTCATCCCCACAGCAGGTCTGTTAGGCGTCAAACTGCAACAGTTCTATCTTGAAATCTGCGACTGGTTGCGTTCGTATGGCGTGGAGCCGTCCTGGCCGGTGGGAAACTCGCTGAGTGGTGAAAGTTCGGCGGCTGGAAGAGGAGGCAACAGTTCTGTAGGTCGGACAGTAATCACGTTTGATCGACTGCGAAGGTTGCTAGCCGGTGGGGCGCAGAGTGGCTTCGGCGGCAGTGGACAGGACTTCCTGCCCACCGTTCCATTCTCTTATGTGGCGCTGCAAGAATTGAAATTGATCAAACCGATGATGCGAAGATTGCGGCAACGGGAAAACCAGTTGGACGAGCTTGCAGTCACGCGCGAAGAACCGGAACAGGAGATGTTGGCGGAACAGGCAAGACTCAGGCAATTGAGCAGACAGTTGGGGGAGGAAGTGGTTCGCCTGATGTTGGACAAGCTTGCTCAGGACGAGCGATTGTTGCCCAGGGTGCGCGGTCTTGCAGCCGAACTGGAACCTGCGCTGTTGGCAATAGCTGGGTCAGACCCGCGCTTTTTCACTGATCATCAACATCCGGCCCGCCAGGTTCTGGACTGGCTTGTTATCCGGGCTCGGTGCTTCGAGTCTGACGATGACCCAGAGTTGGAGGGATTTCTGCGATCTGTCGTAAGTGCCCTTCATGTCTTGAAAAGACCGCAAACTGATGCGGCACGTTTTTCAGCGGTCCTGCGTAAACTTCAGGACAGGCTCCCCGCCGAATCTACAGCTCTTGCCTCGCCTTGACACAAACGCACTGCCCAAAAGGCTGTGCCGAGGCGATGGGTCGATAATGCTGGTTTTACATTCAGCGACTCCCCGCAAATTCAATGGCTCAATACGTATTTTCCATGAATCGCCTCGGCAAGATCATTCCGCCGAAGCGCTTCATTCTCAAAGATATCTCACTTAGCTTCTTTCCTGGCGCCAAGATTGGCGTGTTGGGAACCAATGGTTCGGGGAAGTCGACGCTGCTCAAGATCATGGCTGGTGTCGACAAGGAGTTTGAAGGCGAAGCGATTCCGATGGCTGGCCTCAATATCGGCTACCTGCCTCAGGAACCGCAGTTGGACCCGGCGCAGACCGTGCGTGAAAGCGTGGAAGCGGGTATGGGCGATCTGCTGGCAGCAAAGAACCGCTTGGAAGAGATTTATGCGGCGTACGGTGAGGAAGACGCTGATTTTGATGCCTTGGCTGATGAGCAGGCCAAGATGGAAGCCATCATAGGCAGTGCTGGAGCCGATTCCGAGCATCAACTTGAAATTGCGGCTGACGCGCTGCGCCTGCCACCCTGGGACGTCACGATTGGTGTGCTCTCAGGAGGCGAAAAACGGCGCGTTGCCTTGTGCCGATTGCTGTTGTCCAAACCCGATATGCTTTTGCTGGACGAGCCGACCAATCACCTGGACGCCGAATCGGTCGACTGGCTTGAGCAGTTCTTGTTGCGTTACCCTGGCACAGTGGTGGCGATCACCCATGATCGCTATTTTCTTGACAATGCTGCTGAGTGGATTCTGGAACTGGATCGTGGCGCGGGAATGCCCTACAAGGGCAATTACAGTGCCTGGCTGGAGCAGAAGCAGGAGCGCCTGGCGCAGGAGCAAAAGGGCGAAGAGTCACGGGCCAAGGCGCTCAAGAAGGAACTCGAATGGTCGCGCCAGAACCCGAAGGCGCGACAGGCCAAGAGCAAGGCCAGACTGGCCCGGTTTGAGGAACTGTCCGACTTTGAGTATCAAAAGCGCAATGAGACCAATGAGATTTTCATTCCGGTCGCTGAACGCCTGGGCAACGAGGTGATTGAATTCGTTAATGTCAGCAAGTCTTTTGGGGACAGGCTGTTGATCGACAACCTGAGTTTCAAAGTCCCGGCTGGTGCCATTGTCGGCATCATCGGGCCCAATGGCGCCGGCAAGTCAACTCTGTTCCGGATGATCGCCGGTCAGCAAAAGCCTGACAGTGGCGAGGTCAAGGTTGGCTCTACCGTAAAGATGGCGTTTGTCGATCAGAACCGTGACAGTCTTGCAAACGAAAAGACAGTCTGGGAAGATGTGTCGGATGGTCTTGACATTCTCAATGTCGGCAAGTTCCAGATGGCCAGTCGCGCCTATTGCGGGCGTTTCAATTTCAACGGGGCTGATCAGCAAAAGCGTGTTGGTACCCTTTCAGGCGGCGAGCGTGGCCGACTACATCTTGCCAAAACGCTGATCGCAGGAGGTAACGTGCTGATGCTTGACGAGCCGTCGAACGATCTGGACGTGGAAACCCTTCGTGCGCTGGAAGACGCCTTGCTTGAATTTGCCGGTTCCATCATGGTGATCAGTCATGACCGCTGGTTCCTGGACCGCATTGCAACCCATATCCTGGCCTGCGAGGGCGACAGTCAATGGACCTTTTTTGACGGTAATTACCAGGAATACGAAGCGGACAAGCGCAAACGACTGGGCGAAGAAGGAGCCAAACCCAAGCGTATGAGGTTCAAGGCGCTGAAGTAGACACCAGCGTCAGATCTGAAGCCGATGGCCAGTGCATACCATCGCAAGTGAGACTGCTTGCTGCCATGATGGCGCGCACGACGGCCATGGCCGTGACTTCCGCGGCCAGGGTGCTGAGCAATATCATGTCTGCTGACTTGCCGGCTTTGCCGGTTCCGAGTGCAAACAAAGTATCGCCATCGGACATCGTGTGGATCGGGTTGATGCTGCGGGCCAGTCCATCATGCGCCGCAAGTGCCAGACGGTGTGCCTGAGCCTTCGTCAATACCGCGTCGGTTGCAACAACACCGATGGTCGTGTTGGTGCCGGCCATGACGGACTTTGGTGATTCACCAGCAATCAGGGCAGTGCGGCTATCGACCATATTGGCGCCATCAGCGGTCCTGGCACCGGCCAGTAACTGTCCGCTGGCGGGGTTGATGACGTCGCCCAAGGCATTGCATGCAATGATGGCCCCCACGGTAATACCGTCCACCGTGATAGCTGCGCTGCCGATACCGCCTTTCATGGCGCGTTTCAGGCCGAAGATTTTGCCTACCAGTGCGCCGGCGCCCGCGCCGAAGTTTCCCTCCAGCGGCGGTGCGCGACTCGCTGCAACGCAGGCCGCGTAGCCGGCCCGGGCATCAGGCCGGATCCTGGCGTCGCCTACAGGCAAATCAAACAGGACGGCTGCCGGGACGATCGGTACGAGGCCGAACCCGACTGGCAGGCCAATCTGGTTCTCCTCCAGCCAGTGCATGACGCCACTGGCCGCATCCAGCCCCCAAGCGCTTCCGCCGGCCAGCAGGATGGCGTGCATACGGTCTACCAGGTTGGAAGGGTGCAGCAGGTCTGTCTCGCGCGTGCCGGGCGCTGCCCCACGCACATCAACGCCAGCCACAGAGCCGTCTGGCGTGATGATCACGGTACAGCCAGTCGGGCGACGCGCGTCAGTGAAATGACCCACCGTCAGGCCAGCCACGTCAGTGATGGATCCTGCAGGACTGCTGATCGTCCTCATGTCTGGAACTTGTCTCAATGGCCCAGAATCTTGGACAAAAAGTCCTTGCTGCGGTCGTTCTGCGGGTTATTGAAAAAATCGTTTGGATTGTTCTGCTCGACGATCTGACCCTGGTCCATAAAGATCACACGGTCTGCCACAGCCTTGGCGAATCCCATTTCATGAGTGACGCAAAGCATGGTGATGCCCTGACTCGCCATTTCAACCATCACGTCGAGCACTTCCTTGATCATTTCTGGATCCAGCGCCGAAGTGGGCTCATCAAACAGCATGATCTTGGGTGTCAAACAAAGCGCCCGTGCGATGGCCACACGCTGTTGCTGCCCGCCAGAGAGTTGCAGCGGGTATTTTCCGGCCTGTTCGGCGATGCGCACTCGTTGCAACTGGATCATCGCCTTTTCCTCGGCGTCCCTTTTCGGCATCTTGCCGACCCACATTGGTGACAAGGTCAAGTTTTCAAGAACCGTCAGGTGCGGAAACAGATTGAATTGCTGAAAGACCATGCCGACTTTTTTTCGGATGTCATCAATTACCTTGACATCGTCGGTCACTTCGGCGCCGTCGACAAAAAGACGGCCCTCCTGATGTTCCTCAAGTCGGTTGATACAGCGGATCAGCGTCGATTTTCCGGAGCCTGACGGGCCGCAAATGACGATGCGTTCACCTTGGGCCACGCTCAGATCGATGTCTCGCAAGACATGGAAATTGTTGCCGTACCACTTGTTCAGTTTTTCGAATTTGATAATAGGTTCTGACATGATGAATGCTTGAATTAGGCCTCTCTGATTCGATTCACTTATAAATCGGGCTTCAGCGCTGGGTACCCCGATTGACCTGCTTTTCAATCCACAGGCTGTAGCGCGACATGGAAAAACAGAAGATGAAGTAGATCAAGGCAATGAAAAGATAGCCCTCGATTCGGAAAGGGCGCCAGTTCGCGTCGGAATTCATGGCCATGCCCATGGCGCCGGTCAGTTCATACAAACTCACAATGGCAACCAGCGAGGTGTCCTTGAAGGTCGAAATGAAGTTGTTCATGATCCCAGGTACGACCATGGCCAGGGCCTGCGGCAGAACAATCTTTCTTTGTGTCTGCCAGTACGAGAGGCCCAATGTGGCAGCAGCCTCAATCTGACCCTTTGGGATCGCCTGCAAGCCGCCGCGGATGACTTCTGCCATGTAGGCGGCCGCAAACAAGGTGATACCCGCCAACACACGCACCAGGACGTCGATCGAGAATCCCTGCGGCATCAAGAGGGGAAACATGAAGGAAGCCATGAACAGCACCGAGATCAGCGGCACGCCACGGATGAGTTCGACATAAATGGTGCACAGACTGCGAATGGCCGGCATGCCCGAGCGTCGACCCAAGGCGATGAACAGGGCAAGCGGGAAGGCCATCGTCATGCTCAATGCCGCCAGCAAAATCGTCAGCGGCAGACCGCTCCACATATCGGTGTCTACCTTGGACAAGCCCAACACGCCACCACGCATCAGCACAAAGTAGAACGACAGTCCAAGCACCCAGACGGCGGCCAACCAGGGCTTCCAGCAGGCGCGCATGCAACTGGCAATGATCAGCGTCAGCAGGATCACGGTGCAGACCAAGGCACGCCAATGCTCCGTAAACGGATAGCGACCGAAAATGATAAAACGGAATTTTTCACGAACAACGCCCCAGCAAGCACCGCTGGCTCCGTGGCAGACTGTATAGTCCGCCACCCAGACCGCATCCAAAAGGGCCCATCGAAACAAGGGCGGCAACAAGGCCAGCAGGACCGCAGCGATGGCAAGGGTGCCAAGCCCTGTTTTCCAGTCGTTGAACAGATTGATCCGGCACCAGGCGATCCATCCCTCGGTCGAGATGGGAGCAGGGCGGGTGCCGACGGATTGAAACGTTTGCACACTCATGGTCTGTCCTTAACGTTCTTTGATGGCGGCACGTGCGTTGTACCAGTTCATGAGTAAAGAGGTGAACAGGGAGGTGCTCAGGTAAACCAGCATGATGATGGCGATGCACTCTACCGCGCGGCCCGTCTGGTTGATGGCCGTGTTGGCAATAGAAACCACATCCGGGTAGCCGATAGCCACGGCCAGAGACGAGTTCTTGGTCAGGTTCAAGAATTGATTGGTCATCGGAGGAATGATGACGCGCAAGGCCTGCGGCAGCATTACCAGGCGCATCGTCTGGCCACGGGTCAATCCAAGCGCGCTGGCCGCCTCTGCCTGACCCGCGGCAACTGACTGGATGCCGCTTCGAACCACTTCTGCAACAAAGGCTGCCGTATAGATGGTCAGCCCCAACAGCATCGACAGGAACTCAGGCGTTAGTGATCCGCCATGCTCCACTGCAAATTCGCCTTGTAAGGGTTTATCCAAAGCGGTCGGTGCGCCGCCCAGGAGCCAGCCCAGCACGCCGAATGCCAGGACAATCGCGAGCGGCAACAGGAACATGCTCTGGGGATGCCCCGTCTGTTCGAATCTGCGACGCGCATAGCGGCGGTAGGCCCAGGCTGCGATCAGACCGGTCATCATGCCAATGGCAGCCCAAACATGGCCGTCAGCCCACACCGGAATCGGAAAATTGAGACCACCCTTGCTGAGAAATACCGGTCCCACGATCCACGGTTGGTTGGCTGCCGGAAGAACTTCGGTAAACATCAGGTACCACATGAGCAGCTGCAGCAGGACCGGAATATTGCGGAAGAATTCGACGTACGCAACGCATAGGCCACGGACCAAGGCATTTCGTGAAAACCGTCCAACACCGATCAGTGTCCCCAGAATTGTCGTGAAAACGATGCCAACGACAGCAACTCGCAGCGTGTTGACCATGCCGACCAGGTAGGCACGCCAGTAGGGTTCACCGGAATCAAAGGCGAACAGGCTCTCGCCTATGTCAAAGCCGGCCGAGCCGGTTAAAAAATCAAAACCACTCTGAATACCGCGTGCCCGCATATTGGTGGCGGTGTTGTTCGCGAGGTAAAGGACCATGATGCCAATGATGGCGACTGCGACGATCTGGTAAACCAGGGCACGAAACGCCTGGCTGCGCCACGACCAGGGCTTTTTTGGCGGTGAGTGAGAAGTCGCGGACATGGGGTCTCTTGATTTGAGTTGCGATACTTTTTAAATGGAAAAGGGCAGCGCAAGATGCATCTGCCCTTGAACATTGAACAGGGTACTGGCATGGCCTGCACCCTGTTCAAGTGCAGCTTATCGGATCGGCGGAGCGTACTGGATGCCACCCTTGTTCCACTGGTTGTTCAAGCCGCGGGGCAATTGCAGAGCGGACTTGGGGCCCACATTACGTTCGAAGATTTCGCCGTAGTTGCCGGTTGCCTTGACCGCACGTGCCATCCATTCCTTGTCCAGGCCCAGCAGTTTCCCGGTGTCTTCTGTCGTCCCGAGGATGCGACCTATTACCGGGTCCTTGCTGTTGGCCTTGAGGTCATCGACATTGGCTGCGGTAACGCCGTATTCCTCAGCTTCGAGCAGACCATAGATCACCCATTTGACGATGGCTGCCCACTCGTCATCACCACGACGAACCAGCGGCCCGAGCGGCTCCTTCGAAATCAATTCCGGCAAGATCAGGTGGTCAGCCGGATTTTTGGCCGACTTGTTCCGGACCGAAGCCAGGCCGGAAGCGTCCGTGGTGTACGCCACACAGCGACCGGAGAAATAGGCACCTTCTACTGCGTCAAGTTTTTCAAAAACAACAGGTTTGACATTCAATCCGTTGGCCTTGGAAAAATCGGTCAGGTTCTTCTCTGTCGTTGTGCCGGACTGAACGCAAATGGTTTGGCCTTTGAGTTGTTTGGCGTTCTTGATTTTGCTCTTGACTGGCACCATAAAGCCCTGACCGTCATAGTACGTAACGGCTGTCTGGCTCAAACCCAGCGACGCGTCTCGTGTCAGGGTGAAGGTCGTGTTGCGCGAGAGAACGTCAATCTCACCCGACTGCAGTGCGGTAAAGCGGGCCTGGGCGACCAGTGGAACATACTTCACCTTTTCGCCATCGCCCAAGGTGGCTGCAGCTACCGCACGGCACACGTCAACGTCAATGCCGGCCCACTTTCCACCAGAGTCTGCCGCACTAAAACCAGCCAGACCAGTATGTACGCCGCATATCACCTGGCCACGCGCCTTGATTCCATCGAGCGTTTTGCCCGCATGTGCCGGGGCCGCTACCATGGCACCCATGGTGGCGACGACGGCGACGATGGTTTTTAGATTGTTCAAATGCATTTACGTTACTCCAGATAAAAAAGTTGAATCAACAAGATTGGCGCACAAGCACACGCCGAGAGCCGTCCCAGGCCAACTTTAACAGCCGCTGCATGACGCACGCATCGGGGTTTACTCTTGCAGCAAATGCAAATACTTCATAAGCAAATGCATACTCGGCGATTATGCTGTGCGTAATTTAGCAGGTTCTGTGCCAAAAATCTCTAGGGGCGCTGTTATCCTTTGTTCGAACTCACTTCTTTGCGGTTTTTAACTCTGATCAAGAAAGCATTGCGATATGGACCAGACTTCCAGGCTAATCGGATGTTGAACGCCATGCTGAACCGTCTGCTAAAGGTGCAGTTTGTCGAATCATTGCCCAGGGGTGGTGCGGGGAAGGTGATGGGCTGCTTGCTGCAGGAGGTACGGTGATGAGTGGATTGCCGGTAGTGGACCCCGAGGACATCGGTCTTTGCCGTCAACGGACCCGTCACCTCGTGCATGCTCTGCAGGCGGAGGTGGACCGTCAGCGCCTTCCGGGTGCCGTGGTGCTGATCGCACGTCACGGAAAACTGGCGTTGTTTGAAGGCCTGGGTGTGCTGGATCCGGCGACCGGCGTACCAATGACGCGGGATGCGATATTTCGCATTTACTCGATGACCAAGCCAGTGGTTTCCGTCGCCGCCATGATGCTGATGGAGCAGGGAAAGCTGCTGCTGAGTGACCCCGTTGCCAGGTACCTGCCCGAGTACGCGAATCAAAAAGTGGCTCGGCAAGTGGAGGGAGTAGTCCAACTGCAGGAAGTACGGCAACTGGCGACGGTTCAGGACTTGTTGCGGCACACTGCCGGTCTGACTTATGAATTCATGGGCAGTAGCTCCGTGCAGCGGCAGTACGCGCAGAGTCGGATCGGCTCGCGCCAGCGCAGCAATAGAGAGTTCTCCTTGCAACTTGCCGCCTTGCCGCTGATGTTCGAGCCAGGTACGGCATGGGAATATGGTCGCTCTACCGACGTCCTGGGTCGCCTGATTGAGGTGGTCAGCGGGACAACGCTCGGTGCTTACTTGCGAGAAAACATCTTCGAACCCTTGAGGATGGAGGAAACCTGGTTTTCTGTGCCACAGCAGCAGCAATATCGAATTGCTGAGCCTTTTGCGCGTGATCCCGACGGCGCTATGCAGATTCGTTTGGTTGACATACGAGAGGATGCAGTTATGGAGTCGGGCGGAGGGGGACTGGCGTCTACGGCGCATGACTACGCCCGCTTCCTGCAGTTCATGCTGAATCGGGGTGAACTCGACGGCGTGCGTTTGCTCGGTTCGCGAACCGTGGCCTTCATGATCTCGGATCATCTCGGGTTGATTCCAGTGAACAGTGGTGCGTCGCGCGAATTGCTGCCCGTAGGCTACGGCTTTGGTCTGGGGTTTGCGATTCGCAAAGAAACGGGTCTGGCTGCAGAGCCGGGGTCCATTGGTGCCTACTATTGGGGGGGGATGGCCGGGACAACTTTCTTTGTTGACCCGGCAGAAGATCTTTTTGCCTGCCTGATGTTGCAGGCGCCCAATCAGCGTGAGTATTATCGCAAGCTTTTTAGAAATCTGGTTTACGCCACGCTACTGGGATAAGGGGCGTCACCCCACCGTACAGAGGGCGGGGCTTGCCGACAACGCCTACAGATTGTCAGTGAAACTGCGCAATTTGTCGGAGCGCGACGGGTGCTTGAGTTTGCGCAGTGCCTTGGCCTCAATCTGGCGGATGCGCTCGCGCGTTACGTCAAATTGCTTGCCTACTTCTTCCAGTGTGTGGTCGCTCGTCATTTCAATGCCAAAACGCATGCGCAGCACTTTGGCTTCGCGCGGCGTCAGGCTGTCCAGGATGTCTTTCACCACATCGCGCAGACCCGCCTGCATGGCCGCCTCCATTGGAGCGGTGTTGGCACTGTCTTCAATGAAGTCGCCCAGGTGCGAATCGTCGTCGTCGCCGATTGGCGTCTCCATGGAAATGGGTTCCTTGGCGATCTTCATGATCTTGCGGATCTTGTCTTCCGGGATCTCCATGCGTTCGGCCAGGACGCTGGCATCGGGCTCAAAACCAAACTCCTGCAGATGCTGCCGGCTGATACGGTTCATCTTGTTGATGGTTTCGATCATGTGCACGGGAATGCGGATGGTACGAGCCTGGTCTGCGATCGAGCGAGTGATGGCCTGGCGAATCCACCAGGTAGCATAGGTGGAGAACTTGTAACCACGGCGGTACTCGAATTTGTCCACTGCCTTCATCAGGCCGATGTTGCCTTCCTGGATCAAGTCG
This sequence comes from uncultured beta proteobacterium, assembly GCA_903894475.1. Classification (GTDB taxonomy): domain Bacteria; phylum Pseudomonadota; class Gammaproteobacteria; order Burkholderiales; family Burkholderiaceae_C; genus Rhodoferax. The sequence continues at coordinate 24,499 of CAITQH010000363.1, forward strand.
AGAAATTGCAGGCCACGATTCGTATACTTCTTGGCGATCGAAATGACCAGGCGCAAGTTGGCTTCGATCATTTCCTTCTTGGCAGCGCGTGAGGAGGACTCGCCCTCGTTCATACGTTTGTTGATGTCCTTGAGTTGGTCCAGCGGCACCACGACGCGGGCTTGCAAGTCAGTCAATTTCTGTTGCAGGTCCTGAACTGGCGGGATGTTGCGCCCCATGATGGCACTCCACGGTTTACCCAGTGTGGTTTGCTTTTCAATCCATTTGAGGTTCAGCAGTTGGCTTGGAACCCTGTTGCCATGCTTGTCACGACCACTGAAATTGGCGATAAAGTGTTCTTGGGGGTAACCGCATTTGTCAACGATGATGCGGCGCAGTTCCCGCTCCTTCTTGCGGATGTCGTCGACCTGAGCGCGTACCATGTCGCACAATTTTTCAATCGCTTTGGCGGTAAAGCGAATTGACATGAGTTCTTCGCTCAATAGTCGCTGCGTCTTGACATAGCTTGGGGAGCCGTAGCCTTCCTTGTCATAGATCTTGTGAATCTTCTCAAACAGGTCCCGCAACTTGTCAAATCGGCTCAGTGCCTCGCGCTTGAGTTCTTCGAGTTTTTTTGTCAACGCCTTGGAGCCACCCTTGCCGTCGTCATCGTCGGCGGCATCGAATTCGTCAAAGTCCTCTTCGGCCACATAGTCATCGGCCTCGTTGGGGTTGGAAAAACCGTCCACAACGGTGGTGATGACGACTTTGCCTTCACGGATATCTTCACCCAGGCGCAGGATCTCGGCAATGGTGGCGGGGGAAGCTGAGATCGCCTCCATCATGGCCATCAAGCCGCCTTCAATACGCTTGGCAATCTCGATTTCGCCCTCGCGCGTCAACAGTTCAACGGTTCCCATTTCGCGCATGTACATGCGCACCGGGTCGGTGGTGCGGCCAAATTCACTGTCCACAGTGGAAAGCGCAGCCTCCGCTTCTTCCTCGGCTTCTTCTTCCGTTGCGGCTGTCGGCCCATTATTGTTGAGCAACAGCGTTTCTGCGTCGGGCGTCTGTTCATACACTGCCACCCCCATGTCGTTGAGCATGGAGATCACGACTTCCAGAGTTTCTGCATCTACCAGTTTGTCAGGCAGGTGATCTGAAATTTCTCCATGGGTCAAGTAGCCGCGGGTCTTGCCCAGTTTGATCAGGGCCTTCAGACGCAATCGACGTTTGGCGATATCCTCCTCCGACAGCACTGTTTCGTCCAGGCCAAACTCTTTCATCAGCGCGCGCTCTTTGGCTTTGCTGATCTTCATGCGAAGGGGTTTGACCTTCTCCCCGGTCGTGATCGGCTCTCCCACCAGGTCAGCTTCGATATCGGCCATGTCCTGGTTGTCTAATGCGCTGGTCGGTGTCGCCAGCTTTGGTTTGCGGCCGCGTTTGGCGCCGGTCGTGCCTGTTGCGCCGACCTGAGTCGAGGGTGTCTTCGGCGGCCGACCCGGCTTCTTTTTTGGAACCGCATCGTCGGTTTGTGTCGGAGCCGCAGCTCTTTTTACTTCAGCGGTGCCAGCTTTGCTGGAAGGCTTGACAGCCTGTGCAGCCTTGACCCTTGATTCAGGCATCTTTGTGCCATGTTTGGGAGTCGTTTTTGTCAAAGCTTTTGCTGGAGCAGATTTGGCGACACTCTTGGATTGGACGGGCTTCTTGGAGTTTTGAGCAGGCATGAAAAACCTCAGAATTTCGAAAACAGACGCATTCAACAAACCCAATCAACGCACTATGTTTAGGGCGTTGTCTGAGTGGCGGCAAAAAATTGTTTCTGAAGGCAAGATGTGCGGGCGAACATTTGGTGTGCAGTCCTTGCGAAAAATAGCCTGTTGTGAACCATGTCAGCGGTTGGCCGGGCCGGAGGTGCTGCTGTCGCTCTTGCCGAGAATCGGGTGCTGGATTATACCATCAGGTCGCTGACGGGTCGGCTTGCTCTTGCGTTGCGGACAAGCTTGCTTCCAACTGGCGTCGGCGCGCCTGGAATTCGCGGTAGCGAACTAGGGCGGATGGGTCAGCCTTGGCATCCTGGATGGCCTGCGTTTCCTGAACTTTGAGGCGTTCAATCAGCATTCGATTCAGGAGATTACGCAATTCGGCGTGTGTTGCATCCGCTTCTTCGCTTGGCCCAAACTCGTAGTCTGTCATCAGGTGGACCGCCATCTGCTCTTGCTCGTGTCCCCGAAGTCCTTCGCGTAGTGCGACCCACGGTTGCGCTCCGTGCTCATGCAATTGGCCCTCCAGCCAGACAAACAGCGTGCCGTGGGGCTCGGGCAATTCGCACAGCATCGAGTGGTCGTCGGCCGACAACAGTTCCAGCGCTGCCATGTGTCCCAGCAGCAATCGGGTGGCGTGGTCTGCACGGCTGAGTGGTAACGCGCGTCCCTTCAATCGGGGGCGCCGCGACGCATTTGTTAACCGATCCCGATCCCGATGTTCGCTGTCGATGAGAGGTTTGCCGCCTGGGTGGCGTCTTGAGGTGACGTGCGGATTTGTCTGGGAAACGGATGTCCACAAGTCGATTAGTTCGCGGTTGGCCAGTTGCACGTGGTCAGCAATTTCGACCAAAAGCTGCCTCTTGAGGGCGCCATCGGGAAGGAGCGTCCACAGCGGACGGGCACGGCTGGCAAAATGGGCGCGACCCTCTGCGGTACTTAGCTCGCAGCCTTCACGGGCGGTATCGATCAGGAATCGGCTCAAAGGTACCGCCTCGCTGATGAAGCGTGCGAATGCCTCCGTGCCAAACTCACGGATGAAACTGTCAGGATCGTGCTCGGACGGCAGAAACAGAAACTTGACACTGCGCACGTCGCTGGCAAACGGAAGTGCGCCATCGAGCGCTTTGCGCGCTGCACGTCGCCCTGCATCGTCGCCGTCAAAGCTGAATATGACAGAGTCTGTAAATCGAAACAATTTCTGCAGGTGCTCGGTTGTGCAGGCGGTCCCCAGTGTTGCCACGGTATTGGGAAAGCCGAGTTGGGCCAGTGCAACCACGTCCATGTAACCTTCGGTCACCAATGCATAGCCATGGTCGCGCAAGGCATTTCTGGCTTCAAACAGGCCATACAGTTCGCGACCCTTGCTGAAAACGGGGGTTTCAGGGGAGTTGAGGTATTTGGGCTTCTCGTCGCCCAGCACGCGGCCGCCAAAACCAATGCATTCGCCCTTCACGTTGCGGATCGGAAACATCACCCGATCCCGAAAGCGGTCGTAGCGCTTCTCGGCTGTGCCGGCTTCATCGTTCAGTATGACCAATCCGCTTTCGACCAGCAAGGGATCGTCATAGTTCGGGAAGACACTGGCCAGACTGCGCCAACCTTCCGGAGCGTAGCCCAGGCCGAACTGCCGCGCAACGGCGCCCGACAAACCGCGCCGTTTGAAATAGTCCACAGCTCTGTCGGAGTCCTTGAGATGCTTGCGATAGGCTTGCGCCGCCTTCTCAAGTACGTCGTTCAGAGTGAGCTGTTTCTGTCGTTGCTCAGCCGCCCGGGCTCGGTCCTGAGGACTGGCATCGTCTTCAGGTACCTGCAAGCCATATTGTTGGGCCAGATCCTTGACGGCCTCGACAAAAGTCATTCCAGCATGATCCATCAGGAAACCGATGGCATTGCCGTTCTTGCCGCAACCGAAGCAATGGTAAAACTGCTTGGTCGGACTGACCGAAAAAGAGGGCGACTTTTCGCTGTGAAAAGGGCACAGACCGCTATAGTTGGCACCGCCCTTCTTGAGTTGCACATAGCGCCCGACAATTTCGACCACGTCGGCGCGCGCTATCAGTTCTTGAATGAAAGTTTGGGGAATGCTCACGGCTCATATTGTGGCGCAGTCACACACTGACCGACGTCTTTCGCGGCATCGTTGGGTTGATGGCTTCGCGCGTCGAGTCGCTAACGCGGCGCCAGGCGAATGGCTCCGTCCAGGCGGATCACTTCTCCGTTGAGCATATCGTTTTCAAATATGTGCAAGGCCAACTTGGCGTAGTCGAGTGGTGTGCCAAGGCGCGACGGGAATGGCACGCTGGCGGCCAGCGAGTCCTGCACTTCCTTGGGCATGCCGAACATCATCGGGGTGCCGAAGATACCTGGGGCAATGGTCATGTTGCGAATTCCATTGCGAGCGAGGTCGCGCGCGATCGGCAGCGTCATGCCGACAATGCCACCTTTGGAGGCGCTGTACGCAGCTTGGCCAATCTGACCGTCATAGGCAGCCACTGACGCGGTGGAGATCATCACGCCACGCTCGCCAGTCGACTCTGGAGCGTTCTTGCACATGGCGTCCGCTGCGAGGCGAATCATGTTGAAGCTGCCTATCAAATTGACAGTAATGCATTTGCTGAAAACGCCAAGACTGTGCGCGCCGTTCTTGCCAACTGTCTTCTCCGCTGGTGCGATGCCAGCGCAGTTGACCAGACCCATCAACTTGCCCATGGCCGCAGCCCTGGACACGACAGCTTGCGCATCACCTTCCTGGCTGACGTCGCATTTGACGAAAGCGCCGCCAATTTCCCGTGCCACGGCTTCGCCTTTTTCGACTTGCATATCGGCAACAAGTACCTGGCCACCTTTGCTTGCCAGCAAACGGGCGGTGCCTTCGCCCAATCCGGAAGCGCCGCCCGTAACGATGAATACCTTGCCTGCAATGTCCATAGTGATCTCCAAAAACAATTGACGTTAACGTAAACGTCAATTATCACTCATCCACTCTTGGCAAAGCTCTGATGTGATGGACAACGACCGGCTATGAGCTTGCTGCTATACTCCCACTTCTCGGGCAATCCTTAGGCGCGTAGCTCAGCTGGTTAGAGCACCACCTTGACATGGTGGGGGTCGTTGGTTCGAGTCCAATCGCGCCTACCAAATTCCTTTTTTCACGCAATCTCAGGGTAAACCTTGGGACCCTGCGCTGGGGTGTTCCCTAAAATGTGCTGCAGTGCAATACATTTTTGTTGGCCTCAATCCGGGCCACTGGAGTTCCCATGCAAAGCAAGAAAATCGAGGACGAAAAAGTCGCCCAGCGCGTCATTAAAAAGTATCCTAATCGCAGGCTGTATGACACTGCCACTTCAAGTTACATCACTTTGGCAGAAGTCAAACGCCTGGTGATGGGCAGCGAGCCCTTCGCTGTGCGCGATGTCAAGACGGGGGAAGATCTGACACGCAGCATATTGCTGCAGATCATTCTTGAGGAGGAGTCGAATGGCTCCCCCATGTTTACCGCCCCGGTGCTGGCCAGTGTGATCCGCTTTTACGGCAACGCGATGCAGGGTTTCATGGGAGGTTATCTGGAGAAGAACATTCAGGGTTTGATGGAAGTGCAGGCGAAGTTCTCTGAGCAAACCAAGGGATTGAGCCCGGAAATGTGGACCCAGTTCTTGGCTGCGGAGTCTCCTGGGCTGCAGGGAATCATGGGGGGGAGCCTGGAGCAATCTAGAAGCTTGCTGCAGCAGATGCAGGAACAAATGGAGAAGCAGACCGGCCAAATGCTGGGTGCCTTCGGAATCAAACGTTGATTCCGCAATGAATGCAGGGAAATTGAGTTAATGAGTTTGGTTATAGACAGCAGAGATCACACAGCCAAGGTTGGCTTTGTCAGCCTGGGCTGTGCCAAGGCACTAACGGACTCGGAACTGATTCTTACGCAACTGACAGCCGAGGGTTACCAGACCTGCAAGACTTTCCAGGGAGCTGATCTGGTCATCGTGAATACCTGCGGCTTTATCGACGATGCGATCAAGGAGAGCCTGGACACGATTGGTGATGCCTTGGCAGATAACGGCAAGGTTATCGTGACGGGTTGCCTTGGGGCAAGAACTCTGGCGGATGGAGCCAATTTAGTGCGGCAGTTGCATCCTAGCGTGCTGGCGGTTAGCGGCCCCCAGGCGACACGGGAGGTGATGGATGCAGTACATGCACATTTGCCCAGACCGCATCGTCCATTTTTGGATCTGGTCCCGAACTCGTTTGGTATTGCTGGCGTGAAACTCACACCCCGGCATTATGCTTATATCAAGATCAGCGAGGGGTGCAATCACCGATGCACCTTTTGTATCATCCCGTCGATGCGGGGTGATCTCGTTTCTCGGCCGATTGGCGATGTGATGCGGGAGGCTAGAGCCTTGTTTGAGGGCGGTGTCAAGGAATTGCTGGTAATCAGTCAGGATACGTCAGCTTATGGGGTCGACGTTCAATACCGAACCGGCTTCCATGAGGGCAGGCCGATCAAGACGCGATTACTGGAACTGGTGCAGGCGCTCGGCGAGATGGCCGCGCCATTTTCCGCCTGGGTTCGCTTGCACTACGTTTATCCCTATCCCAGTGTCGACGAACTGATGCCGCTGATGGCTGAAGGCAAGGTGTTGCCCTATCTGGATGTTCCCTTTCAGCACAGTCACCCGGATGTACTCAAGCGCATGAAGCGGCCCGCCAGTGGCGAAAAAAACCTTGAACGCATCCAGCGTTGGCGCGAAGTTTGTCCGCAAGTCGTGGTTCGCAGCACTTTTATAGCTGGCTTTCCGGGCGAGACCGAGGAAGAGTTTTCCCACTTGCTGGGCTTTATGCAGGAGGCAAGAATTGATCGTGCCGGTTGTTTTGCCTATAGTCCCGTGCAAGGCGCAGCGGCTAATGATCTCTCAGGTATGCTGCCGCTTGAAGTCAGGGAGGAGCGACGTGCTCGTTTCATGGCGGTCGCTGAGGCTGTGTCTGTGGCCAAACTGAGGCAGCGCGTCGGTTCTACCATGCAGGTCCTGGTGGATGAGGCGCCAGGTCTTGGGAAAAAGGGTGGCTTGGGACGGAGCTATGCCGACGCCCCCGAGATTGATGGGGTGGTGAAGTTGTTGCCACCGGAGAAAATCAGCAAAACTCTCAAGGTGGGTGAATTTACCCGAGCCAGGGTGGTGGGAACCGAAGGCCACGATCTTGTGGCCCAACCCTTTTGAAGCACTGCTTTTCAGCAGGTTTCAGGACAACAAAAAAGCCGCTTGGATTCAAGCGGCTTGTAAGCAAAAAACATCCCGGAAACCTTTTCAAAGTCTACCGGATTTCAATTATATTGGTGCCCAGGAAGGGACTCGAACCCCCACGAAGTTACTCGCTAGTACCTGAAACTAGTGCGTCTACCAATTCCGCCACCTGGGCATCTCAGGAAAGTGAGTGATTGTATCAAAAATACCAGCCAAACCAGCGGCCTGCTGGACGAAGTTGAAGGAACGGTTCAGGGTCATCGCGACGGTCACGGGTTTGTTTCCCGTGATGACGGTGAGTCAGATATCTATTTGCCGCCCAACGAAATGCGTGCTGTCTTGCACAAGGATCGCGTCAGGGTCCGCATCGTGCGCAGTGATCGCAAGGGACGCCCTGAGGGGCGTGTGCTGGAAATCGTCGAGCGGACCAATGATTCGATCATCGGTCGTCTGTTGCTTGAGAGCGGTATCTGGATCATGGTCCCGGAGGATAAGCGTTACGGTCAGGACGTACTGATTCCGAAGGCTGCAACCGGGGCCGGCAAGGCAGGGCAGGTGGTTGTCGTTGAACTGACAGAGGCGCCTTCGCTCTATGGCCAGCCGGTAGGGCGAGTGACAGAGGTGCTTGGCGAAGTAGATGAGCCTGGAATGGAAATCGAAATAGCGGTGCGCAAGTATGGCGTGCCGCATGAATTTTCGCCCGCCTGTATTGCGCTGGCCCGCACCCTGCCTGAGAAGGTGCGAGCCGGCGACAAGATGCATCGTGTTGATTTGACAGATGTGCCACTTGTCACCATCGATGGCGAAGATGCACGTGATTTTGACGATGCTGTTTACTGTGAACCGGTGAAGATCGGCAAAGGAAAGTCTGCGGTGCAGGGCTGGCGTTTGCTGGTCGCGATTGCCGACGTCAGTCATTATGTGGAAAATGGCTCGGCCATTGATGTCGAAGCCTACGACCGCGCGACCAGCGTTTACTTTCCACGCCGCGTGATCCCGATGCTGCCCGAGAAGTTATCCAATGGGCTGTGTTCACTCAATCCTGAAGTCGAACGTTTGTGTATGGTGTGCGACATGATGGTGAGTGCCGACGGTGAGGTGTCGGCCTACCAGTTTTATCCGGCTGTCATGTGGAGTCACGCGCGTTTCACCTATACCGAGGTTGCCGCAATCCTGGCCAATACACGGGGTCTGGAGGCGGTGAAACATCAGGAGAGGGTGCCGGATCTCATCAATCTGCACGGCGTTTACGAAGCACTGCACAAGTCTCGCGTGCGCCGTGGAGCGGTCGACTTTGAGACCGTCGAGACACAAATCGTGTGTGACGAGACGGGGCGTATTGAGAAAATCGTGCCGCGCACACGCAACGATGCGCATAAGCTGATTGAAGAGGCCATGCTCGCGGCTAACGTCTGCAGTGCCGACTATATTGGTCAGAGTAAACACGCTGGCTTGTTCAGGGTGCACGAAGGGCCGACACCAGAAAAGATCGAACTTCTTCGCAATTATCTTAAAGCCACAGGCATCACACTAAGCATCAGTGACAACCCCAGCCCGGGCGAATTTCAAGCCATCGCGGGTGCAACAAAGGACAGGCCGGACGCGCAGCAAATTCATTCCATGCTCTTGCGCTCCATGCAGCAGGCGATTTACACGCCTGTCAACAAAGGGCATTTTGGTTTGGCGTTTGACGCCTACACTCATTTCACAAGCCCGATTCGACGCTATCCGGACCTGCTGGTACACCGGGTCATCAGAGCTATTCTTGCGAAGACCAAGTACCAACTGCCTGAATTGCCAATTCCCGGCGAAGCCCACGCCAAGCTGGCACGGCGACTTGAAAAAGGGCTGGCCGCGCGTGTTGCCGAGCCGGCACAAAAGAGCAAGAAGCCCAGTCACGAAACACAGGGCTGGCTGGCCGCCGGCCTGCATTGCAGTGCCAACGAGCGGCGTGCCGACGAGGCCAGTCGGGATGTCGAGGCTTGGCTCAAGTGCAAGTACATGCGCGAGCATCTTGGCGAGGAATACGCCGGCGTCGTCAGTTCGGTGACAAGTTTCGGAATATTTGTCACACTCGACGCCATGTACGTGGAAGGATTGGTACACATCACCGAGCTAGGCGGTGAATACTATCGATTCGATGAAGCCCGACAGGAGTTGCGTGGCGAACGCACCGGTATTCGGTATGCGATCGGTTCGCGGGTCAAGGTGCAGGTCAGTCGGGTAGATCTCGATGGTCGCCGGATTGATTTTCTCCTGGTGCATGAAGGCGATGGACTGGTCGCGCGGGCGATGAAGGACAAAGAGGCGCTGCGTCTGGATCGCGGTCCGGTGGACAGCGGCGACCAACAGGATCTTTCTGCCACCAAACGAGCGTCACGAAAGCTCTCCGAGCCTCTGGGCCGTGTACCAAAGTCCAGTGCCAGGACATCCAAGACGGGGATCAGACCGGTTGCCCTCAAGAGCAAGGACAAAGGCCATAAATCACGTCGCCGATCTTGAGGTCGTAATGGCGGGACGACGCCCTGGACCGCTGGCAGAGCTTATAGCCGCAGGAGGGTTTACTGAACGCTGCCTGGCAGCGGACACGCAGTACTGAGCAACGAAGCGTCGAGTGGAAATTTACACGTCAGGATGCAGATCGCAAGCCGGGATGCCATGATGTTTCAAGACTTTCGTGTTGATGTGCCAGGTACAGCTCGAAAGCGCGCCAGCCGTCAACGGGATTTGCGCGGGCCATCGGTCCGCTCGCAGACCATGCCAATAGACGGCGTCGCAGGCAGCCAAAAAAGTGGACCGTTGGGCCGCCAGCCGAGCGCCTATCATTCCGGCAAGCACGTCACCGGTGCCTGCAGTGGCTAATCTGGCGTTGCCTGTGGGATTGATGGCGGGTGGCTGCCCAGGCGACGCGATGATCGTGCCCGAGCCCTTAAGTACGACGGTGCATTTAAAGCGCTGTGACAGTTGTTCGGCGACTTGCAGTCGATTGGACTGCACATGTTGCGCACTGCTGTCCATCAATCGGGCGGCTTCAAGGGGATGCGGGGTGAGTACTGTGCTCAGTTGGCGAGTAGCGCGCTGGCACAACAAAGTCTGTAATTGGGTATCACTGGCGAGCGAATTGATGGCATCCGCATCCATCACGAGGCGAGCAGAGCTTGCCACTATTCTTGCCAGTGGTTCGTGCATGGCGTTGCCGCCGCCACAGCCGGCCACGACCGTCATCAATCTGAAATCCAGGGATTCGATCGACCTGAACATCAATTCAGGCTGCTGCGTGTCAAGAGCCGGGGTGTTGTGCTGGAGCAGGCCCACAAAAACCCGTCCGGCACCGGCATGAAGTGCGGCGGACGCAGCCAACAGAGCCGCGCCCGTCATGCCGGGCGCCCCGCCAATCACAGCGACGTCACCATAGCTTCCTTTGTGTGATGCGTGAAGGCGCGGTATGTCAGCCGGCGCACCCGCGAGCCAGGCGACAGGAGCGATAACTTCGTTATCCACGCCACCGAAAGGCGTGCTGGCCAGGTCATCGAGCCACACCGTCCCCGAACTGTCTCGTCCATGGGCCGTGAACAATCCCGGCTTGAGCGTGAGCAGGCTCAGTGTGTGGTCTGCCTTGATCCAGTGTTGCATCACCGCGCCGGAATCTGCCAGAAGTCCGGTTGGAATGTCGACCGCCAGGACGATTGCCGAACTGTTGTTGATGTGTTCGATCCAGTCGGCCATGCGCCCCTGCGGATCACGGCTGCCACCAACACCCAACAGGGCATCGATACAACAATCAAAGTCGGACGGGGGTTCATCGGCGAAATGGACGCCCGCTGCGCGCGCGCGCTCGCAGGACGCTGCCGCGTCCGGTGGCGCCGTTTCTGGACTGCCCAACCAGGTGACAACGACCGACTTGCCCCAACGCGCGAGGTGGATCGATGCCTCCAGCCCATCACCACCATTGTTGCCTGGCCCACAGGCAATCCAGATGCGCCTGCTGTGCGGGGCAATCGCCATGGTGAGTTGGGCCACCGCCATTCCGGCGCGTTGCATCAGCGTGTGAGGTGGCAAAGTGGTTTGCGCCAACCTCTCAATAACGCGCGTTTCCTCGACGCTGTACAAGGCGTGGCGTTGGCGGAAGTCAATCTTTTGCACGGGGCTCAAAACTCGTAGCTTTCCCCTTCCCGAGCCAGTCGATAGTCCGGGCCGCCAGGTTGCTGAGGGTTGTCGGCCAGGACTTTCTGAAAGACGGCATCCAGCGCTGCGTCGCTTCGAGTGGGTTCATGGTGCGTGCAAAACAGAACTTGGGCACCAGCACGCAGCGCATATTGAATGCTCGAACTGAAAGTGCCATGACCCCAGCCCTTCTTGGCAGGATATTCCTGTTCAGTGTAGGAGCAATCTGCAATCAGCACATTGACCCCGCGCATGGCGTTCAGAATGGCATTGTTTCTTTGCTCGACCAGAGCTTGATACTCAGCATATTCTTTGTCGGTCGGTTCGTAAATGTTTTGCGGAGGCTCGTGATCGCCGGTAAAGAATATTGATTTTCCATTGGCTTCAATGCGGTATCCGAAATTGACAACCGGGTGGTTCATCAAGTAGGGTGTGATCGTGGCCGAACCGATCTGAATGCTTTGTTCCGGGGCGAGGGTGACATATTCAATCCGCGCCTTCATCTCTGCTTCGCGCACAGGGAAATAGCTGTACTGCAACTGAACCGACATGACCTGCTCGACGCCTTTACCGGCGATCGGGTCGTACGCGCCATGCAGGCGCATCAAGTTGCCGGCAATAAAGTTGGGGGCAAAAAATGGCAAACCCTGAATATGGTCCCAGTGCGTGTGAGAAATAAGTACGTTGGCTGTCAGGGGCATTTCGCCGAGTAGAGTTTGCGATAGCGGAAAAATGCCGGTGCCAGCGTCAAGGATGATTAGTTCATTGTTGTCGGTGCGTACTTCGATACAGGTTGTGTTACCACCGTAATATGCGGTGGCCGGACCGGGAGAAGCGATCGAACCGCGCACGCCCCAGAATTTGACCTTCATAGTTTGTCCTGAAAATTATGAAAATAGCTGGGCATCTCAATAAAGCGACGTCAAACAACAATGATGGGGTGTCGGGGTGAGGGCGGGAACTTTGGCCAGATTATGCGCGTAGTCCTTGGACTGCGTAGTCGGTCAGATCCAAATCCGGCTTCCTTCCACCAATCAGGTCGGACAGGATTTTGGCTGAGCCGCAACTCAGCGCCCACCCGCTGGAGCCATGTCCAAGATTCAGCCAGACTCCGGCAATGCCGCTGGCACCCACCATCGGGGGACCATCGGGCAGCATCGGTCGTGCGCCCTTCCACTCCTGCACGCCGCTTGAGAGGTTGGCGGCACCAGGAAACCAGTCATGCAAAACTTTGTACAGGGTTTGCAGCGAACTCAGTCGCTTCTTGTCGATTGAACCGCCAAGCTCAGCGCTACCAGCCACTCTGACGCGGTTGCCAAGGCGAGAAATTGCCACCTTGTAGCGCTCATCCATGATGGCGCTGACGGGCGAGTTGATCGGCTCGCGTATGCTTGCACTGATCGAGTAGCCGTGGACGGCGGTCAAAGGAATATTCAGACCCAGGGTCTTCAACAGTCGGACGGAGTCGATGCCGGCGCAAATCACCGCTGCATCGAAGGGACGAGGCATGTTCTCGCCAGCGACGTTGACGGCCACGCCCATGTTGCTGCTGACACTTGCGACGTCGGTGTTGAAGAAAAACTCGACGTCACGGCGTTGTGCTTCACTTTTCAACATCAGCGCGAACTGTCGACAGTTGCCTACCTCGTCGTCCGGCAAATGTATGGCGCCATGAAAAACCATATCCGGATTGAGGGCTGGTTCAACCTTTCGCGCGTCGTCCATGCCAATTTCCCTGAAGGTCACGCCCGCATCGCGCAGCACCTGCAGACCGGGCTGCACCAGCTTGCTGTCCTTTGCCGAGCGCAGCAATACCATGTAGCCGTCGCTGCGTTCATAGCCCAGTTTCAGATCAGAAGTGATGTGGTGCAGTCGCTCCCGACTGTAGAAGGCCAGCCGCTGAAGCTGCGAACGATGTGCCAGATAGGTGTCAAGTTTGCAGGCACGATAGAACTTCCACATCCAGATCAGATCGCGCCGGGATAGCGGCAAGCTGACCTTGACCGGTGCATAGCGACTCAGCAAGTGCCCCAAAACCTTGCCCGGCATGCCGGGCGCCGCCCATGGCGTGACGTAGCCTGGTGCGACCAGACCTGCATTGGCAAAACTGGCTTCCTCGGCGGCGGCACCCCGGCGCTCCAGCACGCAGACCTGATGTCCATCGCAGGCCAACTCGTAGGCTGTAGTCACGCCAATAATGCCGGCGCCAATGACTGCAATTTTCATGAATTCCTTTGTTCAAACCTGCCACAACCAGACGCCATCGTAGTCAGGGCTGCCGCAGCAGGTTTTCAATTTCAAACGCTATATTGAGCACCGGGTCGTCTTGCAGGGCAGCAGCCCAAACCATCAAGCCAACCGGTAATTCGCCAATGGCGTGGCAGGGGATGGAAATTGCGCAGCCATCGAGCATATTGACGACGCTGGTGTTTCTCAGTAACAGGGCGTTGGCACGAAAAAAGGCATCATCAAGTTGCGCGCCTGGAGCGATATCTGAAATCGGTGGTGCCACCATTGCGACGGTGGGCGACAACACCGCGTCAAAACCTTGCAACCGACGCGTCATCCGGTCGATCCAGTTGCGACGTGCAAGCAGCAATTCAATGTAGTCACGGGCGCTCATGCTTGCGCCTCGTTCAATCCGAACAGCGACTCGGGGGTCGTATGATTCCTTCCTGCTGGCCAAAAGTTGGTAGTGCCAGGCGTAACTCTCAGCGGCGGAAAAACCGCCACTGGCTTGAATCTGCTGGAGTTCATTGATCTCCGACAGCGCTATATCCTCGATGCGGGCGCCTGCACGGCGCAATACCGCTAGAGTCCTATGCCAGGCCTGAGCGACGGTCGTGTCCAGGCCGTCAAGCATGACGGTCTGGGCAACACCCAGGCGGTAGGCAGACAGCGGAGCTGGACTGCGCACGACTCTGCGCTGCGCCAGGATCTCATGGACTAACATGGCGTCAGGCACTGAACGCGTGAGGGCACAAACTGTATCCAGCGTGGTGGACAAGGGCAGCACGCCGTCGGCTGGAACCAGTCTGGCGGTACTCTTGAAGCCCACAACACCGCAGAGCGCCGCCGGGATCCGGATCGAGCCACCGGTATCGGATCCCAGACCAATGAACGCCGCGCCGGTTGCGACGGACACAGCGGCACCAGAGGATGACCCGCCGGGAACGCGGGGTACATCATTGCCGCCCGGATTATGTGGCGTGCCAAAGTGGGGGTTGATACCAACTCCTGAGAACGCAAACTCGGCCATGTTGGTGCGTCCTATGAAAGCTGCGCCTGCGTGTCGGAGTCGCTCCACCGCAGTACTGTCCTTGAGCGCCGGCAAAGCGCCTCGCAGAATCAGCGACCCGGCGCTGGTGGTTTGTCCTGCCACGTCGAACAGGTCCTTGACTGAGACTGCAAGTCCGGCTAACGGCTTTTTCGCCGCGTTGGGGTCGGCAGCAACGACACGCGCTCCATCAAAGTCAGAGCTTAGAAACACGTGCCTGCAACGCTCGGATTGCGCCGCGGCAATGGACTGTTCCATTTCGGCAATGGGGCCGATCTGGCCGCTGTGCAGTTTTTGCAAGGTGGTATGAAGGTCTGGCAACATGAAAAGAGGGCGGTCTGTGCTATAGTCTTTGGGTTTTGCGGAGGGGCCAAAGTGGCTGCTTGGCGAACAAATAAGCAAACCAGTTTAATCAAGGTGTTGCGACAACCGAAGGCTGTTTCGTCTTCAGGATTGCAAAACAAACTGGATTTTAGACCTAACCTTTGGAGTTGAATATGTCAGTAACCATGCGCGAAATGCTGGAAGCAGGTGTCCATTTTGGTCACCAGACGCGTTTCTGGAACCCCAGGATGGCCCCGTTCATTTTCGGCCATCGCAACAAGATTCACATCATCAATCTGGAAAAATCGCTGCCGATGTTCCAGGAAGCGGCCAAGTTTGTGCGCCAGATTTCGGCTAAACGCGGAACGGTGCTGATGGTCGGAACCAAGCGCCAGGCGCGTGAAACAGTGGCTGAGGAAGCCAAACGAGCCGGTGTTCCCTACGTCGATCAGCGCTGGCTGGGTGGTATGTTGACCAATTTCAAGACCGTCAAGACATCCATCAAACGTCTGAAGGACATGAAGATCCAGCAAGAAGCCGGGCTCGACAGTCTCAGCAAGAAGGAACAGTTGATGTTTGCCCGTGAACTCGCCAAACTCGAAAGAGATATTGGCGGTATCCAGGATATGACGGTCTTGCCTGATGCCATCTTTGTGATTGATGTCGGCTTTCACAAAATTGCGATTGCAGAAGCCAAGAAACTGGGCATTCCCCTGGTTGCGGTGGTTGACACCAATCATTCGCCTGAAGGCATTGAATATGTGATACCTGGCAACGATGATTCATCCAAGGCGGTCGTTCTTTATGCGCGGGGCATTGCCGACGCGATCATCGAAGGCCGTACCAACATGGTTGACGATGTGGTCAAAGCGATAGCTGCGGAGACTGCTGATGAATTTGTTGAAGTGGATGAGACTGCTGTCTGAGTCGTTGCCATCCCCAATAAAGGGGGCTTTCGTGCCCCTTTTTTTGGTCATTTTTAAATTTGTGAATTGAGTACGGAGAATCAAAATGGCTGCAATTACCGCGAGCATGGTTGCTGAACTGCGTAGCAAGACTGACGCACCCATGATGGAATGCAAACGTGCGTTGACAGAGGCACAAGGTGACATGGCGAAGGCTGAAGAGTTGTTGCGTGTAAAACTCGGCAGCAAGGCTGGCAAGGCCGCTGGGAGAATTACCGCTGAAGGCGTGGTCACCAGTTTCATCGACGGAACCGTAGGTGCGCTGCTTGAAGTGAACTGCGAAACCGATTTTGTAACCAAGAACGACAGTTTCCTGGCACTCGCCAACGCCGGTGCGTTGCTGGTAGCGAAGAACAATCCCGCCGATCTGGCTGCTTTGGGGGCATTGCCCTATGCACAGGACGGTTTTGGGCCGACCCTGGAAGATGTGCGCAAAGGTTTGATCGGCAAGATTGGTGAGAACATGAGTTTTCGCCGTTTCAAGCGGTTTGCCACTGGCGACAAACTGGCGTCCTATTTGCATGGCACGCGGATTGGCGTGGTGGTCGAATATTCAGGCAATGAGGTCGCTGCCAGGGATATTGCCATGCACGTTGCAGCAATGAAGCCAGTGGCTCTGTCAAGCGCCGATGTACCGGCCGAACTGGTCGCCAGAGAGCGTTCCGTCGCCGCTGCCAAGGCGGCTGAGGATGCGGCGGTTGCGACGGCTGCGGGCAAACCCGTGCAGTCAGCCGAGATCGTCAGCAAGCGTGTCGACGGCAGTGTGCAAAAATTCCTGCGCGAGGTGTCTTTGTTCAACCAAGCTTTCGTGAAAAACGACAAGCTCACGGTTGAGCAGATGCTCAAAGCGGCTGATACCGCCGTAAAGGGGTTTACCTTGTATGTCGTTGGTGAAGGCATTGCCAAAAAAGTTGACGATTTTGTGGCTGAAGTGGCGGCGCAGGTGGCGGCCGCGAAGCAATCAAACTGATTTGTTGATGCCATTGAAAACGGGTTCTCCATTGATGTCGTATTAAGGGTTTATATGCCGATCACCAAACCAGCCTACAAGCGCATTCTGCTCAAGCTGTCAGGAGAGGCATTGATGGGGGATGACCAGTTTGGCATCAATCGGAACACGATTGTCCGCATCGTTGGGGAAGTTGCTGAAGTAACGCGCCTGGGCGTCGAAGTTGCCGTTGTCATTGGTGGTGGCAATATTTTCCGTGGTGTGGCTGGTGGCTCGGTTGGCATGGATCGGGCGACGGCAGATTACATGGGTATGCTTGCCACGGTAATGAATGCACTGGCGCTGGGCGATACCATGAACAAGGCAGGATTGACAGCACGCGTGATGTCTGCCATTGCGATTGAGCAGGTGGTTGAGCCCTATGTCAGACCGAAGGCACTGCAATACCTCGAAGAGGGCAAGGTAGTGATTTTCGCTGCCGGTACTGGCAATCCTTTTTTTACAACCGATACCGCAGCCGCCTTGCGTGGCGCTGAAATCGGTGCCGAAGTCGTTCTCAAAGCCACTAAAGTTGATGGTGTTTATACAGCCGACCCAAAGAAAAACTTCGATGCCACGCGTTACAGCAAGATTACCTTTGATGAGGCCATGGCACAGAATTTGGGCATCATGGATGCCACCGCCTTTGCTTTGTGCAGAGATCAAAAATTGCCGGTCAAGGTTTTTTCCATTTTCAAGCACGGCGCTCTCAAGCGCGTGGTGATGGGCGAGGATGAGGGCACACTGGTTCACGCCTGACTGTGTCAAAATCGCCACGAGCTGATAGTCCTTGGCGCAAGGTCGAGTAAGGAGAAAAAAGTGCCTATTACCGAAATAAGAATGACCGTTGAAGTGAAGATGGACCAGTCCATCAGCGCTTTCAAGAACAACCTGAGCAAGATCCGCACTGGACGTGCCAATCCGGCACTGCTTGATTCGGTCCATGTCGATTATTACGGTGCCATGCTACCGATCAGTCAGGTTGCCAATGTGTCCCTGCTTGATGCACGAACCATCAGCGTGCAGCCCTGGGAAAAGGGGATGGGACCAAAAATCGAAAAAGCCATTCGCGACAGCGATTTGGGGCTTAATCCTTCGTCCATGGGGGATTTGCTGCGTGTTCCGATGCCAGCCATGTCGGAGGAACGTCGCAAGGAACTTACCAAGGTGGTCAGACACGAGGGCGAAACTGCCAAAATCGCGGTGCGCAACCTGCGACGCGATGCCAATGAAGCTGTCAAGAAGGCGGTCAAAGACAAAATGGCCTCTGAAGACGATCAAAAACGCTCAGAGGCGGAGATCCAGAAAGTCACCGACCGCCACATCATTGAAATCGACAGACTTGTTGCGGCCAAAGAGCAAGACCTCATGGCAGTCTGAATGCCGCTGCATCCATGAATCAGGTCCCGCACCACATCGCTGTTGTGATGGATGGCAACGGGCGTTGGGCGGCCAAGCGTTTTTTGCCGCGAGTGGCCGGTCATAAGCAGGGAGTGGTTTCACTGCGTCGATGCGTCAAGGCCTGTGCTCAGCGGGGTGTTGGCGTATTGACTGTTTTTGCATTTTCGTCGGAGAACTGGAACCGCCCGGTGGAAGAGGTCTCGGGCCTGATGTCGTTGTTCGCCGTGGCAATGGCCAGAGAGGTGCCGAAACTTCACGCCGATGGCGTTCAACTGCATTTTGTTGGTGACCGACTGGGATTGTCGGAAAAGTTGGTGACCGGCATTGAAAGTGCTGAGCGAGCCACAGCTTCCAATTCACGTCTGATTCTGAATATCTGTTTCAATTACGGTGGTCGCTGGGATATTGTTCAGGCGGCCAAGCAACTGGCAGAACAGGGCAAACCGGTCACGGAGGCAAATCTTGGTGCCGCCATGGCGATGGCGCATGTTGCCGACCCGGATCTGGTGATTCGCACTGGTGCCGAGCAGAGGATCAGCAATTTCTTGCTGTGGCAAGCCGCTTATTCCGAGCTCTACTTCAGCGACCGGCTCTGGCCGGAGTTTGACGAGGCAGAACTCGACCTTGCGATTGAGTCGTACGGCAAGCGCCAGAGACGGTTTGGCAAGACATCTGATCAGCTGCTGCCCAAGACCGTATCAACGGTTGTGAGCTAAGGGGGACCGATGCTCAAACAGCGTGTAATCACCGCAGTTGTGATGCTTTTGATCTTGCTGCCAGCTCTGTTTTACAGGACAGCATTTCCATTTTGCATGATTGCCATGGCGCTCATTGGTGTTGCTGCCTGGGAGTGGGCGCGGCTCAATGGCTACAGTCAGGTTCGCTCATTGCTGTCAGGACTGCTCTGCCTGCTTCTGTGCGCTGCGAGTTGGTGGCTCGGCATGCTGGACCAATCTTTGACCCTGTTGTGGCTATCTGCCGGAATCTGCTGGATCATCGCTGGCGCTTGGGTCTTGCACCAGGGTGTGGCTGCATGGGCCGGGCACTCGCGCTTTCTGCGCCAGATTGCGGGCCTGATCGCATTGTGGCTGGCCTGGCTGGCAGTGGCGCAGGCCAGGACCATAGGGGTCAATTTTCTGCTCTCCATTTTGTTGTTGGTGTGGGTTGCTGACATCTTTGCCTACTTTGCAGGTCGTGCACTGGGCGGTCGGTTCAGTCGCGGAAAACTGGCGCCCAG
>CAITQH010000364.1 GCA_903894475.1 uncultured beta proteobacterium
GCAGCGCGCAATGACAAACCAGCAGCGCGCAATGACAAACCAGCAGCGCGCAATGACAAAATGCTTGTCATCCCGGACTCGATCCGGGATCCATGGCCCCGAATGCATGGATGCCGGATCGAGTCCGGCATGACAACGGTATATCAGCAATTTCCAGCTCTCTGAGCATCAATAGCGCAGCAATTCACCGGGCATATGGACCTGACCACCTATCTGCTGCCATGGACCTGACCACCTTCCTGATCCAGTGCCTGAACTCGCTGCAGTACGGCTTGCTGCTGTTTCTGGTGGCCTCAGGCCTGACCCTGATCTTCGGCATCATGGGGGTCATCAATCTGGCGCACGGCAGCTTCTACATGATTGGCGCCTACATGGCGTACGCGCTGGCGCCTATCGTCGGAGCCACCTTTGGCGGCGGCTTCTTTGCGACGCTGCTGGTCGGCATGGTGCTGGCCGTGATAGCGGGCTATGTGCTGGAGTGGGCTTTCTTCAGTTTTCTCTATGAACGCGAGCACCTGCAGCAGGTGCTCATGACCTATGGCCTGATCCTGGTCTTCGAGGAACTGCGCAGCATGCTGGTGGGTGATGATGTGCACGGCGTGCAGCCACCTGACATCCTGTCGGGCACGCTGCCGCTGAGCGATCTGATGACCTACCCGGTGTACCGTCTCTTCATCTCGGCGGTCTGCCTGTTGCTGGCGCTGGGCATGTACCTGGTGTTCACGCGCACTCGCCTGGGCATGATGATCCGCGCCGGCAGCACGAATCGCGAGATGGTGCAGTCGCTCGGCATTGACATCAAGTTCCTGTACCGCGTGGTGTTCGCTGCCGGCATGGCCGTTGCCGTCTTCGCCGGCATGATCGCCGCGCCGGTGTCGTCGGTCTACCCGGGCATGGGCAACACGGTGCTGATCATTTGCTTTGTCGTGGTTGTGATTGGCGGCATTGGTTCGATCCGCGGCGCCCTGCTGGCGGCACTGCTGATTGGCGTCGTTGACACTTTCGGCAAGGTTCTGCTGCCCCAGGCCTCGGGCGTGCTGGTCTATGTGATGATGGCGTTGATCCTGCTGTGGAAACCCAGCGGCCTGTTCAAGGCCGGCTAGGCGCAGCTTGCTTCACATGAAACACAGCAAGATCATCTTTTCCATCCTGGCTTTTGCCGCGCTGGCGCTGTTTCCGCTGGTCGCCGGAAAATACGGTATCGATCTGGTCACCAAGATCATGATCTTTGCCGTCTTTGCACTGAGCCTGGAGTTGCTGGTGGGTGGCAGCGGCCTGGTCTGCTTCGGGCACTCGGCTTTTCTGGGCATTGGCGCTTACGCTGCGGTGCTGCTGTCGCCGCAGAACGGCGCCGCCTCCATGCTCTGGCTGTTGCCGGTCTGCATGCTGGCCGCAGCACTCTATGCCTTGCTGGTGGGAGTACTGTCGCTGCGCACCAGTGGCGTCTATTTCATCATGGTGACGCTGGCCTTTGCCCAGATGGCCTACTACGTGGCGCACGACACGCCGCTGGGCGGTGGCAGTGACGGCATCTACATGACCGTCAAGCCGGTGCTGGGCACGCTGCTCGACCTCGATCAGCCACTCACACTGTACGTCTTCACGCTGGCCAGCCTGGTCGTGGTGTTCGGCTTTCTGGCACTGCTGCTGCGCTCCCGCTTCGGCCGCGCCCTGGCCGGTATCCGCGTCAACGAGCAGCGCATGCGCTCTACCGGCTTTTCCACCTTCGGCTACAAACTGGCGGCATTTGTCATCTCCGGCGGCATTGCCGGTCTGGCCGGTTTCCTGTTTGCCGTGAAGGATGGTTATGTCAATCCGGAACTGATCAGCTGGCACGTCTCGGGCAATGTGCTGATCATGATCATCCTGGGTGGCATCGGGCAGTTGCGCGGCGCCCTCATTGGCGCCTTTGCTTTCGCTCTGCTGCAGGAGTTGTTCAAGTCGGAAGCGCTGTTTGGTGACTTTGCCAAGCACTGGCAAATGGGACTGGGCCTGACCATCATCGCCAGCGTCGCCTTGCTGCCGCGCGGGCTGGTCGGCCTGCCGCAGCAACTGGCCGAGCGATTGTTCGGGCGCTCCAACGCCGGTCCTGCGGCGCACCACGCGGAGCCTGAAGATGAGTGAGTCCGAGGTCCTGCTGCGCGCGCAAGCCATCACACGCCGCTGGGGCGGACTGGTGGCGCTGGACAAAGTCTCGCTCGAACTCTCGCGCCACAGCGTGCATGCGGTGATCGGACCCAATGGCGCGGGCAAGTCGACACTGATCAATATCCTGTCCGGTGAGATTGAGTTGTCTGCCGGAGAGATCGAACTGCTGGGTCAGAACGTGACAGGCTGGTCACAACCGCGTCGCGCCCGCGCCGGCCTGGGACGCAGTTACCAGCGCAACACCATCTATCCGAGCTTCACCGTGCTGGAAAACTGCCGGCTTGCAGCGCAGACACGCCATCCTAGGCCGTGGGCGTTCTGGCAGGATGCGCAGCAGTGCCCACTAAGCAGCAAGAAGGCTCACGAAGTGGCTGAGCGCGCCGGCCTGGGCAGCGTGCTGGAGCGCAACGCCGGCATGCTCTCGCACGGCCAGAAACGCCAGCTTGAAATTGCCATGTGCCTGGCCACCGACCCCGAGGTGCTGCTGCTTGACGAGCCGCTGGCCGGGATGGGCGCTGAAGAGACCGAACGCATGCTGGCTCTGCTTGCCGAGCTCAAGAGCAGCCATGCCATTTTGCTGGTCGAGCACGATATGGACGCGGTGTTTCGCATCGCTGACATGATCACGGTGATGGTCAACGGCCTTGTCATCGCCTGCGGTTCACCCGACTTTGTGCGCAGCCACGCAGGTGTGCGCCTGGCCTACCTGGGGGAAGCCAGCGATGAGCCGTGAACTGATTGTGGATGCACGCGCTGTGCACGCCTGGTACGGCTCCAGCCATGTGCTGCACGGCATCGACCTGCAAATCGGGCGCGGCGAAACAGTGGGTCTGCTCGGGCGCAACGGCATGGGCAAGAGCACGCTGATCCGCACCCTGCTGGGCCATGTCAGGCAGCGCGATGGTCACATCGGCCTGTTCGGACAGGAAGCCTCGCACTTGCAGCCGCACGAGGTGGCACGCCTGGGCATCGCTTACGTGCCGGAGGGGCGCGGCGTCTTCCCCAATCTCTCGGTGCGGGAAAACCTGCTGATGGCCGCCAGATATGGCCGCGACGGGCGCAAGGACTGGTCGTTTGAGCGCGTGCTCGAAACCTTTCCCAGACTGGCCGAACGCATCGCCCAGATGGGTGGACAGCTCTCGGGCGGCGAGCAGCAGATGCTCTCGATAGGTCGTGCGCTGATGACGCACCCGGAACTGATCGTGCTGGACGAAGCGACCGAGGGACTGGCTCCCCTGATCGTGGCCGAGATCTGGCGCGTCATCGGCGAGATCAGCGCCAGTGGCATTGCCACGCTGATTGTGGACCGTGACTACCGCAAGGTGCTGGCACGCTCCAATCACGCCCTGGTACTGCAAAAGGGGCGCGTCGTGCTGCACGGCGCTTCCACCACCCTGGCCTGCGACGAAGCCCTGTCCGGATACCTCGGTGTCTGACTGACCGCGGGTTACCCTTATTGATGTTTCCGAAATCCATGACACCGCCCAACAACAACGGATACCGCATTGTCATTGCGGGTCCAATTGGTCATTGCGGGTCCAATTGGTCATTGCGGGCCTGACCCGCAATCCAGTGGTGGTGTGGCACTGGATCCCGGATCAAGTCCGGGATGACAATTGCCGAGTCCGGGATGACAGCTACTGAGCCCGGGATGACAGCTACTGAGTCCGGCACGATAGTGTGTTCCTTTGTGCGCGTTATGATTTATGGAAAGCTCAATAGTCTCATTTTGGCGCGCATCGTGCTTTAACCTGTTAACCTACCATTATTGTTCGCAAACTCATCCTGACTGGAGAAACCATGATCCTCAAACTGATCGTCAAGACCTCGCTATTGGCCGTGGCAGCTACGCTGGCGATGGCCGGCGCCGCCCAGGCGCAGCAGTACTTCCGTATCGGCACGGGCGGCACCGCCGGCACCTACTATCCGATTGGCGGCATGATTGCCAATGCGGTCTCGGTCCCCGGCAAGATCATCGCCACGGCGCAGGCCTCCAACGGCTCGCTGGCCAATGTCAACGGCATCGCCGGTGGCTCCATGGAGTCGGGCTTCAGCCAGTCCGACGTCGCCACCTGGGCGCAAAAAGGCACCGGCATTTATGAAGGCAAGCCCAACGTGGCGGGTCTGCGCATGATTGCCAATCTGTACCCTGAAAGCCTGCACATCGTGGTCAAGAAGGGCTCCAACATCAAGACCGTGGCCGACCTCAAGGGCAAGCGCGTCGCACTCGACGAACCGGGTTCGGGAACGCTGATCAATGCGCGTCTGGTGCTGCTGGCCTATGGCGTCAAGGAGTCAGACATCAAACCCGAATACATCAAGCCGAATCAGGCCGGCGACAAGATGAAGGACGGCGCGCTGGATGCCTTCTTCTTCACTGGCGGTGCACCAGCGGGTGCCATCGCCGAACTGGCTTCCAGTGGTGGCGGCATTGAACTGGTGCCTATCGACGGTCCGCAGGCTGACGCCTTGCGCAAGAACAGTGGCTTCTTTGCCGTGGACAACATACCTGCCGACACCTACAAGGGCGTTGCCGCCGTCAAGACCCTTGCGGTTGGCGCGCAATGGGTGACCAGCGACAAGGCGGACGCCGACACGGTCTATCAGATCACCAAAGCCCTGTACAGCGACGCAGCGCAAAAGACACTGGCGGCCGGTCACGCCAAGGGCAAGTACATCAACCTGCAAAATGCCGTGCAGGGTGTTGGCATTCCATTCCATCCGGGTGCCGAGAAGTTCTACCGTGAAGCCGGCGTTTTGAAATAGACTCGCTCCGATGATTCGACAGACAACGGGCGGACCTTCCGCCCGTTGCCGTTTCTGAAGCCGCTTCGAGAACACCATGAATACTCCTGCCATCAGCCTGCCCGACGAGAGAAAACTCCAGGAACTGGAAGAGAAGTTTGACCCCGAGATGCGCTTTCGGCCAACCGTGCCGCCTGCCACGCAGCTCGTCAAATGGATGCTGATTTCCTTGTCGTGTTTTCATTACTACACGGCGGGTTTTGGCTTGCTTCAGGAGATTACGCACCGCAGCGTGCACATGGCTTTTGTGCTGAGCATGATTTTTCTGGTCTTTGCGAGGAGCAAGAAAACCGCCGCCACGGCACCACGCAGTTCCTGGCTAAGCCCCGGTGGCGTACCGCTCAGCGACTGGCTGCTCGGCCTGTGCTGCGCCCTCAGTGTGCTCTACATACCCTATGTGTTTGACGACCTGGCTTTTCGTATCGGCAACCCCAGCAACTGGGACGTACTGTTCGGCACGATTCTGTTTTGCACCCTGCTGGAAGCAACGCGGCGCTGCATGGGCTGGCCGCTTCCCCTGATCGCCATCGGCTTCACCGCCTATGCCATGCTGGGGCCGATCTTTCCGGGCTTGCTGCAACACGCTGGTGCCAGCTGGAGCCAGATGATCAATCATCAGTACATGACCAGCCAGGGTATTTACGGCATAGCGGTCGGCGTGGTCGCGACCTACGTCTTTCACTTCGTGCTGTTTGGTGTGCTGGCCACCCGCGTCGGCCTAGGGCAGTTGTTTCTGGACCTTGCCGCCAGCATTGCCGGGCGCTACGCTGGAGGTCCGGCCAAAGTCAGTGTCTTTGGTTCAGCGATGTTTGGCATGCTCAGCGGCTCCTCGGTGGCCAACGCGGTGACGGTGGGCTCGCTGACGATTCCGGCCATGATCCGCGTCGGCTACCAGCGCCACTTCGCTGCTGCTGTGGAGGCAGCCTCTTCCACCGGTGGTCAGATCACGCCGCCGGTGCTGGGCGCAGCAGCGTTCCTGATGATCGAGTTCCTGAACCTGCCCTACCAGACCATCATTGCGGCGTCTGTGGTGCCGGCCTTCATGCACTTTTTCGGTGTCTTCATGCAGGTGCACTTTGAAGCCAAGCGCTATGGCTTGCGTGGCCTGAGCGAGGACGAAATGCCCAGGCTCGCGGCCTCGCTCAAAATGCGCTGGCCGACACTTATTCCCTTGCTGCTCCTGATCAGCATCCTGACCTCCGGGCGCACGCCATATCTGGCGGCATTTGTCGGCATCAGTTCCTGCGCCATCGTGGGCTTGTCAACTGCCACGCAGGGCAACACCGTCAAGAACTGGGCCTTGATGCTCGGTTTGCATGGTTTGCTGGTGGCGATTGCCTTTGGCGACTACGGCGAGTACAACACACAGACCAAGCTCACGCTGTTTGCTGCCGGCATTCTGGCTGAAATACTGTTTGCAAAATTCGCCAGGATCACCGGCCGAATCAAGCATGCCGAC
The DNA here is from genome assembly GCA_903894475.1 of uncultured beta proteobacterium. Classification (GTDB taxonomy): domain Bacteria; phylum Pseudomonadota; class Gammaproteobacteria; order Burkholderiales; family Burkholderiaceae_C; genus Rhodoferax. The sequence goes on from CAITQH010000364.1 coordinate 6,413, forward strand.
CTGGTGGAAGCCCTGGAGACCGGTGCCAAGTATGCACTGGCGGTCGGTGCAGCTGCCGCCACCGTCGGCATTGTGATCGGCGTGGTGACCCTGACCGGCGTCGGCTTCAAGATCAGCTTCATCATCACCGGCGCGGCGCAAAGCATGGCAGGAGCAATGGCCTGGGTCATTCCTGCGGCCATGGCGAGCCTGCAGTCGATGACCCTGCTGTGCGCCCTGTTCATGACGGCTGTGGTCTGTGTTCTGATGGGTTGCGGCATCCCGACCACGGCCACCTACATCATCATGGTATCGGTAGCTGCACCCACGCTGGTGCAGTTGGGTGTGGAGCCGCTGGTGGCGCACTTCTTTGTCTTCTATTACGGCGTGCTGGCCGACATCACGCCGCCGGTGGCGCTGGCCGCTTATGCAGCAGCCGGCATGGCCGGCAGCGACCCGTTCAAAACCGGCAACACGGCTTTTCGTCTCGGCATGGCCAAGGCACTGGTACCCTTTGTCTTTGTCTTTTCGCCCTCGCTGTTGCTGGTTGCCAAAGGCTTCACCTGGTACGACTTTGTGGTGACCTTTGTTGGCTGCGTGCTCGGCATCACGATGCTGGCAGCCGCCTTGTCCAAGTACTTCCTGGTGGAGATGAAACGCTGGGAGCAATACCTGTGCTTTGTCGCAGCCATCCTGCTGATTGCGCCGGGTCTGACGCCGACGCTGATTGGCGCGGCACTGGCGATTCCGATGCTGTTACGGCACGTCAGGGCTTTGCGGCTGGCGCCAAAGTTGGCCGTCCACTGATCGACTCGGCGACCACTTCTCTCCCCACTCACTCTCCCCCGCCTCTCTCCCGCCCCGCCGGGCGGAAGAGAGGAGCCAACAGCCCTATTTGGCCGCGTGCGAAAGCACTGCAGTGCATCTCGTTTGGTGACGGGAAATGGGTGTCTTCCCCCAATAACTTTATGCCGCTGAATGGCTGTCATTGCGGACCTGATCCGCAATCCAGTGGTGGCGTGGCACTGGATCCCGGATCAAGTCCGGGATGACAAACTGGACATCCGGGATGACAAGACCAAAGGCCGGGGGACATTCGCGGAGTCACCCACCGCAGCGCGCCCGGCAACAGGCAGCCTTGCGACACAAATATCGTGAATTTCGGAGCTCCAGCCATCAGCAGAAGCCCCGCCGCACACGGCGCCGCTGGCGATGCGATACTCGCGCCGTCACACCCCAACAGCCTGCCCCACTGCAAGGTCCACTCGCCATGAACACTATTTTTCGCAGCCTCGTCGGCGCTGCCATGTCACTCACACTGATAGCTGGCGTGCTGGCGGCCGATGGCGCCAAGCCAGCGACCCAGAACCGCGCTGAAATAGCACCGGAATTCCGCTGGGACTTCAGCCCCATCTACGCCAGTTGGGACGACTGGGAGGCCGGCATGCAGGACATCGACCGCCGGATTGAGGCATTTGTCAAACTCAAGGGCACACTCAAAAATGGACCGGACGCGGTCCTCAAGGCGTACCAGGCTTTCGACGACATCGGCAAACTTGAGTACCGGGTCTATGGCTACACGGCGCTGCAGCGTGACATTGACACGCGCAAGCAGGACGTAGCAGGCAAGTTTCAACGGGTCATGGCACTGTTCGCGAAACTCGGCACTGCCACCTCGTGGTTCACGCCGGAGTTGCTGACCGTGGCACAGCCAACAATGGAGCAGTGGATTGCCGCCACGCCAGCGCTGCAAGCCTACCGTTTCACGATTCTGGACAACTACCGCCAGCAAAAACATGTGCTGGACGAGTCTGGCGAGCGCCTGCTGTCCTATGCCGCGCGTTTCAACGCTACGCCGAGAGCCACTTTCCAGGAGTTGTCAACCTCGGACATCAAGTTTCCGCTGGTCACACTGTCAGACGGCAAGGAAATCAAGCTCTCGCCCGGCACCTACCAGTCTGTGCTTGCGACCAACTACAAACAGGCTGATCGCGCCAAAGCATTTGAGTCCTACCTGAAGACCTATTCGGCGACCACCAACACTTACGCTGCCATCTACAACGGCGTGTTGCAGCACGACTGGTTCAACGCACAGGCACGCAACTTCCCCAGCACGCTCGAAGCCGCGCTCGACGGCAACGCGATTCCAGCCTCGGTAGTGACCAATCTGGTCGATACCGTGCGCCAGGGCACGGCGCCGCTGCAACGCTATGTCAAATTGCGCAAGAAACTGCTCGGGCTGGAGAGTTATCACCTGTACGACGGAGCCATCCCGATCTACAAGACCGACAAGGCTTACACCTTTGCCGAATCGCGTGAGCAGGTGCTGGCCTCGGTAGCCCCGCTGGGCGCCGATTACCTTGCCAGGTACCAGAAGTTCATGACCGGCAAGCAGATTGATGTCTATGAAAGTGAAGGCAAGCGCAGCGGCGCCTATGTCAGCGGCATCTACGGCGTCGGCCCCTACATGCTGCTCAACCACAACGACACACAGGACGCGCTATTCACGCTGGCGCACGAAGGCGGCCACGCCATGCACACCCTGCTGTCGCATGAAGCGCAACCCTTTGTGACTGCGGCCTACACCATCTTCGTCGCTGAGGTGGCCTCCACCACCAACGAACGCTTTCTGCTGAACCGCCTGCTGCACGCGACAAGTGATCCGAAGGAGCGCTTCCTGCTGCTGCAGCACGCCGTCGACTCCATCGTCGGAACCTTTTACACCCAGGTGCTGTTTGCCGATTTTGAGTTGCAGGCGCACAGGCTGGTTGAGCAGGGAAAGCCAATCACTTCCGACGTGCTGAACAGCATTTATCTGAAACTGCTGCAGGACTACTACGGTGATGCGGTCACTGTCGATGACCTGTACAAATACACCTGGTCGCGCATCCCGCATTTTTTCAACTCACCCTACTACGTCTACCAGTACGCCACCTGCTTTGCCTCATCGGCCAAGCTCTTCAAGGACATGACAAGCGGCTCCGATGCGTCCCGCGCAGCAGCCACCGAGCGCTACCTCAGCCTGCTCAAGAGCGGCGGCAACGACCACCCGATGCAGCAGTTGCAAAAGGCCGGGGTTGATCTGTCCAGACGCGAGACGGTACAGGCGATGGTCGAGCAAATGGAAGAACTGGTCGCACAAATGGAAGTCGAAGCGGCGCGAATTCCCTGAACGGCAACCTGGAGATGCTTTCATGAAGAACCTGCCTTTAGTCCGTGCCTGGCGCCTTCTGGCTTTGGGCCTGGCTGCTATGGGTTTGTCCCTGCCATGCGCTGCCGCTGACCTTTTGGTATGGAGCGCAGGCGCGGCGAAGCCGGCCCTCGAAGAACTGGTGGTCGAGTTCGAGAAGGTATCGCACAAGACGCTGCAGGTGGAGTACGCACCGGTAGGCGTGCTGTTGCGACGCCTGGCCGAGGGTACGCAGCCGGATGTGTTGATCGTCTCCGCCGAAGTGGTTGCCGAGGTGGAGCGCAAAGGCTGGTCGGTACCGGGCTCCGCGCTGGCGC
>CAITQH010000365.1 GCA_903894475.1 uncultured beta proteobacterium
CGTATGCGACCTGACTACGTCATCTGCTGGGCGCTGCTGATCTCCTTACCGGTCAATCTGCCGCTGGCCATTATCGAGTGGCCCGCTTCAGCGATCAAGGCGCAGGCATGGTGGGCCTTCGCCTATGTGGGCGTATTCTCCATGTGGCTCGGCTTTTTTGCCTGGTACCGTGGGCTGGCGTTAGGTGGCACTGTGCGTGTCAGCCAGTTGCAACTGCTTCAGCCCTTTCTGGGCATGTTGTTTGCTGTGCCACTGCTAGGGGAAACGCTGGACTGGCTGACGGCGGGCTTTGGTCTGGCCGTCATCGCGGTGGTCTTCGCTGGGCGAAAGATGCCCGTTCAAAGTCCAGTAACAAGTGAAACAGAGAGCGTGACGAAAGAATGAAGACGCGCGGATTCAAGCAAGTGGATGTCTTCGGTGCGTCCGCCTACCTAGGCAACCCGCTGGCTGTGGTGCTGGACGGCAGCGACCTGTCTGACCAGGAAATGCAGCATTTCGCCAGTTGGACCCATCTGTCTGAAACCACCTTTCTGCTGCCGCCCAGCGAAGCCGGCGCTGCTGCAGGCGCAGACTACCGAGTGCGCATTTTCACCCCCGGCGCTGAATTGCCGTTTGCCGGCCACCCGACGCTGGGTACCTGCCACGCCTGGCTTGAGGCGGGAGGCAGGCCCAAAGCGGAAAGCGTGATCGTGCAGGAGTGTGCTTTTGGGCTTGTGAAGATTCGTCGGGACGCTGCGCGTCTGCGCTTTGCCGCACCGGCGCTACAGCGCCGCCCGGTGGAACCAGCATTATTGGCAGAAGTTGTGGCTGCCCTGGGCGTCGAACCAGCTCGAATCCGGGCTGCACAGTTGCTCGACAATGGCCCGGTCTGGCTCACTTTGCTGCTCGATAGCCGTCAAGCCGTTTTGCAGCTTAGCCCCGACCATCTGGCACTCAAAAATCTGGGCTACAAGGTCGGAGTGGCCTCCATCGAGAATGCAGCGCCGGCGTCGCTGCTGATCGCGCGCTCAAACCGGGAGGCGCGCGCTTCTTCGTGGCGTTCGATCAGTGCGGCAGGCGCGATGCCAGATCTTCCCGAAGTCGAGGTGCGAGCCTTTGCGGCGCCGGTCGGTGTCAACGAAGACCCGGTAACCGGTAGCCTCAACGCCAGTCTGGCCCAATGGCTGATTGCCGAGGGACTTGCTCCTGGTGTCTACATCGCCGAGCAAGGCCATTGTTTGGGCCGCGCCGGGCGCGTCCATATCGAGCAGGACGAGCAGGGGCAGGTCTGGGTCGGCGGCGAGTCGGTGACCTGTGTCGAGGGAACGGTCAAGCTGTGACAGGACCCGTGCTGGACTGCCCCGGGGCGTGCAGCACCTGGTCGCTAGCGCGACAAGAGAGCAGGCATCGCATCGTTTAGATTCGCTGCATGGGAACCCTTTACCTCGTACGCCATGGCCAGGCTTCGTTTGGCGCCGCAGACTACGACAACTTGAGTGAGTTGGGGCAAAAGCAAAGTGCGCGATTGGGTGACTATTTTCGCCAGAAGGGCCTGCGCTTTGATGCCGTGTTGACCGGTACTCTGCGCCGCCAAGTGCAGACCTTTGAGGCGATCCGGGAAGGGTTGCAAGCGAGCGCCACCGGCGAGTCGCCCGAACAGGCCACACTACAGTGGCCTGGCCTGAACGAGTTTGACAGCGAAGCCGTCATCGCTGCGGTGTATCCGCACAAGCTCGAAAAACCCGATACACCCGAGCTTTATCGTCACCACTTTCGTCTGCTGCGAGACGGCTTGACGCAATGGATGAATGGGGTCGTCAGTCCCAAGGGTATGCCGAGTTACCGCGAGTTTCAGTTCGGTGTGACCAGCGCGCTGGACCATGTCCGCAAGAACTGCGACGGCAATGTGTTGCTGGTCTCTAGCGGTGGCCCCATCGCCACCGCTGTGGGTCATGTCCTGGGCACGACACCCGAGACCACCATCGAACTCAATATGCGCATCCGCAACAGCGCCGTCACCGAGTTTGCTTTCAACCCCAAGCGTCACACGCTGGTAACGTTCAACACGCTGCCGCATCTGGAGCACGCCGACCACGCAAGCTGGATCACCCACGCATGATGTTGGTGCTGCTATGGATCTTTCCCGAAATGATGCCGAGCCAAATATTGCTCAGCATGTAGGGTGGATCAGGCCGCCGTGGCACTCAGCTCCGCGACTGTCCCCCGCCCTTTGGGCTCCTCCTTGATGTCGCTACGCAGAGCGCCCCATCAGCCAGATCTTTCAACCAGGGTTGGTGTACGAGCAGCATAAACCACAGACTTTCGTTGCGGAGGGCTATGCGGTGGGTGGCGCAGCGAAATCAAGGAGGAGGCCGCAGGCCGGGGGACATTCGCGGAGTCACCCACTGCATAGCCCTCGGCCCACGCGAGGTTGGCACCAGCTTCTCGAAGGAAACAACTGCTAGCGCAGCAGAATCAGCGCCGTACCCAGCACCGTCAAACCGGCGCCGACCCAGGCACCGAATGCCGGTGCGCGGCCCAATCGCAACCACAGCAAGGGTAGCAACAGAACGGGCGATACCGAGGACAAAATGGCGACCATGCCGACATCGCCGCTTTGCAGGGCCAGCAAAACCAGCGTCATGCCGACCCCCATCGCGATGAAACCATTGAGGGCAGTTTGTGCCAGCACGCGCAGCGTCAGGCGATGGTGCGCCCGGGCTGCTGGAAGGCCGAACCACAGCAGGATGAAATGGGCGCAGCAGGCCACCGACACCCGAACCGCAGAGGCTGAAATCGGATCAAGGTCGCCACTCAGCATGGGCTTGGCAATCAGTGATCCGACCGCCTGGCACAGGGCCGCCAACAGCCCCAGTGCAACGCCAGCGCCGACGTGCCCACGATCTGCCTCCCAGGCATGCTGGTCATCCTTGTCGCGGCCCAGCAGGATGGCGCTGATGACGCCAGCCATGGTCAGGGCGCTGCCCCAGCTGGCCTGCAGACTCATGCGTTCGCCCAGCAGCCAGAAACCCAGCAACGCACCGAACATGGCATGGGTGGCAAACAGCACTCCCGAGCGCCGTGGCCCTAGCCGGTTCATGGCGGCAAACAGGGCGGTGTCGCCAACGAAGATGCCAATCAGGCCGCTCAGGGCCATGACGCTCCAGGACGCCGGCTGAAGACTGCGCCAGCCGCCACTGGCGAGCGACACAGCCCACAGCATCAAGGCGACCATCAGCATGCGCCAGCGCGTGAACGCAAAAGCGCCAAGATACCGTGACGGTGATACCGAAATGAGGCTCGCGCCGGCCCA
>CAITQH010000366.1 GCA_903894475.1 uncultured beta proteobacterium
TGAGCAGGCAGTGCTCGAGGGTGCGCTCAGCTTGCCCGGCTTTGCCACGCGGCGGCGTGATTACCTGGCCGCCAAGTGGATCCCGCAGGGCTGGCAGTGGGTCGATCCGAAGAAGGAGTTCGACGCCATGCTCACCGCCATTCGAGCTGGACTGATGTCCAGGTCGGAGGCGATCTCGGGCTTTGGCTACGACGCAGAAGATATTGATCGAGAAATCGCGGCTGACAACCGACGTGCCGATGAGCTTGGGTTGGTTTTTGATTCTGATCCGAGGGTGCGACGTGAAAGGTCGCGCAAATAATTGTTGTACTTTTGAAAGGAGATGCAACCGGTTGTGCCCTCAACCGTAACCTACCGACGCAGGCGAAACTGGTAACGGTCTGGTCTGAAGCCGTCGGGACAATGTAATCCTTCTTCCCTGCGGAAGAAAAGGTGAAGTCGTGAGACAACGCCAAAGCTGCCAGCACTGAGGCGGCAGGATGCTAGGTTGGATGGCATGGTCAACATATGTGAACTGCTGATAAACCCCGTTACAGAAGACTGAGCCAAAGGTGCTGACAGGCTTGAACCAAAAGGTGTGCAACAGGTTATCCGGCTTCGTGGTCCGGATACAGGGACAAAGTGTTGCCGGGGAAAAGGCAGGACCTAAACCATTCTTTGTTATTTGCGTGGAACACGGTAAGCCCGTATTACCGCTTGTGCCTTGTGCTCAAGCAGGTCAACCGTAAGGAAGGCTGTTGGCGGTGCGGGTAGAGGATGCCGGAAAAAGCGAAGGCCACGTTGTAATGACGTGAATAGGGATTGCAACATCATCCCGCGCGAAAGCGAGCCCACTTCCGGCTGGTCTTTCTTGGCAAGAGAATTTGGAGAACCTTTGAAGGATGGAAAGCAAATGAACGCAGCATCTGCTGTGTGTGCGCCACCCGATGGCGAGTTACTTTGGCACAGCATCGACTGGGCCGAAGCGCATCGCTATGTCAAAAGGCTGCAAGTGCGTATTGCCAATGCAACACGGGAAGGTCGCTGGGGCAAGGTGAAAGCCTTGCAATGGCTGCTGACCCACTCGTTTTACGGCAAGACCATTGCTGTAAAACGCGTAACGGAAAATCATGGCAAGCGAACGAGTGGCGTGGACGGCGAGTTGTGGTCACGGCCACAAAACAAAGCTCACGCTGTGCTCAGACTAAAACGCAGAGGCTATTGTGCGAAACCACTGCGACGTGTCTACATTCCAAAGGCCAATGGGAAGCAGCGACCGCTGGGCATTCCGACTATGCTGGATCGAGCAATGCAGGCGCTTTATGCGTTGGCACTCGACCCAGTGTCTGAAAGCACAGCGGATGCCAATTCTTACGGGTTTCGTCTAGAGCGTTGTACCGCCGACGCCATTGAACAGTGTTTCAACGTTCTGTCCAAAAGGTGGTCGGCACAATGGATTCTGGAATGCGATATCCGTAGTTGTTTTGATCGCATAAACCACGACTGGCTCCTGCGGAATATTCCCATGGATACGGTCATTCTTCGGCAATGGCTGAAGGCGGGCTATGTTGATCATCGACAGCTATTTCCAACCGAAGAAGGCACGCCACAAGGCGGGGTCATATCACCAATCTTGATGAATATGACACTCGATGGCTTAGAAAAGGAATTGATCAGGCGTTTCCA
>CAITQH010000367.1 GCA_903894475.1 uncultured beta proteobacterium
AAGCGCGGCAGTGCATGTATTCAGGGGTCATGGATCGCCACGCTTCGCTCGCGATGACAATCAGGGGAACTTCGCAATGACAATCAGGGGAACTTCGCAGTGAAAAAAAGCGGGCTGCTGCCCGCTTGTGCTATTTGCTGGCGCTGGCTGGCGCGGATGCCGGCGCTACGGCCGCTGGCGCATGTTCAGCGGTGGAGCCATGCTCATTGCCGCTGATGTCCACATCACCCCCCTTGCTCAACATATAAAGGGCAATACCCGCAAATACCAGGAAACCTGCTGCAATTTTCCACATTCTCGTTCTCCAAAAATAGTTGGGCCCTCACGCGGAGGGCCCGTTTTTCTCAACCGGCCTCAATCAGCCGGATCGAGTATCTGTCTTGACGTTCAGTCGTTGGCGTAAATATCAACGTCTTTCGTCTCTTTCACCATGATCATGCCGATGACAAAAGTCATACCGGCGATGATGATGGGATACCACAGACCGCTGTAAATATTGCCTTGCGCCGCCACAATGGAGAATGAAATGGCCGGCAGAAAGCCACCGAACCAGCCGTTGCCAATGTGATACGGCAAACTCATGGATGTGTAGCGAATCCGCGTCGGGAATAGTTCCACCAACATGGCGGCAACCGGCCCGTAAACCATGGTCACATAGACCACCAGAATGGTCAGAATCAGCACCAGCATGAGCCAGTTGCTTGAACCCACCGGGATCGGGTCTGCTTTGGCCGGATAGCCTGCTTCATTCAGGGCTGCGCGGACTTCCTTCTCAAAACGCGCCTTTTCATCCTTCATGTTGGGTGCCGCACCATCGTAGGACGCAATCGACTTGTCACCGACCTTGACGTTGGCAACCGCGCCAGGCTGCGCCACGCTGTCGTAGTTCACGCCGGAATTGGACAGGTAGACACGCGCCAGGTCACAGGGTGTGGTGAACTTTGCGGTACCGGTCAAGTTCAGAATCAGGTTACAACTGCCAGCGTCCGCAACCACGGTCACCGGAGACTTCTGGATCGCTTGCTGCAGTTTCGGGTTGCCGTAAGTCGTGAGCGCACCAAACAGCGGGAAGTAAGTCAGCACCGCCAGCAGGCAGCCGGCCATGATGATGGGCTTGCGTCCAATCTTGTCGGACCAGGCGCCGAAGAACACAAAGAAAGGCGTCCCCAAAATCAGAGAAACGGCGATCAGAACGTTGGCCGTTGGCCCGTCGATTCGCAGGAAGGTTTGCAGGAAGAACAGGGTATAGAACTGACCGCCGTACCAGACCACGGCTTGACCCGCTGTCAAGCCAAGCAGAGCAAAGATCACGATCTTGGCATTCTTCCATTGGCCGAAAGATTCCGACAGCGGTGCCTTGGAGGTCTTGCCCTCAGATTTCATTTTGGCGAAGGCCGGTGACTCATTAAGCTTCAAGCGGATCCAGACCGAGATAGCCAGCAAAATGCCCGACATGGCATAAGGAATACGCCAGGCCCAATCAGCAAAGTCCTTTTCACCGAAGTAGGTACGGGTACCCAGAATCACCATCAGGGCCAGCATCAGACCCACCGTGGCCGTGGTTTGAATCCAGGAGGTGTAGAAGCCACGCCTGCCGTGTGGGGCATGCTCGGCCACATAGGTGGCAGCGCCACCGTACTCACCACCCAGAGCCAGACCCTGGAACATGCGCAGGGCAATCAGGGCGATAGGCGCGATGATGCCGGCTGTCTTGTAAGTCGGCAGGAAGGCCACCAGGAACGTCGACAGGCCCATGATCAGGATGGTGATCAGGAAGGTGTACTTGCGGCCGATCATGTCGCCCAGCCGACCAAACACCAAGGCGCCGAAGGGACGTACCGCAAAGCCGGCCGCGAAGGCCAGCAACACGAAAATGTTGCGCGTGCTTTCATCCAATGCCGAAAAGAAGTTGGCCGCAATAATGGCCGACATCACGCCGAACAGATAAAAGTCGTACCACTCAAAAATTGTGCCTAGCGACGAGGCGAAGATCACCATCTTCTCGCCTTCTGACATTGGCCTTGGGGCCGCAGCTGTTGCCATAATTGATGTCTCCTAAAGTATGAATTAATGATGCCTGGACCGGCATCTAGGGCGGACTATCAAAGCCATCACTGACTGCACTCTGACACGTCTCTTGCAGAAACTTACACCAGGCTTCACGCATTCTTACAGCCCTATCGTTAACCCTCACCTCGCGTTTCTCGATATGAAATTCAAAGACAAAAATACGGGAAAACCCATCCCTTTAAAGTCGATAAATATCTCAACAAATCTCAAAAAAATACCAAATTGTTTCAAAATGATTTTCGTAAAACATCCCGGATCGACTCGACGGGGAGCGTCGCAGCGTAAGGGCATGGTCAGTCGATGTTTGCACAATCGCGCCGCGTCTGGACGACAAGCGTCCCGCAATTTGTTCCACCCCAACCTGAGAAAGCCGACATGAGTGATCCCGTGGTCGACAGAATTCAAAAGAATCCAAAGTACCTTGAACTGAAGAGAAAGCGCAACAACATCGGTTGGGCCCTGACACTGCTGATGCTGCTCGTGTATTACGGCTACATCGCATTGATTGCTTTCAACAAGCCCTTTCTTGCACAGCCCATTGGCGCTGGCGTAACCACGCTGGGTATCCCCATCGGCATGGGAGTCATCGTTTTTACCGTTCTGATCACGGCCATCTATGTGCGCCGTGCCAACAATGAATTTGATGCGCTGACCAGCGACATCCTGAAAGATGCCGCCAAATGAAAACCTTGAAGACAACGATGGCAGCGTTCGTGCTGCTGCTACTGGCTGGCGGCGCACTGGCCGCCGGCGCCGACATGGGGCAAGTGGACAAGCAGCCCACCAACTGGGTCGCGATCAGCATGTTCGGCGGCTTTGTCATTCTGACGCTGTTCATCACCAAATGGGCTGCTGCCAAAACCAAGTCGGCAGCTGACTTTTACACCGGCGGTGGTGGTATCACGGGCTTCCAGAACGGTCTGGCGATTGCCGGCGACTACATGTCGGCGGCTTCCTTCCTCGGCATTTCCGCCGCCGTCATGGCGACCGGTTACGACGGCCTGATCTATTCGATAGGCTTCCTGGTCGGCTGGCCTGTGGTCACCTTCCTGATGGCCGAACGCTTGCGCAACCTGGGCAAGTTCACGTTTGCCGATGTCGCCGGTTACCGATTCCAACAAACACCGATCCGCGTCTTCGCCGCCTCCGGCACGCTGGTGGTGGTCGCCTTCTACCTGATCGCCCAGATGGTCGGCGCCGGAGCCCTGATCAAACTGCTGTTTGGTCTGGACTACTGGCTCGCCGTGGTGATTGTCGGCGCGCTGATGATGGTCTACGTGCTGTTTGGTGGCATGACAGCTACGACCTGGGTGCAGATCATCAAGGCCTGCTTGCTGCTCGCCGGGGTCAGCTTCATGGCCTTCATGGTCATGGCGCAATACGGTTTTAGCCCGGAGGCCCTGTTCGCCGAGGGCGTCAAAGTCAGAACCGGCATCGCTGCCAATGGCGGCAAGGGCGCTGAAGAAGCGGCCAGGATCGGCCTCGCGATCATGGGCCCGGGTGGCTTCGTGAAAGACCCGATCTCGGCGATTTCTTTCGGCATGGCGCTGATGTTCGGCACCGCCGGACTGCCGCACATCCTGATGCGCTTCTTCACCGTTCCCGATGCCAAGCAAGCGCGCAAGTCGGTGCTTTGGGCCACCACCTGGATTGGCTACTTCTACGTGTTGATCTTCATCATCGGCTTCGGCGCCATCACGCTGGTACTGACCAACCCCGAGTTTGCCAATACAGCAACCGGCGTCATCAAGGGCGGCGGCGGCTCGGCCAATATGGCGGCTGTGCTGGTGGCCAAGGCAGTCGGCGGCAACGTCTTCTTCGGCTTCATTTCGGCCGTCGCGTTTGCCACGATTCTGGCGGTGGTGGCAGGCCTGACGCTGTCGGGTGCCTCGGCCGTTTCGCACGACATCTACGCCACCGTGATCAAGAAGGGCAAAGCCGACAGCGCTGCCGAACTCAAGGTCTCGCGCATCACCACGGTGGTGCTCGGCGTCGTCGCTGTTGCGCTCGGCATTGCGTTCGAAAAACAGAACATCGCTTTCATGGTGTCGCTGGCGTTTGCGATTGCCGCTTCGGCCAACTTCCCCGTGCTCTTCATGGCCGTGCTGTGGAAAGACTGCACGACCAAGGGCGCCGTCATCGGCGGCTTCATGGGCCTGATCTCCTCAGTTGGACTGACCGTGGTGTCACCATCGGTCTGGGAAGCGACGCTGGGCTACCCCAAGGGTTCGGCGCTCTTTCCCTACACCTCGCCAGCCCTGTTCTCTATGACCATCGGCTTTGTCGGCATCTGGTTGTTCTCGATTCTGGACCGCAGCCCCAACGCAGCCAAGGAACGCGCTGCGTTCCCGGCGCAGCAGGTCCGTTCGGAAACCGGTTTCGGTGCCGCCGGCGCTTCAGGTCACTGAGCGACAAAAACCTCGTCCGCCGTGGCGCAACAGCAAACCGGGCTTTCGAGCCCGGTTTTTTGTTCGTCAATCCCCGCGTAGCTGGCGTAGTTTGATGAAAGCCAGTGCCGCCATCACGGCGTCATTGAGCGCGTCGTGGGCCTCGCGCAGCGGCAGATCAAGATCTTTCATCAGGGTTGCAAAACGCAGATCAATGTCAGCGTTGGCCTGTTGCTGGTAGGGCGGCAATTGGCGGAACTTGTAGTCATAGTAAAGACTGGAAACCTCGATTTTTTCCTGCGGCAGACCCTGGCCCAGAATTGGCCAGATGGCGCGATTGAGCATGGCCAGGTCGAATTCAAGGTAGTACCCTACCAGCGGCCGACTACCGATGAAATGCATCAGCCGCTTGACCGCCTCCTCGATTGGCAGGCCTTGCGCCAGGTCGCGCTCGCGCAGGCGGTGGATGCGCACGCTCTCGGCCGACACGCCGCGCTCTGGTCGCACCAGCAATTCAAATCGTTGGCTGGTCATGATGCGCCGGCCAACAATGCGCACCGCACCAATTGAAATGATCTCGTCGCTGCGCACATTCAGACCGGTCGTTTCGCAGTCGAGCGCGACCCACTCGTCAACTGGCGCCGGGTCGAACATGAAGGTAAATGCCGGGTCCCCCAGGTGGTAGAGCAGCCACTCGCGCTTCAGCGCAGCCCACCAGATCGACGGCAAGAAAAAGTCCTGCATTACACCGCGTCGAGGTGGAATCGATAGCGCAACAAGACCTTGAAGCGTTTCACCACCGCCAGGGCGTCCTTCAGCAGGTCGCGCTCCAGACTGCTGAGCCGCGCCAAATTGACGGCACCGGTCACGAGTTGTCCCGTTTCGAGTTCAGCCAGACCCACCTTGAGCCGCAGGCCCATGAAGAAGTACAGGCTTTCCGTCAGGTCCAGACCGAGGCTGGCATCGAGCTTTCCCGCCTTCACCAGCGCCGAGATCCGCCCGGCGCTGCCAATTTCTGCAATTCGATGCGCCATCGCCAGACTGCGCACGCCGTGCACCAAGGGGAAAATTCCCTCTTTCTTCAGATTGAGTTGCTGCTCGGCGTCGCCCAGACCCAACAGGCGATTCCACCAGCCGGTGCTGCTGCCAAATGAATCGATGGCGGCGGCAAAGCGGCTCAGCACGGCGTCGTTGTCGGTCGCCAGTGTCATCAGGCCGCGGCGCACCTCGTCGAGCAGCCGGTCGTCACCGCTGACCGTGTGCGCATCCATGAAAATCGCCAGATTCATCAGACTGTCACCAGTGGGCATGAGCAGCCACTGGCGCGTGATCTGCCCGAATTCACTGACACTGTTGCGCCATTGCGGATTGCTGACCATGATGTGGCCCGGGCACGGTGGGTAGCCAAAGTCTTCCAGGGCGCTGGAAAAACGCTGACAGATGGCCGCCATGTCGTCCGGCGCGCGGTAGCCATCGCGCAGGATCAGACCATTGTCCTGATCGGTCTTGAGCAACTGCTCGCCGCGCCCCTCGCTGCCCATGACAAACAGGCAACTGTTGGCAACCAGTTGGGTCGGCGCAATCAGGTTCCAGGCGCGCTCAATCAGGCGCGAATTGAGCTGCTGCACCAATTTGGCAATCAGGTTGATGCGCGAGCCGCTGCGATGCAGCAAGGCAATCATGCGGGTGATCCGCGCCGCCGCCTGGCTCAGCCCGGCCAGGTCTTTCGCCTCCTCGATCTGCACCGTGATCAGGTGCGACTGGTTCGATAGAAAGCTGAACAGGTCGAGCGCCTCCAGAATACCGATCACCTCACCCGCCTGCGCCACCACCACCCTGTGCACACGCCGACGCAGCATCACGGCCATGGCGTCACCCAACTGGTCGGATGGGGCGACCTCAATCAGCGAAAAATTACTCAAATCGCCCACGGCCAACTGGTCCAGCGGTCGGCCGTCCAGAATGGCGCGCTGCAAGGCGGTTGCAGTAAAAATACCAAGCCGCGACGGTATGCTCTGCGCATCGCGCACCAGCACGCTCGAGGTGCGATGCATCTGAAACAACTTGACGACCGACAGGATATCGGTGCTCGCATCAACAAAATGGGCCGGGCGCAAAAACGCCTCATCCACCCTTGACAGGGTGAGCGACTGCAATTCGTGCTGGCCTTTGCGCTGAGACAAGGCACTGAGCTTGTCGCCAATGTCGGAAAATAGCAGCGCACCGAAGGTGGCATTCGAGGCAATCAGGTCACTCACGGCCTGGCGCGCCAGTTGGTAGGCCAGCACCTCCTGGGTCGCCACAAACCGACTGCTGACCCGACCTGCCACCAGTCCACGTCCGTCAAAACAGTCATCGGGCCCGTAGCTCGTGCTGGCCTCGTTGCCATCAAACTGGGTCACGTGACCTTTGATGATGACAAACAGATGGGTCGGAGCGCTGCCGACCTCAAGAACCGTCTCCGCCTCCCGGAAATAGACCACATCAACGCTGTTGCGAACCAGTCGTTGCTCGTCCGGATTCAGACAGTCAAACGGCGAGGCGGAAAAATTGAAGGCGTTCGGCATAACGTCCAGGATTCAGCGCCGAACACCTTGCGCGACCCGCGCAGGTGCCGCCCATTCGCGCTCGAACCACGGGTCGCCGGACAGGTAATCGCGCAACATCGCAAGCGCATCGAAGCCCCAAAACAATTTGTCGTCGACGACCATCGTCGGCAGACCAAAAACACCGAGTGCAATAGCATCATCGGTATGGGCCTTGAGTTGCGCCTTGACCTCTTCGCTGTTGACCGCGCGACGTGGCTCCAGTTGCTGCGTCACAAGCTGTAAACGCGCTGGGTCCGTCGCCTCGGCGCCGCCGCGCCAGACATGGCGAAACAGGGTCTCGCAAACATGGCGATTCGGCAGGCCCTGCGCATCACAGGCGAGCGCCAGCCGCAGCAGCGCCAGTGGATTGAAAGGATGGCTGGCTGGTAACTGCAACTCGATGCCCTGCTGCTTGGCCAGCCAGAGTACCTGCCGATAGGTCCAGTCGCGCTTGCCCGGGATCTCGGCCGGCCCGAGTTGCCCATGGTGCTTCAGCAAGGCGGCAAACAGCACCGGCTTGTAAGTCACGCTATAGCTGTGCCCGATCAGCACTTGTGACAATTCTTCGAATGCCAGATAGGCGTAGGGCGAAATGAAGTCCAGATAGAAAGTGATGTGCTTCATGTTTTTTCTGTCTCACGGCGCTGTTGGATGCGCCTCAGGATAGCTCGCTTGAGTTCATCGCCGGCGTTGCCCCACTGGGCGATCTCCTCCAGGCTGCGCAGGCAACCCTCACACCATCCAGACTGCTGATTCATTCGGCAGACTGAAATGCAGGGCGATGGCACGTTTTCCGACACGGTCATGGCAGGTCCACCACAACGTCGGCCAGCGGCGCCCCGGTGAGCAGCACCAAATCAGCCGGACTCAAACGGAACACCGCGTGCGGGTGCCCGGCTGCCGCCCAGATTTCTTCAAAACGAAACAGTTCACGATCGATCAAAGTCACCGAGGCCGTAGCGTGCGCAAGCGGTGGCACCCCACCAATCGAATAGCCGGTTTTTACTTTGACGAAGCTGGCGTCGGCGCGTCCCAGAGGCCCAAGCAGCGCTGCGACTTTTTTTTCATCAACCCGGCGGTCGCCCGAGGTCACCACCAGCACAGCGGCTTGATCTGACTTACGCAAAAAAATAATGCTCTTGGCGATTTGACCAAGCACGATGCCCAGCGCGTCGGCAGCCTGCTGTGCGGTACGCGCTGCGTTGTCGAGTTGCACCGGCGCATGTGGATGACCCTTCGCCAGCAAGGCTGCTGCAATGCGTCGCACGCCCTGCGGCCAATCATTTGCGTCAAGCGTCACAGCGCGCCTCCTTGCGTCATCGCGAGGCCGCAGGCCGTGGCGATCCATGACCCCGGACTTCCTGGATTGCCGCGTCGCTTCGATCCTCGCAATGACGGAATATTCAGGCAAGTCATGCGCTAAGCCCCTTGTTAAGCAGCGCAGTCGCAACCCACGAGCCCGATTTGCGCTGCAGGAAGTCGCTGATGAATTGACCTGCATCCACCAGTTTTTCAAGATCGATTCCTGTTTCAATGCCCATGCCGTGAAGCATGTACACCACGTCTTCAGTCGCCACATTGCCGGTCGCACCCTTGGCGTAGGGACAGCCGCCCAGGCCGGCGACGGAAGTATCAAACTGCCAGACACCCACCTGCAGTGCCGCCAGCGTGTTGGCCAGAGCCTGACCATAAGTGTCATGGAAATGACCGGAGATGTCCTTGATGTCGAAATGGCGCAGCGTTGCCTCCAGCGCGCGCTGTACTTTGAGCGGCGTGCCCACACCAATCGTGTCGGCAACGCCGATGTGCTGCACGCCAATGTCCTTCATCAGTGCAGCCAGGTAACTCACACTCTCGGGCGTGACCTCGCCCTGGTAGGGGCAAGCAAGCGCGCAGGACATGGCACCTCGCACGTAAATGCCGGCCGCGCGCGCCGCCTGCACCACCGGTGCAAAGCGCTCCATGCTCTGGGCAATGGAACAGTTGATGTTCTTCTGGCTGAAGGCTTCGCTGGCAGCGCCAAAGACCACGATTTCGTCGGGCTTTGAAAGCAAAGCCGCCTCAAAACCCTGCAGATTCGGCGTCAGCACGGAATAGCGCACACCGGGCGCGCGTGCGATGCCAGCCATGACTTCAGCGTTATCGGCCATCTGCGGCACCCACTTGGGCGAGACAAAACTCGTGACCTCAATTTCTCTGAGGCCCGCCGCCTGCAATCGGTGCACCAGTTCAATCTTGACCGATGCCGGTACCGGCTGCTTTTCATTCTGCAGGCCGTCACGCGGTCCGACATCGACCAGCTTGACGCGTGGG
Organism: uncultured beta proteobacterium; assembly: GCA_903894475.1. Classification (GTDB taxonomy): domain Bacteria; phylum Pseudomonadota; class Gammaproteobacteria; order Burkholderiales; family Burkholderiaceae_C; genus Rhodoferax. The sequence goes on from CAITQH010000367.1 coordinate 9,359, forward strand.
GGGAAATTCATGTTCGTATCCTCAATTCGGTGCTGACAAGAACGCAATCAATAGCCGCGTACCCGGTCAACGATACCAACAATCGGCCGCCCTGCTTCCAGGCAGCGGATCTTGCCGGCAATTTGCGCAATGCTCTGGTCACGCAGCGTACGTGCCGAAGTATGCGGGGTGATCGTGATCTTCGGATGCTGCCAGAACGGATGCTCACTCGGCAGTGGCTCGGTGCGGAACACATCGAGCGTCGCGCCGGCCAGGTGCCCGTTGTCCAGCAAGGCCAGCAGGTCATCATCCGCCAGGTGCGCGCCGCGCGCCACGTTGATCACGTAGCCGCCGCTGCGCAGCCGTGACAGGGTTTGCAAACTCATGATGTCACGCGTCTCCGGCGTCAACGGCAACAGGTTGACCAGGATTCGCGTCTCTGACAGAAAGTCCTTGAACTGCTCTGCACCAGCGAAACAGCGGACACCGTTGAGCTTCTTTGCCGAGCGGCTCCAGCCCATCACCGGAAAATCGAATTGCGCGGCGCTCTGTGCGACACGGGCGCCCAGCACACCCAGCCCCATGACACCGACCGGAAAATCGCTGCGTTCAAGCGGCTTGCGGTACGACCATTTGCCGGCGCCGATGTCAGCTTCGTAGGCATCGAACTCACGAAAATGCCGGATGATGGCGTGGCAGACGTACTCAGCCATCTGAACCGCCATCCCTGCGTCATCCAGACGCACCACGGTGGCCTGTGGCGGCAACTTCAGCTTCAGCAATGCATCGACACCAGCGCCAATGTTGAAGATACCCTTGAGCCTGGTCTGCTCGTCAAAAAACCGTTGCGGTGGCGCCCACACCACAGCGTGATCTGCCGCCGCTGCACCGGCCTCCCAGACAGCAACTTCGGCGCCCGGCAAGGCCGAGTGCAGCCCGAGCAACCAGGGTTCGGCTTTGGTGCCTGTGCAACAAAAAGTGATTTTCATAGATGGTTTGCGTACCCCACAAGCTGTCATTGCGAACTCCGGTTTGTCATTGCGGACCCCGGCTTGTCATTGCGGACTTGATCCGCAATCCATGGATCCCGGATCGTGGTCCGGGATGACAACCCAATCCGGGATGACAACCCAATCCGGAATGACAGCCGTCGAGATTCTTACATGGCAGTCACTATGACGTCACCAGCTTCAGCAGTTCCGCTCCCTCGGGCACCTGATCCCCCGGCGCGTACAGCAGTTCGGCCACCACACCATCCATCGGTGACGAAATGGTGTGCTCCATCTTCATCGCATCGAGCACCGCCAGTGCCTGGCCTGTTCTGACCTTGTCACCCGCCTTGACGGCAAATGACACCACCTTGCCCGGCATCGGTGCCGTCAGACGACCGCCTTCGGCCTGGTTGTCGCCGGCATGGGCCAGGGCATCAATCGTTATGAGTTGTGTTGCCCCCTGTGCAGAGAAGATGTGAACCGCGGCACCGCTCTTGTAGACATTCAGTATCTGGCGCCGCTCACCCAGGTGCACATCAATGCCATGCGTGACCGCCGCAAACGAAAAGCTCTCGCTCACACCGGCTACATCGAGTTGCAGCGCGCCATCGTGCAGTGTTGTCATCTGCACCACATGCACAACCCCGGCAAATTCAAAGTCGAAGCGGCGCGTGCTGGGACCGTGCGAGCGCCAACCGTCACGCCTGGCCCAGGGGTCAAGCCATAGGGACTTCTCGGCAAGATCTGCCTCCAGTGCCATCTCCTGCAACAGCGTGTGCGCAATGGCACCAGACACCGCCAGAGCCAGCCCGACTTTTTCCTGCTTGAACAGGACCGCCTCCTCACGCGGAATCAAGCCCGTGTCCAGATCGGCCTCGACAAAGGAACGACTTTGCACCACGTTGCGCAGAAACTGGACATTGGTGTTCAGTCCTACGATGTGGGTCTGGGCCAGAGCCACGTCGAGCCGTGCCAGCGCCTGGGCCCGCGTGTCGCCGTGCACGATCAGCTTGGCCACCATGGAGTCGTAGAAGGGAGAAATGGCATCACCCTGACGCACACCGGAATCGACCCGCACGACAGCGCTGGAGCCGATGTTGCCACGCTCGAAAGTGACGCAATCAGGCAGTTCATAAACGTGCAGCGTGCCAGTCGCAGGCATGAAATTCTTGTCCGGGTTTTCGGCGCAGATGCGCGCCTCGATCGCATGGCCACTGATTCTGAGTTGCTCCTGCAGTAGCGGCAAGGGCTGACCGCTGGCCACGCGCAACTGCCACTCCACCAGGTCCTGCCCGCTGATGGCTTCGGTGATCGGATGCTCCACCTGCAACCTTGTGTTCATCTCCATAAAGTAGAAAGCCCCCACGCTTGCCACTGCCCCGGGATCGGCCTTGGCCGATGACGCAGGTGCTGCGCTGCCCCCCGAGGGGGCTAATTTTGGCTCTCGCCGAACTTCGTTTCCTTGGGGCGGCCCGGCGGAAAATTGCTCGTCACCATCTGTCCGCGGCCGCGTCTCAACGATGAACTCGACGGTACCGGCGCCCACGTAGTTGACGGCGCGCGCTGCTGCCACGGCAGCCTCGCCCATCTGCTTGCGCAGCGCCGGCGTCATGCCGGGTGCGGGCGCCTCCTCCAGCACCTTTTGATGGCGCCGCTGGACCGAGCAGTCGCGTTCGAACAGGTAGACGTAGTTGCCCAGCGTGTCGCCGAACACCTGAATTTCTATGTGGCGTGGCCGCTGCACGTATTTCTCGATCAGCACAGCATCGTCGCCAAAACTGTTGATGGCCTCGCGCTGACAACTGGCCAGTGCCGCCGCAAAGTCTTCCGCCCTGTCCACTGTGCGCATGCCCTTGCCACCGCCACCGGCACTGGCCTTGATCAGCACCGGGTAACCGATGGCATCGGCTTCGCGCTGCAGCAGCGCGGCGTCCTGTTCGGCGCCGTGATAACCAGGTACCAGCGGCACACCGGCCAGACCCATCAGCCGCTTGGACTCGGCCTTCAAGCCCATCGCCTTCATGGCTGAAGCCGGCGGGCCGATGAAGACCAGACCGGCCTTCGAGCAGGCTTGCGCGAACTCTTCGTTTTCGCTCAGAAAACCGTAACCGGGGTGGATCGCCTGGGCACCGGTGGCCTGCGCTGCGGCGATAATTTTTTCCCAACGCAGATAGCTGTCCTTGGGTGAACTGCCGCCGATATGGACTGCCTCGTCACAGACGCTGACATGTTTGGCGTTGGCATCCGCATCGGAATAGACCGCCACCGTCTTGATGGCCATGCGCCTTGCCGTAGCCGCCACGCGGCACGCGATCTCGCCACGGTTGGCAATGAGAATCTTGTTAAACATCTGAGTCTTTCCCTTACATTCTGAACAGGCCGAACTGGGTATCGGGTATCGGCGCATTGAGCGTGGCGCTGAGGCCCAGCGCCAGCACGCGGCGCGTATCGGCCGGGTCGATGATGCCGTCGTCCCACAGGCGCGCACTGGCGAAATAGGGATGGCCCTGACTCTCGTACTGGTTGCGGATCGGCGCGCGGAAGGCTTCTTCCTCTTCCTTGCTCCAGCTACCGCCGCGCTCCTCGATGCCGTCGCGCCGCACAGTGGCCAGCACGCTGGCGGCCTGCTCACCACCCATCACCGAGATGCGGGCGTTCGGCCACATCCACAAGAAGCGCGGGCTGTAGGCCCGCCCGCACATGCCGTAGTTGCCGGCTCCGAAACTGCCGCCGATGATGATGGTGAACTTAGGCACCGCTGCCGTGGCCACCGCCGTCACCATCTTGGCACCGTTGCGCGCAATGCCTTCATTTTCGTATTTGCGCCCGACCATGAAGCCGGTGATGTTCTGCAAGAACACCAGTGCAATCTTGCGCTGACAGCAGAGTTCGATGAAGTGCGCGCCCTTGAGAGCGGATTCGCCAAACAGGATGCCATTGTTGGCGATGATGCCGACCGGCATACCCTCGATGTGGGCAAAGCCGGTGATCAGCGTCGTGCCAAAACGTGGCTTGAACTCGTGAAACTCGGAGCCATCGACGATGCGGGCGATGATTTCGCGCACGTCATAGGGTTTGCGGGTATCGGTCGGAATGACACCGTACAGTTCTTCGGCGGCGAACCGGGGCGGCAGCGGCGCACGCACTGCCGCCTGCACCGGCTTTTTGCGATTCAAATGGGAAATCGCCAGCCGCGCCAGCGCCAGCGCATGCAGGTCGTTCTGTGCCAGGTGGTCGGCCACGCCGGACAGTCGGGTGTGGACATCGCCACCGCCCAGATCTTCGGCGCTCACGACCTCGCCGGTGGCGGCTTTCACCAGCGGCGGGCCACCCAGAAAGATCGTGCCCTGGTTCTTGACGATGATGGTCTCGTCGCTCATCGCCGGAACGTAAGCGCCGCCGGCAGTGCAACTGCCCATGACCACAGCGATCTGGGCAATGCCCAGCGCACTCATATTGGCCTGGTTGAAGAAGATGCGGCCAAAGTGCTCCCGATCCGGAAACACCTCATCCTGTGTTGGCAGGTTGGCGCCACCCGAATCGACCAGGTAGATGCAGGGCAAGCGGTTCTGCTGCGCAATCTCCTGTGCCCGCAAGTGCTTCTTGACCGTCATAGGGAAGTAGCTGCCCCCTTTGACGGTGGCGTCGTTGCAGACAATCATGCAGTCCACGCCCTCGACGCGGCCGATGCCACAGACCACACCGGCGCAAGGCGCGCTGTCAGTGCCGTCGCGATCCCGGTACAGGCCCATCGCCGCCAGCGGTGAGAGTTCCAGAAACGGCGTACCCGGATCGAGCAGCATCTGGATGCGTTCGCGCGGCAGCAGCTTGCCGCGCCCGGTGTGCTTGGCGCGGGCCACTTCGCCACCGCCCAGCGCCGACTTGGCAATCTGGACATTGAGGTCCTGCACCAGCGCCTGCATGGCGGCGGCATTGGCCTGGAAATCGGCGGATCGGGGTTTCAGTTTGCTTTCCAGAACGGGCATGGTGTTCTTCCTAAAGTTCGAGGACGTCGGCTGCGTCAGGCGCCATTGTCCAGCACGACAAGCATAGTGGAGCCGGTGGCGCCGCAGTCGTCATCGAGGTTGCAAATCGTGCCACGTCGAAGCATACTTACGCCCATGCGCGCCAAACCCCCTTCCACGCTCCCTGTCCCTGTCGGACAAGCCGCATCACGCTCGGTTACACCCATTGCTTTCGTGAGAGCCATTGTGCAGGCCTATGAACAGCGCGGAAAGTCGCCTGTCCAGGTATTGAAAATGGCACAAATCACGCCACAAATGCTGACTGACTCAAGGTCGCGCATCAGCGCCGAACAGATGGAATGCATTTCTGGCGCAGCGATGCAGGAACTTGACGATGAGGCTCTGGGCTGGTTCAGCCGGCGCCTGCCCTGGGGCAGCTACGGCATGCTGGCGCGCGCCTCGATCAGCGCCAACAGTCTGGAAGTCGCGCTCAAGCGCTGGTGTCGCCATCACGCCCTGATCGCCGACGACATCACACTGCAGCTGTCGATCAGCGCTGACAGCGCGAGCCTGTCCATTGCCGAGCAGCGCGATCTGGGCCCACTGCGCGAATTCTGTCTGGTCTCCGTCCTGCGAAATATTCACGGCCTGGCGTGCTGGTTGATTGATTCGCGCATTCCTTTGCAAGGCGCCCAGTTCCCGTTCAGGGCGCCGGCGCACAGCGATTTCTACCGCATCCTGTTCTCGGGACCGACGCAGTTTGACAGCATGGTCGCTGCGATCCACTTCGACGCACGCTACCTGGCCCTGCCCTTGCGGCGCGACGAAATGGCTTTGCAGCAGATGCTGCAGCGCGCCCTGCCGCTCACGGTGCTGCAGTACCGCCGCGACCGCCTGCTGCCGACTCGCGTGCGCCAGGCGCTGATCAGTCATCCCTTGCAGAGTCGCAGTGCCGAAGAACTGGCGGCCCTGCTGCACGTGTCAGCGCGCACGCTGCATCGGCAACTGAAAGAAAAAGGAACTTCACTGCAAGCCCTGAAGGACGAGGTGCGCCAAAGCCGGGCTCGCGATTTATTACTGCGCACGGTGCGGCCGATCAAGCAGGTCGCAGAGGCGGTCGGGTTCCAGAACGAGAAAAGCTTTATCCGCGCCTTTCGAAGCTGGGTCGGACAGTCGCCGGCTGAGTTCCGGCAAGCAGCACGGGGCTGAAACCTGTTAAGCGCGCCAGTAGGATCTGGCTGGTGGGGCACTCAGCTCCGCGGCTGTCCCCCGAGTTATTGGGGTCAGACACCAATTTCGCTGCGGCACACGGTGCCGCACCCTGCGGGCGAGCCGAAGGCTCGGCGAATTTGGGCTCTGACCCCAAAAACTCGCTGCGCCGAGTGCCCCACCGGCCTGATTCGTCGCATGGTTTTGTCATTGCGGGCCGCTGGTTTGTCATTGCGGGCCTGACCCGCAATCCAGTGGTGGTGTGGCACTGGATCCCGGATGTTGAAACCCCGGACCTGATCCGGGGCCGGGATGACAAACCGGACGTCCGGGATGACAAACTGGGCGTCCGGGATGACAAACTGCGCGTCCGGGATGACAAGGCCGAAGGCCGGGGGACATTCGCGGAGTAGCCCACGGTAGCGCCCTCCACCTCAGGCAAACGTCGCCAGAACGGTGTCGCGGATTTCCGGACCCTCAATAACGCGACGAGGAATCGGCTTGCGCCATCAGCTCTGGCAAGTCAGACATCTGATCAAACAGTCGGCTGGCACCGGCCTGGCGCAATGCGCCACCTTGCTGCTCCAGCGGACAGTAGGCCCAGACGGTCGCACCGGCAGCAACACCTGATCGCACCCCGGTCGTCGTGTCCTCGATCACCAGGCAGCGTTGCGGCGGCACCTGCAGGTGCTGTGCAGCGGCCAGATAGACATCGGGTGCCGGCTTGGAGCGTGCCATCTCGTGCCCACTAAAAACACGGCCAGTGAAGAATTCCATCAGCCCAACCTTGGACAACTGCATTTCAACCTTGAAGCGGTCTGCGCCGGAGGCACAGGCAATGCGCTCCCCCGTGCGCTGATGAGCCGCAGCGACGGCTGCGTGGGCACCAGCGATGACTTCCAGCCGCGCCTGCAGTTCCCGATTGCGTCGTTCAAAGAACAGCGACAACCAGGCCTCGGTCATTGGCTGGCCTGTGTTGGTCTCGATCAGGACGCGCTCCTCGCGCAAGGTCCTGCCAAGAAAGTGATCCATGCACTCCTGCTGCGACAGCACCCAGCCCGTCTCGGCCAGCAACTCACGCAGGACCCCGATGGTGATCGGTTCGCTGTCCACCAGCACACCGTCGCAGTCAAACAGAACGGCGTCAAATTTCATTGATGGACTAGCCCGCGTCGGTTGCGCCATCTCGCAACGACCATCTTGTTGTCATCGCGAGCGAAGCGTGGCGATCCATCAACTGCGTTTTTGCGCTCATCTCTTGTTACCGCGCCGTGCTTTTTGCTGCTCCAGTGTCTCGATCGGTGCACCCTGTTTGACCCACTCGGCCCAGCCACCATCAATATGCGCCACATTGCTCATGCCCATGTCCTGCAAGGCCTTGGCTGCGAGCGCGCTGCGCCAGCCAGCGCCGCAAAACAGGATGAACTCCCGTGCCTCGTCAGCAAACAGCGGTTTGTGATACGGCGAAGCCGGATCGACCCAAAATTCGAGCATGCCGCGCGGCGCATGGTAGGCGCCAAGCACAGTGCCGTCGACAAGTTCACGGATGTCGCGAATATCGACGATCTGCACCTTGGGGTCGTTCAGGCGAGCCTGAACCTGAGCCACGGAATAAGTACTGACCTCGGCCATGGCCTCGGCGACCAGTTGCTGATAACCCTTGGTAATAGGCATTTTGTCTCCTTGTGCAAATCGGTGGGTCGAGTCTACACAGATCGGCCAAGGCAAGGCTCACCTTCTGAACATCCCAGTTTCTAGAGCAGGATCCCTAATGATTGCTGCAGCGCAACAAAATGCTTGCCTGGATCTGAATCCTCCCTATAATTCGTTTCATGCTGCAGTGCAACATATTTCACTGAAGCAATGCTCAACCCAATGCTCCATCTATCAAGGAAACCAAAATGAACTTCACCGTCGAACAACTCACCGCAAGCACCAAGACCAATGCTCAAGCGCTCGAAGCGATGACCAGCAACGCCTACGCCGGCTTTGAAAAACTGGTCGAACTCAATCTGGCCACCTCCAAGGCGGTTCTGGGTGATGCATTCAGCCAATTCCAGGCCGTTCTGGGTGCAAAAGACGCTCAGCAAGTGTTTGCTCTGCAGGGCAGCCTGTTCCAGCCGGCAGCCGAGAAGTCAGTTGCCTACGGCCGTCATGTTTACGCCATCGCTACAGAGTCAAGCGCCGATTTCACTAAAGCCCTGGAAACCAAGCTGGCTCAAGCGCAAGACACATTCAGCAGTGTGGTGGAAAATCTGGCCAAGAATGCACCGGCCGGAACGGAGTCAGCTGTCGCCGCCTTCAAGACCGCTTTCAGCGCAAGCCAGCAAGCCATCGATTCGGCCAAGGGTTCGGCCAAGAAAGCTGCTGAAATGGCTGAAGCCAACTTCACATCCATGACCAACCAGGCGGTCAAGGCCGCGACCAGCGCTGCCAAGAAGCGTTAATCAAATCCATGCCTTGCGGCATGACCAGAAACGGCATCTTCGGGTGCCGTTTTTTTTGGCAGCAGCTACCCCCGGCTATTGAAGATGTCTATGGTTGCAGCAGCAGTTTGATGTCCCCCGCCAGCAAGGCCGCCCCGCTACCGTAGCGCGTGTACAGGCGCAGTTTGCCCTGCTGATCGTAGACATAGCTGCCAGCCGAATGGTCCACGCTGTAACTGGTAGGCGTCGGGCCGTCGACCTTCTTGTAATAAATCTTGTAGTCCTTGGCCAGAATCTGAAGTTTTTCCGGCGTGGTGTAGAGCGCCAGAAAGCCAGGATCGAAATTCTCCATATAGGCTTTCAGCACTTCCGGCGTATCGCGCACCGGGTCAATCGTGACAAACAGCGCTTGCAAGCGTTCGCCCTGCTTGCCCAGCAGTTTCTTGACCTCCACCAGTTCCAGCATGGAAGTGGGGCAGACATCGGGACATTGGGTATAGCCAAAGAACAGCACTACGACCTTGCCAGCAAAGTCCCTCAGACTGCGAGGCTGTCCGTTGTGATCGGTCAGGGCAAAGTCGCGCGCGTACTCAGCGCCGGTGATGTCGATGGCAGCAAACGCCGGTTTGTTCTCCGAGCATGCGCCGAGCCCCAACAGGCTGAGCCATGACAGCGAGGCTTTGAGGGCAATTCTCTTGTTCATATTGACAATCAGCATAGGTAGTGGTCAAGCATCAGGGCGGCAAACAGCAGACTGAGGTGCAGCAATGAAAAACGAAATGTCTTGCGCGCGAGTTCATCCGAGTAATCGCGCCAGAGATAGAAACCGTACAGGCAAAAAACCGTATTCAAAAGCAGCGCTGCGGTCAGATAAAGCCAGGAGCTCATGCCAAAGATATACGGCATCAGACAGGCGGCAAACAGAATCAGCGTGTAGAGCAAGACCATCAGTTGCGTGAACTGGTTGCCGTGCGTCACTGGCAGCATGGGCAGTCCCGATTTGCGGTAGTCCTCGACACGGTACAAGGCCAGGGCCCAGAAGTGCGGTGGCGTCCAGAGGAAGATGATCAGGAACAAAATGAGCGCCTCGGGGCCTACCTCACCGGCCATGGCGGCCCATCCCAACACCGGAGGCATGGCGCCGGAAGCACCGCCAATCACGATATTTTGCGGTGTCAGGGGTTTCAGGATCACGGTGTAGACAACGGCGTACCCGATGAAAGTGGCCAGGGTCAGCCACATGGTGAGCGGGTTGACCCAGCAGTAGAGCAGCAGGCAACCGGCACTGCAGAGCACAGCCGAAAACAACAGTGTCTGCCAGTCTTCCAGTTCGCCTCGAGCCGTGGCGCGCCACGCCGTGCGCTTCATGCTGGCGTCTATACCTTTTTCGACAATGCAGTTGAACGCTGCAGCCGCGCCTGCCACCAGCCAGATACCGAGGCAGGCGAAAAATGCGAGCCGCAATTCAGCCCAGGACGGCAAACCCGGAATGGCCAGCAGCATGCCAATCAATGCACAAAACACGATCAGCTGAATCACGCGCGGTTTGGTCAAGGCGTAGAACTGACGGACCACCGATGCGAAAGCAATGACGGGCTCCTTGCTCATTGGCTGCGACTCGAAGCCAGCGTCCAGGTCAGTGCAAGCAGCAGTGCGGCTGCACCACCGGTATGCAGGAGCGCCGCAAGCAGCGGCCAGTCCAGCACGACGTTGCTCAGGCCCGTGGCCAGTTGCAGACCTGTTAGCGCTGCAAGCCAGCGCGAGAGTTGACGCAGCGAAGACAGAGCATTGAGTCGCCAGGCCAGCAAACCCAGCAGCGGCAAAACGATGTAGGCCACCAAACGGTGCACATAGTGAATGGCCGTCAGGGCGGAAAAATTGAGGACGTCACCACCGTGTGTCAGACCCAGCGGTCGCCAGAGCTCAAAGCCCTGCTCAATGTCCATCAGCGGCCACCAACTGCCCTGACAGAGCGGAAAGTCGCCGCAGGCCAGCACCGCATAGTTGGCGCTGACCCAGCCACCGAGGGCAATCTGCAGCAAGAGGCAGGCGGCAGCGAACCACAACCAGCCACGCAAACCAGGATTCACCGATGTGGCTGGCCGGGCCGCCGCAAGTTGGCCCGAGCGCACCACCTGCCAGCACAGCAGCGCCAGCAAGAGCAGAGCGGCCAGCAAATGCAGCGTGACAATGATTGGGAACAGTTTCATCGTGACAGTCAAGGCACCAAATGCGCCTTGAATACAAACCCAGACCAGAGTGAGGGTCGACCACCAGGGGCTAAGCACCCTGGCCTCGGCATTTCGCCCTGACCTGAAACGCCCGATCCACGCGTTAGCCGTCAATACCGTGATCAGCACGCCGACCATCGTGGCCAGGTAGCGGTGAATCATCTCAACCCAGGCCTTGCTCAGCGTTACCGGGCCGCTGGGCATGACGATCTGTGCCGACGCAATATTGGCGTGCGCGCCAACCGGACTCGTGCTGCCATAGCAGCCCGGCCAGTCCGGACAACCCAGCCCCGAGTCCGTCAAACGGGTGAAGGCGCCAAACAGGACCAGATCGAAAGTGAGAAAAAGCGTCAGCAGTGTGAGGGCCTGAGCCCACGGCATGGTACGACCGCGGCGCTGCCGATAGCCGATCCAGAGCAAAGGCAGCAGTGCCAGCAGCACGCCCAGCAGCATGATTTGCAACAGGGGTGAAAGGTCATATAGTGTGTGCATGATGAATCGTCCCTCAATGCGCTGGTTCACGTCCAGGCTGATCCCAGGAAGCGGAGGCGCGCAGCAAACGCTCCAGATCAGGTCTGGCCCTGGCCGCGCCTGAAACATCAAGATCGGCTGGGAAACGCATCATCCAGTTGCCCATCGGGTCCACCAGGTACAAGTGGTCTGCGAGCTGATGGCCTTTCCCGGGGCTGAGCCAAGCGGACAGCCCAGTTTGCGAAACGCGCAGCACGGTGGCCTCCTTGAGTGCCGGCTGCAGGGTAGAAGGTACTTCGGCGTCGTCGAAAATCAGCCAAACCCAGTCGAGCCGGTCCTTGTCCTTGCCCAGGCTTTCGCGCATCTGGCGCTGCAGGTACAAATGACGGCCGCAGTGCTCATTGCAGGCGCCGCCCGCCACGCTGATCAACAGCCATTGGTCTTTGAGCGTCTTGAGGCTGATTCGCTGACCGGTCAGACTCACGGCAGGCAAATCGGGCAGCGCTCGTTGCGGCTCAATCAGTTCACCAAAGTTGCGTCGCCCCTCTGGCCGCACCCAATAATAGGTGATGTAGGATGCCAGCACCGGCGCTGCACACACCAGAAAAACCACCATCATCTTCCAGCGGCCGCTGCGGATGCGTTGAGTATCCGCTTCCAGGACGTGCTCGGGCGAGGGCAGGGAATGAACCGTCAAGCCCAGCGGTTGATCGCTTGAACCGGCATGCTTGCTTGCAGGAATGTCAGGTCTGGTGCGGAAGAATGAATCGTCTAACAATTTAAAACCAGACTGATAGTTATTTCATCAAAAATATTCAACATAATCAATATGTTACTAGTGTATGTTTTCAATAAATAAACACTTTTGCACAATTTTTGTCCGCAACTCCAATTCTTTGCTTAGGTTGCCTAACTGTTGGTGTGGCTACAGTGGCAAATTGGGATCAGGGTCGTGCATTCTCTCACTGCTCGCCCGACCGCGCCGAGCTGCGTGGCATCACTGCCAAGCATTACATACCCGGCACGATGGTCCGAACTTTGAAAGTGACACAGGGCGCAGAAAGCCGCTCACACAAAACGTGCTGCCAAAGGAATCAAGAGTGCGCTCAATACTACTTGAATGCCAAGAGCAAGCCCGGCATAAGCACCGGCATCCACGTCAACCTGCATCGCTCGCGCAGCCCCGATGCCATGTGAGGCGGTGCCAAGTGCAAAACCTCTGCCCTGCGCTGAAAGTCCGCCCACCCTATTGAACAGGTAGGGGGCGCTTATCGCGCCAATGAGACCGGTCAACACGGAGAAGACGGCAGCCATCGCTGGAATGCCATGCAACTGCTCCGCAATGCCCATCGCAACAGGTGCAGTGACTGATTTCGGAGCTAAAGAACGAATCAGATCTGCGGGCAAATCCAGTGCCCATGCAATTGCCACCGCGCTGCCACCAGCTGCAACGCCACCGGCCAACGCTGCCAGCAACAGCGGCACAGCACGCCTTCGCAGCTCGTTTCTTCGCTCCCACATCGGCCATGCAAGCGCTACGACAGCGGGTCCGAGAAGGAAATGAATGAACTGCGCCCCTGAGAAATAGCTTGGATACGGCGTCTCACTCAGTGTCAAGAGACAGGCAAGTATCACCACGCTCCACAGGACCGGATTGGCAAGCGGCGCCTGTCCAAGCCTCTGGTAAATCGCCTGCGCACTGGCATAGACCATCAATGTTGCAGTCAGACCAAACAATGGCGTGGCAGAAAGATAGACCCACAGTTGAACGAAATCAGTCACGGGGCAGATCTCACGAAGTAGCAGCTTCTTCTGCACGACGCAACAAGGCACGAAATACGACGGCAGTGACCAGCAACCCCATCCATGTCGAGAGTACAAGGGCGACAAGCAATTGCCATCCATATTGGGATACAAGCGCCAGATGGGTCATGACTCCCACACCAACGGGCACGAACAACAATGAAAGATGCATAAGCAATCCATTGGCAATAGGACTGACCTGCGTGCGCACGGGCTCCCACCCCAGCAAGCCCAGCATCAGCATCATGCCGATCACCGGGCCAGGCAAACCCACATGGCTCCATCGGGACAGCGCTTCCCCAATCGACTGGCAAATGAGCAGCCATGCGAGGCCAGGGACGAACGAGGTAGATTTCACTGATCAAATTTGCACGTGGGTCGAACGGGCATTACAGCACGATGCTATCGGGTGACTGAACCAGCGGCGGCCAGGTTCATTGAAACGAACCCGAACATGTACGACTGCTTCTCCTTCCATGACAGTGGCCGCGAATGACCGGTCCTCTCAATCACCAGTGACCGAAAAAGGCACTATGAAAGTCAAGTCTTAAGTGTAAACACCCGGAAATTTAGGAACAGCATTCGTCATAATGCAAGCCAACAACACGGACAAGGCGCGCCCACAAGCGCCAACGTGAGATGAGGGAGGGCTCATGAAACATTTGCACGAGGATTTGCTCGGCACCGCCGATGGTGTGCGGTCCGGGCAGGCGGCGTTCAAGAACGTCGTTTTGAAACCCAGCGCGGGCCATCGTGGCTCCATAAGTCCGTAGTTGACGCATACCGCCTTTGTGTGCCGCTGATTGCGCGATCCGTGAGTTCCTCTTATTTTTTGCGACATCAGTGCCGCTGTGACGCTAGCCATTTTCTCCAACTCGCCTGAACGAATGTTTGAAAGACAAGCCGCCATGACCTTCATAAACCGCAAAGCATTCTGGGCCATGCTGCTGGCACTGGCGATCGCCTCGGCCGGTACGGCCCTGTGGCTGTTCCCGCGCGCCATGCCGCTGCTCCAGTTAAATGTGAGCATGTCGCGCGACCAGGCGCAGGCCGCTGCCAATGAACTGCGGACGCAGCGCTTTGCGGAACTCGCCACGACGCGCACGGTGGCACGCTTTGACCATGACAAGGACCTGCAAAACTACATCGAACTGGAGGGCGGCGGCGTGGACGCCTTCACCGCCTTGCTGGGCCAGCGCTTTGTGGCGCCGTACCACTGGACAGTGCGGCTTTTTTCCGAGTTGCAGGAGGATGAGCTGAGTGTGCGCTTTACTCCCGATGGCCTTGCCTACGGATTCACACGCAAGGTGCCGGAGAAGGCTCCGGGGGCAGCGCTGACCGAGCAGGCGGCGCGCGCGCTGGCCGAGAGCGGCGCCCGCAGCCTGTTGAACGATGCGCTGTGGACCGCGTATGCAGCGCAAAGCGCATCGCAAATCACCCGCCCCAGCGGGCGCATTGACCACAGTTTTGTCTACGAGCACCAAACCGAAAAACGGGGCGAAGCGCGCTTTCGGCTCAGGTTGGTGGTGGCCGGAGACCGCCTGGTGGAAGTCACACCCTATGCTTTTGTGCCGCAGGCCTTTGCGCAGCGCTTTGCCCAGTTGCGCAGCGGCAATGAGACCATCGCCAAAGTAGCCAGCATTGCCATGTTCGCCTTGTTCGGCCTGGGCGGGCTGCTGGGTGGCTGGTTGTGGCTGGCACGCCGTGGCGGCTTGGCCTGGCACGGTGCATTGCGTGGCGCTGGCATAGTCGGCATGTTGCTGGCGGCGGCCATGCTGTCCGACCTTCCGCAAAGGTGGTTTGGCTACGCCACCACCGATTCCGTCAGCAGTTTCCTGTTGCGCAGCGCCGCCGCCGCACTCGGCGCGGGTATTGGCAGCACGCTGATTCTGGGCCTGATATTTGCCGTGGCCGAGGGCTTGAGCCGGCGCGCTTTTGCCCGGCAGCCGCGGCTGTTCAGTTTTTGGAGCGTGGCTGCCGGAGCCAGCCCGCAAGCCGTGGGACGCACGCTGGGCGGCTACGCCTGGAGCGGCTTTGAACTGTTGCTGGCGGTTGGCTTCTACCTGGTGGCGCGGACGCAGTTCGGCTGGTGGGTTCCGGCTGAGTCGCTGATGGACCCCAATATCCTCTCCGCCTGGCGACCCGCGCTGGGTCCGATTGCCCAGGCCTTGATGGCCGGAACCTCGGAAGAAGCGCTGTTTCGCGCCGTGCCACTGGCCGGCGCCGCCTTGATCGGTCAATGGCTGGGTTGGCGGCGCAGCAGCATCGCCGTCGCGCTGGTGTTGCAGGCGCTGGTCTTTGCCGGCATGCATGCCGGCTACCCTGGCTTGCCCAGCTACAGCCGCGTGCTGGAATTGTTTCTCCCGGCGCTGGTGTGGGGCTTGATTTTTCTACGCTTCGGCTTGGTGCCCTGCATCGTGATGCACTTCACCTTCGACCTGACCCTGATGAGCCTGCCGCTGTTTGTGGCGACCGATTCTCGCCTGTGGCTGGACCGCGCCCTGGTGCTGCTGGCCGGTCTGCTGCCGTTGCTGATGGTGGCGCGGGCCCGCTTCAAGCAGGGTTACCTGGCCGAGATGCCGCAGGACCTGCGCAACAGTGAACCGGATGCGGCACCCGTCGCAACGCCAACAGTCAGCAATGAGCCGAAGTTGCCGTCGCACCAGCCCGTAACGGTGGTCATCGGCCAGCCCTGGTGGCTAAGCCGCACACCGCTGACGGTGGCCGCTGTGCTGGGCGCGCTGGCACTGTGGCTGTGGCAAGCGCCGCAGGTCAGCACGCCGGCCTTCACGGTGGATCACGCCGCTGCTGTCGCTCGCGCCGAAGCTGTGCTGGCCGAGCGCGGCGTGCGGCTGGACGCCGACTGGAAGCGCCTGGCCCTTGTGTTCCCGGTTGCCGACGTCGAAAGCAAGACAGTGCGCTTTGTCTGGCGCGAAGCCGGTCCCGAGGTGTTCACCCGCTTGCTGGCTGGCGGCCAGATATCGCCACAGCATTGGCGGGTCATGTTCCGGCATGCAAATGGACCCGTCGAAGAACGTAGCGAAGACTGGGAGCTTGCGCTGACCGGTCAAGGCGAGGTGCTGGCTGTGTTCCATCAACTTCCCGAAGGGCGTCCCGGCGCCAGGCTCCAGCGCGAGCCGGCGCAAGCGCTGGTGCGCGCTTTCATGGACAGCCAAAAAGCACTGGCGAATCGGCCATGGGAGTTGGCCTCGGTGCAGGAGTTCGAGCGTCCGGCGCGGCGCGACTGGATTTTTCGCTGGGACGACAAGCAGGCTTTGAATGTCAATGGCGGCAGCGCCCGTGTATCGATCAACGTCAGAGGGGATGAGGTCGATGCCTGGCAACACGTGTTTGTTCCAGAGGCCTGGATGCGCGAGCAACAGGAGGCGGAGTCGGCCAAAACGCCGTTCAGGATTGTCGCTGGAATTACCGGCGCCGCACTGGCGCTGCTGATTCTGGGAGTGGCGCTGCGCCAGGTGGTGCAGGGCACCTTGCATTGGCGCCAAGGGCTGATCTGGGCCGCGCTCTTCCTGGTCACCACGATGGTGGAATTCGCGCTGACCTTTGATCGTAAAGCCATGCTGTTCAAGATGGCGCAAGACTGGAACGCGCAGTTGACCACCGGCGTGGCCCTGACCGCAGTCGGCTACCTGCTGGGGGCGGCGTTGCTCGGTTTGGTGGTGATGCGTCTGCACAGCAAGGAGCGCCCCGACAACGCCAGCGTCTTCGGCGACCTGCTGCGTGGCCTGGGCTTGGCGCTGGTGCTCAAGGGCGTGGCCACCGGTCTACAACACTTTTTTCCCGAGAACAACCCCGGCTTACCCGGCGTCGGAGCCTGGGACTCCATGCAGCCGCTATTGACCACGGCACTGCGTGGTCCCATGGGCATCTGTGCGGCACTGGTCGTCGTGGCGTTTATGCTGAGCGCGGTGCAGTTTTGCCACACAAGGTGGCGCACGGTGTTGCTCATCGCGCTCGTTGCGGCACTGGCGCTGAGCGGCGTGTTCGCCGCGGAAACCCTGGCCACCGGTGTCGCTTTTGCAGTAGTCGCGCTGATGAGTGTGCTGATGCTGTGGGCACTCGTGCGGCGCGGCGAGGTCCGGGTAGCGGTGGCGATGGTGGCCCTGTCCGCCTTGACGAACTTGCCCCAGTTGCTGGCCACGCCCGTCGCCAATGCGGCCACGCATGCGGCACTGGCCTGCGTGGTGACTGTGGGCCTGACCTGGTGGGCCTTGCGCTATGGCCGAAGTCTGGGAAGGGATTGAGCCCTGGTCCGTCGTCACTTCGGCAAAATGCCGGGTATGTTGTGAAAGTCAGCTTGGCTGTTTGACAGCTCGGCTCAATTGCGGCTACTCGCTTTGGGCACAGCAGTCATAGAAATTGAAGTATTCTTCACCTGTGAGCCGCGCAGGTCGAATGCCACTTTGCTGCCAAAATCGACACTGAGCGCCTGTCGAATCGGCTTGGACAGCGTAATTTACCCCTTTTCTTCGTCATCTAAAGTCGGTTGTCGCAACAACAAAACCCACATCCAGAAAGTCATATGAGCACCTTTGCCAACCAATTGAAATCTGAAATCGCACGCATCGCAAAAAAGGAGGCACGCACGGAAATATCTACGCTCAAGAAAACCTCTGCTCAATACCGCTCCGAAATCGCAGCCCTCAAACGACGTCTTGCTGCTCTTGAGTCCATCGTTGGCAAGCTGAGCAAGCAGACCAAAAAAGAGTCCAAAGCCGTAGAGCCAGAAAGCACAGAAAACCTGCGTTTTCGGGTTTCAGGATTTGCCACTTTGCGCAAGAAACTCGGCGTAACCGCCAACGAAATGGGCGTCCTGCTGGGAGTGAGCGGCCAGTCGGTCTACAAGTGGGAACAAGGCAAAGCCAAGCCCAGAGCAAGTCAGCTCAAAGCCATCGCTGCTGTCAGGAAACTCGGAAAACGTGCGGTAGCCGAACGCTTGGCTCGGTAAGATTTAGGCGCAGTCGTTGCCGTCATCGCGGACTTGAAGACAGAGCGTGCCTGCAAGGCCCTTCTGCGCTCTGTACACCCTTGAATGTGGTCGTTGACCAGCCCCATTGCCTGCATGAAGGCGTACATGGTGGTTGGCCCTACAAAGCTCCAGCCACGCTTTCTGAGGTCTTTGGACAGGGCGATGGATTCCGGAGATGTGGTGACGCCGCTCATGGTCTGGCGCGTGATCTGCTCGGGACAGGTAGCCGGATGTTTGAATCAGACTCACAATTGATGCTCTGTTCCGCGCGACTTGGTTTGGGGCTTGGGG
>CAITQH010000368.1 GCA_903894475.1 uncultured beta proteobacterium
ATCTCCGAGCCGGTCACCGTTCTCAAGGGTGGGTGGAGGAATGGTGCGACGGCGACGGGTCATGTCGACGTGGGCATTTACGACATAAGCGGGACTCGGCTGGTAAGTTCGGGGTCTACTCTTCAGGTTGGTGCGCCTCTGAGCGATCCCACTGGGGCGGCCGATGCCGGACGCAGTTATGTCGTATTTGGCCAGACCGCGGGCAGCGCAATCAACCTCTCGACCATCGCGGCTGGCAGCGGCGGCTTCGTCATCAACGGCCAGTGCGCAAGTGACCAAAACGGCATCAGTGTGGCCAGCGCTGGTGACGTCAATGGCGACGGCCTGGCGGACCTGATCGTCGGTGCCAATGCCAGCGACCCCGCTGCTGGCGCCAGTGCCGGGCGCAGCTACCTGGTATTCGGCCAGACCGCAGGCACAGCCATCGACCTCTCGGCCATTGCCGCCGGCACGGGCGGTTTCGTCATCAACGGCCAGTGCGCAGGCGACATGAGCGGCATCAGCGTGGCCAGCGCCGGCGACGTCAATGGCGACGGCCTGGCGGATTTGATCGTCGGCGCAAAGACCAGCGACCCCAACGGTTTGACTAGCGCCGGACGCAGCTACGTGATCTTCGGCGGTACCACCGGCGCCTTTTTTGCAAGCGCAGTTGACCAGCTCGGCACCAGCGGCGCAGACACACTCACCGGCACCAGCGGCGCCGACGTGCTGGTGGGCGGCGCCGGCAACGACACGCTGATCGGCAGCGGTGGCGCTGACGTGCTTTATGGCGGTGCGGGTGACGATAGCTTTGTCATCAATGGCACTGCCACTACGGGCAATGTGGCGGCGCTCAGTGCGGCCTTCGGCGCCGGCGGCAACACGGCGCAACTCGCGCGCATTGACGGTGGCGGCGGCATCGATACGATCCAGCTCGATGGTGCGGGTATCACGCTGGACCTGACCTTGATCGCCAACCAGGGCGGCAGCGATTCGCGCCTGAGCTCCATCGAGCGCATTGACATCACCGGCAGCGGCGCCAACACGCTGAAGCTGGCGCTGAAGGACGTGCTCGACATGGCCGGCATGAACAGCTTCAACAATGCCAACGGCTGGCTTGACGGCACTTACAACCTGGCCAGCGGCGGTGCCGGCGGCGTCGCGCCCGAGGCGCGCCACCAACTGGTGATCGACGGCAACGCCGGTGATGCGGTGACGACCACCGGCTGGGGTGCTTCGGTCGGCACAGTGACCAACGGTGGCCACACCTATGCTGTGTACAACCAGGGCAGTTACGCGCAGTTGCTGATCGACCAGACCATCACGCGCACAGGTGTCACATGAGTAGCCAGCTGCCAACTGCTGCGGCACCGGGAACGCTGCGTTTTGTCAGCGCCTCGCGCAGCTCGCAGCAGACCTTTGAGCGTGAGGCGTTGCTGTGCCGCTCGCTGGCGCAGGTGGCGCAGTTCTCGCCGCTGGCGTTGCACGCCTTCACCGACAACAGCCGGCCGCTGCCAGACCTGTACAACGAGGTGATTGAGAGCGCGGATGCCAGCGATACCTTGGTGTTTGTGCACGACGATGTGTGGATTGACGACTGGATGGTGGCGCTGCGCCTGCAGGAGGCGCTGCAGAATTTTGACGTGATCGGCGTGGCCGGCAACACGCGCCGCCAGGCGGGGCAAGTCTCATGGAACCGGGTGGGCGAAAACCGCGCCTGGGACAACGGATTCTTGAGCGGCGCGATCGTGCACGGCCAGCAGCAGGGGCAGGGCCACTTCAACTTCTTTGGCCCGCTGCCGCAAGCGGTGAAGCTGCTCGACGGCGTTTTTTTGGCAGCGCGCGCCGGCGCGCTGCAGCGCAGCGCTGTGCGCTTTGACCCGCAGTTTGCCTTTGATTTTTACGACGCAGACTTTTGCCGCAGTTGCGAGCAGGCCGGCCTGCGACTGGGCACCTGGGGTATTGCGCTGACCCATGCCAGCAAAGGTGAAATGTCTGCAGCGTTTGAAGCGGCCTACCTGGCTTACCTGAGCAAGTGGGGCGGCTAAGGTGGCTTTGAAAACCCTGCTGCACGTGGGTTGTGGCCCCCTGTCGCTGGCCAACACGACGCAGGGCTTTGCCAACGACGGCTGGCGCGAGATTCGCATGGATGTGGATGAATCGGTCAAGCCCGATGTGCTGGGCACGATCACCGACATGCGCGCCGTTGCCGGTCGCGACAAACCCTTTATGGCGCACCACTGCGGTTTTACCGCGAGCACGCTGCAAGACGCGTTGCTGGGTTGCGGCTTTGCCATGGTGGGCATTGTGCGCAGCGGCTGGATGCTGCGCGCTGTTGCCTGCATGCAGGCGCTGGAGCGGCCCGAACTGGACGCGCTGGCGCGCAGGTACCTGAAATGACGCCAACCCACAAGCAAGACGAGGTCGCCACCCTGTGGCAGCACCTGCGCCAAAACCCGGGCCAGCCTATGCTTTGGCTGGATCTGGCACGCACCTACGCCAGCCTCGCGCTGCCCTGGCAGGCCGGCTACGCAGCACGCCAGGCGCTGCGCTTAGACGCCGGCCTGGCAGCGCAATTGCAGGCGCTGGAGATCGGGCGCTGGCAGGACGGCACGGGCGGCGATGCCCTGCTCGGGCGAGCCGTCTTGCCGGAGACGGCGGCGCTGGCCGAGCGCTTTGCGCAGCAGACGGCAGACAGCGCGGGCGACTGGCTGAGCTGGCTTTACCTGGCGCGGCTGCGCGAGATGGGCGGCGCGGCGCAGGCTGACACTACCGCCGACGCCGTGCGGCAAGCGCAGGCGCTGGAGCCGATGGCGGGCGAGTCGCTGCACTGGCTGGGCGTATGGCGCCTGAACGCCGGTGATGCAGCGGGCGCGGTGGCGGCCTTGTCGGGCTTGCTCGACATCCGGCCCGTGCGTTTTGGCTCCATGATGTACCTGGGCGAGGCGCTGTTGCGCATTGGCAATATCGCCGCCGCCGAGAAGGCTTTTGCGCGTGCCTCGCTGTCGCCGAACGCGGATTTTTTGCAGACACTGGCGGCGCGCGTCTATGCCCACAACTACTGGCAGGAAGCGATTGACGTGCTGAAGAAGGCGCTTGTGCACAGGCCCCGCGACGTGACGATTTTGCTGGCGCTGGCCAAGATTCAGTCCGAGGTGTATGAGCTGGCCGATTGTCGCGACAGCCTGCGCCAGGTGTTTGCGCAGGATCCGAACCATGCCGAGGCCAGTCTGCTCGATGCCGGCTTGCGCGG
>CAITQH010000369.1 GCA_903894475.1 uncultured beta proteobacterium
CTGGCCATCGATCAGCGGACCTTGCTCGGTTCCTTTGACTACAAGCGTGCGCTGCCACTCAAGACCTACCAGCGTCGTCTGGTGGACTTGCAGGGCAGATTGAACCTGCTGATGCGCGACCCGGCCATGCGCAAGCGCTCGTTGGTGCTGGTGTTTGAGGGCATGGACGCGGCTGGCAAGGGCAGCACGATCCGGCGCGTCACGCAAGCGCTGGACGCGCGCCAGTACCACGTCATACCCATCGCCGCGCCGAGCGAAGAAGAGCGCGCACAGCCCTATCTATGGCGTTTTTGGCGCCATCTGCCGCACCATGGGCATGCAGCACTGTTCGATCGTTCGTGGTATGGCCGCGTGCTGGTGGAGCGGGTGGAGGAATTCTGCAGCGAGAGCGACTGGATGCGGGCGTTTGATGAAATCAACGCCTTCGAAGAGCAGTTGGTCGAGTCCGGCGCTGTGGTCGTCAAGTTTTGGCTGGCGATCACGATGGACGAGCAGTTGCGCCGCTTCAACGAACGCAAGGCGACACCGCACAAAAATTTCAAAATCACCGAGGACGATTGGCGTAACCGCGACAAGTGGCCACAGTACCAGCGAGCCATCGGCGACATGATAGATCGCACCTCGACCGACCCGGCGCCGTGGCATGTGGTCGCCTCTGACGACAAGATGTTTGCGCGTATCCAGGTGCTCACGAGCCTGTGCGAAAGATTGGAACAGACATTGGGACTTATGCCTGCAAAGAACAGGCGCTGAGCTTCAGACGGTGGACGGGCTAAGCAACTAATCTGTCGTCATTGCGAAGGCCGAAGGCCTGTGGCAATCCATGCATGGACTGCCGCGCTGGCCGTCACTGCGAGGAGCGAAGCGACGTGGCAGTCGCAGTGACCTCCAGAGGGAGTTCACGCAAAGCGGCGCGCGGCCATCTCCAGCAGGCCGTCAAAAATCAGGTTATCGACGAGTTCGAATTGCAGCGACATGCTGGGTGACATCTTCCAGCCGGCGCCGCCCGTCATGATGCATTTTGGTTCCACCCCGCAGTGCTTGCGCACGTGATGCACCATGCGTTCGATCGCGCCGGCAATCGCGTAGGTGCCACCGCTGGTCAAGGCGTCGCTGGTGTTGGTTGGAAATTCACGCACATCGCCCGTCGGTACGTGCAGGCCGGCCGTGCCCGTTTCGAGCGCGCGCAGCATGATGCCGTGCCCTGGCAGGATCAGACCGCCGAGGAACTTGCCATCGGCATCGATGGCGTCAACAGTCACCGCCGTGCCGACCATGACCACCACCATGGGTCGCGCTGCGCCCTGGGCCAGTGCGCGATGCCAGGCACCGATCATCGCGACCCAGCGGTCGGACCCAAGCCGCGCCGGGTAGTCGTAACCATTGCTGATGCCGGCCTCTGCTACGCTGGAGACCACCCATTGCGCCGATACATCCCAGAGTTCCATCTGCTCTTCGACGCGCTTGCGCACGGCTTCACCGGCGACTACGCAGCCTAGCATGCGTTCTGGCGCTGGCAGCGCCGCCCAGGCGCCCTCGGCCAGTTTGTCAATGTTGTCGAGAAACTCGGCGCCTTGCGCCAGTACCGGTGCATTCACATAAGGGTTCTGGTACAGAGCCCATTTCAGACGCGTGTTGCCAACATCGATTGCCAGAAATTTCATGGCGTGATTATCATGGCGAACTCATGTCCATTACCGAACTTTCCGCTCACGCCCTGTCGCGCGCGATTCACACCCGGCAGATTTCCTGCCGCGAGGTGATGCAGACCTACTTGCAGCGCATCGATGTCATCAACCCCACCTACCAGGCGCTGGTCAGCCTGCAGGCCCCTGAGTCCTTGCTGAAGCAGGCTGACACTCGAGATGCACAACTGACGGGCGGCGAGTCCATGGGCTGGATGCACGGCATGCCGCAGGCGATCAAGGATCTGGCCAACAGCACCGGTATTGCGACCACACTGGGCTCGCCCCTCATGCGCAGCTTTGTCCCGCAGCAGGACGGCTTGATGGTGCAGCGCATGAAGAGCGCCGGCTGCATCGTCGTTGGCAAGAGCAACACGCCGGAATTTGGCCTGGGCTCGCATACCTTCAACGAGGTCTTTGGCGTCACCCGCAATGCCTTTGACGCCACGCGCTCCGCCGGTGGCAGCAGTGGCGGCGCTGCCGTGGCGCTGGCGCTGCGCCTGCTGCCAGTGGCCGACGGCTCGGATTTCATGGGCAGCTTGCGCAACCCGGCGGGCTGGAACAATGTTTTCGGTTTGCGCCCGAGTCAGGGACGCGTGCCGATGTGGCCGGCCACCGATGTGTGGGTCAGCCAGTTGGGTACCGAAGGCCCGATGGGACGCACAGCACAGGACGTAGCGCAGTTGCTGGCGGTGCAGTCCGGTTTTGATACGCGGGTGCCCTTGTCGCTGGCCGATGGTGTTGATTTCACGCAGTCACTGGACGGACTTGACTGCGAGAAACTGAGGATCGGCTGGCTCGCTGACCTCGACGGCTATCTGCCGATGGAACGCGGCATTTTGAGTGTTTGCGAGCAGGGCTTGCGCCGCCTGGAGTTGCTGGGATGCGCGGTGCAGCCATTGCAACTCGGTACTGCGCCGGAGGCGATCTGGCAGGCCTGGCTGATCTGGCGCCGCGCATTGGTAGCCAGTCGCATTGCGCCGTTTCTGCTGAACCCGAAGAACCGCGAACTCATCAAGCCCGAGGCCTTGTGGGAGTTCGATCAGGCGGCGCAGCTCAGCGGTACCGATTTCCTGCGCGCCAGTGTGCAGCGCACAGCGTTCTACCAGCACCTGCTGACGCTGTTCGAGGCTCATGATTTTCTGGCGCTGCCGGTGTCCCAGGTCTGGCCGTTTGACGCAAGCGAGCGCTGGCCGAGTCAGATCAAGGGTGTGGCGATGGACACTTACCACCGCTGGATGGAGGTGGTGATCTACGCCACGTTTGCTGGTCTGCCCTGCATCAGTGTGCCGGTTGGCTTTGATGAGCGCGGTCTGCCTATGGGCATGCAGTTGATAGGCAAGCCGCGTGGCGACTTTAAGTTGCTGCAACTGGCACACGCTTACGAGCAGGTGGCGCAGGAGGTGTTGGCGCGCAAACCAGCCTTGCAGTAAGTCAGCCCTGGCGCCAGGGCAGCCCGTGATAGCGCCAGCCACCGATGTGCCCGCGTTGCGCAAGTGCGTCGGGGTTGCCCTCAAAGCCTTCAAGCATGTTGTAGGCCTGCAGACCGAGTTCTGTCGCGCGTTGGGCAGCGGCAATGGATCGGATGCCGCTGCGGCAAAGCAGGACGACCTTCTTGTCCTTCGGGACGGCGGCCAGAAGTGCCTCGTCAAAGTTGTTGTTGGCGACCATCCCTGGCCATTGCTTCCAGGCGATATGAACGCAGCCCGGCACAAAGCCTACCCATTCGAGTTCGGCCGTGCTGCGCACATCCACCAGTACGACGTCACCCGACTGCCACCAGTCAAAGGCTGTCTGCGGCGAAACATCACCTGCGTAACTCTGTCTCACGGCTAGACGATTTTCACGCTCAGATTAGGCAGACCGTCGATGTGCATTTCGATCACATCGCCGACCACCACCGGGCCGACGTTTTCAGGCGTGCCCGAGTAAATGATGTCGCCGGGGAACAATTCAAACGCCTCCGACAGGTTGGCAATCTGTTCGGCCACCGACCAGATCATCTGGTTCAGGTTGGCGCTCTGTTTGGTCTGTCCGTTGACCTTGAGCCAGATCGCGCCTTGTGTGAAGTGGCCGATCTGGGCGAGTTTGTGAATCGCAGCGATGGGCGCGGACTTGTCAAAGCTCTTGCCGATCTCCCAGGGCTTCTTCTGGTCCCCCATGAAGCGTTGCAGATCCCGGCGCGTCATGTCCAGCCCGAGCGTGTAACCGTAGACATGTTCAAGCGCCCTGGCGACCGCAATGTTGCGACCGCCCTTGCCGATGGCCGCCACCAGTTCGGCCTCGTAGTGGTAGTTCTTGGTCAAGCTCGGGTAGGGATGATCAGCGACAGTACCGGTCGCCACATACTGAATGGCATCTGTCGGTTTCTGGAAGAAGAAAGGCGGCTCACGCGTCGGGTCGGAGCCCATCTCGCGTGCATGCGCCGCGTAATTGCGGCCAATGCAGTAAATGCGGCGCACCGGAAACAACTCGTCCGATCCGACGATCGGAATGTAAGTGGCGGGGACAGCAAACGGTGTTTTGACGGCCTGCTGAGCGACGCCGGGCGTGGCGCAGCCAAGCACGGCGCCGGTGCTGAGCAAGGCCGAGCCTTGAAAGAAATTGCGTCTGTCCATGGGCTGTCTCCTGATTCGGGCGGTCAGTTTATCTCGTGATTGGAATATGGGTGCTGGCACATAGGATTAAAAGTCGTTTCCATCAAGGGTTTTCACTGAGAAGCGCGAGCCTTGATCGCCTGACAATCCTGCGTGGAGCAGCTTTTTACTGTTCTTATCATCACATAACTATTAGGAGACTCGCATGACACTTGTGCGAAATTTGGCTTTCAGTTCCGTCGCCCTTGCCTTCGCCGCCATGAGCTTTGCGGCTGACACTATCAAAATCGGCTTGCAAGGCCCCTTGACCGGTGGCTCCAGCCCGATGGGCGTTTCCATGCGCGACGGCGCCAAACTGGCTGTTACAGAAATCAATGCCAAGGGCGGGGTACTGGGGCGAAAGATTGAAATGATCGAGCGTGACGACGAGGCCAAGAATGAGCGCGGCGTTCAAATCGCACAGGAATTGATTAACAAGGAAAAAGTGGTCGCCACCTTGGGCTATATCAATTCCGGTGTGGCACTGGCATCCCAGCGTTTTTACCAGGAAGCCAAAATTCCCGTGATGAACAACGTGGCCACGGCCACCGCGATTACCAAACAGTTTGCTGATCAACCCGAGAATTATGTTTTCCGCAACTCTGCCAATGACACCATTCAGTCTGCCATGATCGTTCAGGAGTTGGTTGATCGGCGTAAATTCACCAAGGTCGCGATTCTGGCAGACTCAACAAACTACGGGCAGTTGGGTCGTGAAGACCTGGAAAAAGCGCTCGCCGCCAAAGGCATTACGGCCGTTGCTGTTGAAAAGTACAACATCAAGGACGTGGACATGACGCCTCAATTGCTCAAGTCCAAGGAGGCAGGTGCTCAAGTTGTCATTACCTACGGCATCGGGCCGGAACTGGCGCAGATTGCCAATGGCATGATCAAACTCGGGTGGAAGGTTCCGATGATGGGTTCATGGACCTTGTCGATGGGTAATTTCATTGACAACGCGGGCGCCAATTCGGTCGGCGCTACGATGCCACAGACCTTCATCCAGGAGCCCAATACGCCCAAGCGCAAGAGCTTCATTGAAGCCTATCAGAAGGCCTATAAAGTGACTCGGATTTCTTCACCGGTGTCAGCGGCGCAGGGCTACGATTCCGTGTATCTGCTGGTCGCTGCGATTAAGCAGGCTGGTTCGACCGACGGTCCCAAAGTGCTGGCGGCGTTGGAAGACTTGAAGACCCCGATTGAAGGCGTCGTCACCACCTATGACCATCCATTCTCCAAGACGGACCATGAGGCCATTACCATCAATATGGCGGTGATCGGCAAAGTGCAGGACGGCAAGGTTCTCTATGCCTATGAGGATGACAAGAAGAAGGGTGGCGAGATTCGCACCAAGGCCGTCAAGAAGTAGGCGCGGTCTGCAAGACGCTCCTGTGTGAAATGGAAAGCCGGGACCCTCCCCGGCTTTTTTGGTATGCGGGGCGAGGGCGAGGGGTTCACCTGGTTTTGATTCGAGGTTAGGCATGGAAATTTTCTTGCAACTGATCTACAGCGGCATTGCGCTGGGAATGATTTATGGCGTCATTGCGTTTGGCTACCAGTTGACGTTTGCGACTTCGGCAACCCTGAATTTTGGCCAAGGCGAGTCCTTGATGCTGGGTGCCCTGGTTGGTCTTTCGTTGGCCGGAACCATTCACGGTGGCCCCTACCTCAACTACTGGGTGATGATTCCCATTGTGGCCGTGTTCGGTGCTGCGCAGGGTGCGCTGGTGGAGTGGATTGGCGTGCGTCCGGCAATCAAGATCAAGAGTGAATTCGGCTGGATCATGTCGACCATCGCCCTGGCCATCATTTTCAAGAATGTGGCTGAAAACATCTGGGGCAAGGACGATTTGAAGTTTCCATCGCCGTTGCCGGAGATGCCGCTGAAATTTTTTGGCGCCAATGTGTTGCCGATGGAAATCGTCGTGGTCGTGGGCGCACTGGCGATGATGGCGATGGTTGAAATCTTCAACCGCAAGTCGATTTACGGCAAGGCCGTGGTGGCCACTTCCAATGACCGCGATGCGGCCTCGCTGATGGGCATCAACACCGGTGCCGTGATTACTTTTTCCTACGCCTTGTCGTCCGTAACCGCGGCCGTGGCTGGCGTGCTGGTGGCCCCGCTGACGCTGACCGGCGCCACCATGGGATCGGTACTTGGGCTCAAGGCCTTTGCAGTCGCCATCATCGGTGGACTGACCTCCGGTGTTGGCGTAATTGTCGGCGGCCTGATTCTGGGAATCGCCGAGACCACCACCGGCTATTACATCTCCACGGGTTACAAGGATGTGCCTGGGCTGGTGCTCTTGCTGCTGGTACTGGCGATCAAGCCGGCCGGTCTCTTTGGCAAGATGGCCATCAAGAAGGTTTGACGGATACAGGCAAGCATGAAAACCAAAAGTAAATCCTATCTCCTGATGGCGCTGGGCCTGGCTGCGCTGGGACTGTTTCCGGTGCTGGTGCCCAATCCATACTACGTTCACCTCGTGGAGACCATCCTGATCTATGCCATCCTGCTGTTCGGGCTGGACATTGTGGTTGGCTACACGGGTCAGGTGTCGCTGGGGCATGCGGGCTTGTTCGGCGTCGGGTCTTACACCGCCGGTGTACTTTTCTTCAAGTTGGGCTTGCCTTTCATTCTGGTCATTCCGGCCGCCATTGGCGTCACGGCGGTATTTGGTGCGGTGCTGGCCTTGCCGGCACTGCGGGTAACGGGGCCTTACCTGGCCATGGTGACCCTGGCTTTTGGCACCATCATTCAGATTCTGATCAATGAGATGACTTTTCTTACCGAAGGTCCGATTGGCATCAAGGTTCCCAAACCCGTTTTCTATGGCCACAAACTGAGTGAAGTGGAGTACTTCTACGTGGTTGCCGTCCTGATGGTACTGGCGCTGGTGGTGGTGCACCGCATCCTGAAGTCACATCTGGGGCGCGCCTTTGAAGCACTGCGCGATAGCCCGGTGGCCTGTGACTGCATGGGTGTTTCGGTCTATGCCCACAAGGTGTATGCCTTTGTCATCAGTGCCGGTCTGGCCGGTCTGGCCGGCGCGCTCTACACGTATTCGGAAGAGTACATTTCTCCCAATACATATAACTTCGAGTTGACCATCATGTTTTTGCTGGCGGTCATCATGGGTGGGCGCAAGACCCGCTCCGGTGCCTTGATCGGCGCCCTGATCGTCGTGATGTTGCCAAGTCTCTTGTCGGACATTGAACTGTTTCGCAAAATCGCGACCGTGCTGGCCGTTGCAGTCAGTTGTATGGCCATCTACAACTACCTGAAAAAGCTCAAGTCGGCGCGCGAATTGGCTGTGCCGGTGCTGGCGACGGTAGCGATGGCAGCGTTCTCGTTTCAGCTTGAGAACATCACGGACTGGCGCCTGACCATTTTTGGTCTGATGACCCTGTTTGTGGTTTATTACCTGCAAGATGGTGTGGTCGGGTTTGTGCGGGAACTGTTCTTGCGCTTTGCCAAGCCAGTGCTTGAGTCGCACGGCAGTTCAGGCGACATCCGGGCCTGGACCACGGCCCACGCAACTGCAGGACACGAGCTTGGCATGCTGCTTGATGCCAAGCAGGTCCTGATGCAGTTTGGCGGCCTCAGGGCGCTCAATCTTGTGGATTTGCAGGTAGCACGGGGTTCCATCCACGGTCTGATTGGACCCAATGGATCGGGCAAGAGCACCATGATGAATGTGCTGACCGGAATTTATAAGCCAACATCGGGCCAGGTGTTGTTTAACGGGACGTCGGTTGCCGGCCAGACACCATCCCGAATTGCCCTCTCGGGCATTGCGCGAACTTTCCAGAATGTCCAGTTGTTCGGCGAGATGACGGCCACTGACAATGTGCTGGTGGGCTTGCATCACATCTACAAGAGCAACATTTTGGACGTGGCGCTTGGCACGCCGCGCTACCGGCGCGAGGACGCGGCGGCACGTGAACAGGCGGCCAGTTTGTTGAGCTTTGTCGGGTTGACCGACATGGCTGATGAGCAGGCGCGAAACCTGCCTTATGGCAGACAACGCCTGCTGGAAATTGCGCGCGCCCTGGGCTTGAATCCGAGCTTGCTGCTGCTTGATGAACCGGCGGCCGGTTTGCCGCCGGCGGATCTTCCTGAACTGATGAAGATGGTGCAGAAAATCCGTGACCACGGCATCACCGTGATCCTGATCGAGCACCATATGGACGTGGTGATGGGCATTTCAGATACCGTGTCGGTGCTCGACTTTGGTCAAAAAATCGCAGAAGGCAAGCCGGCCGACGTGCAACGCAATCCGGTCGTGATTGAAGCCTATCTGGGTGGCAGCGCAGATGCGCACTGATTGCAAAGAAGATCCATCATGCTGACCATTGAAAATTTACAAGCTGGCTATGGCAAGGTGCAAGTGCTGCACGGTATCTCGATCAACGTGCCGAAGGGCAAGATCGTCACGCTGATTGGCTCCAACGGGGCCGGCAAGACCACCACCATGCGTGCCATATCGGGCATGATCAAGCCCGAAGCCGGGCGTGTCACGCTGTCCGGGCAGGATATTACCGGTCTGGCATCACATCAGATCGCCAAGCGTGGCCTGGCCCACTCCCCGGAAGGCCGGCGGGTCTTTCCCACTTTAAGTGTGCTCGACAACATCAGGATGGGAGCGTTTGTGCGCTACACCAACGCGCGGCCGAAGGGTGACGTCGAGTCCGACCTGCAGAAGGCCTTTGACATGTTTCCGCGTCTCAAGGAGCGCACGCACCAATTGGCCGGCACCTTGTCGGGCGGCGAGCAGCAAATGCTGGCGATGGCGCGCGCCGTCATGCTCAACCCCGAGGTATTCCTGCTGGATGAGCCGTCCATGGGTCTGGCGCCGATTCTTGTGGAGGAGGTCTTTCACACCATCTCCCGACTCAAGAGCCAGGGTGTGACGATGCTACTGGTTGAGCAGTTTGCCGCTGCCGCACTGAAGGTGGCGGACTACGGGTACGTGCTTGAAAATGGCCGCATCTCCGTGCACGGACCTGCGAATCAGCTGAAAGATGATCCGGCCGTCAAGGCCGCCTATCTGGGGGGATAAGCGGCATAGCAGGGTCGACGGGGGTTACCCCGTCATGCGCTGTTGTCTGCTCGACAATGGTCAGCGCAAACTTGCTAATGGCAGTAGGGTTATTCATCGCATGCAACGCCAATTTCACACCAATGGAGCCAAATGACGACTCAAGCAGGAATTCCTGTGTTTGCTGCCGTCAAGCTCAACGCACAGTGATTCAGCCGTCCAATGCCTTCAAAGGAGCCGCGCCATGAATCTGAAACTCCACTACAACATTGCTTCTACCTATTCTCAAAAAGTCTTGCTGGCTCTTTTTGAGAAGGGCGTTCCCTTTACCCCGGCCGTAGTGAACCTGCAGGACCCGGCCGCCCGTGCAGAATACAAAAAACTTTACCCAATAGGAAAGATTCCACTGCTGACCGGCGAGGCCATCTTCATTCCGGAATCGAGCATCATCATCGAGTTCCTGGAGAATGAGTTTCCCGACTCGGGCACAAAGCTTATTCCGGACGACAAAACAGCGGCACGGCGAGTGCGTTTCAAGGACCGCGTGACAGACCTTTACCTGAATGACCCTGTGGCCAGTATTTTCTTTGATGGTCTCAAGCCGCCCGAGGCACGCAACCCTGAAGCCGTGGCCAAGGCGCGGGAAACCATTGGACTGACGTATGCCTACATGGAGGAAACACTGGCCACGAATACTGATGCCGGAGGGGCTGACTTCAATATGTCTGACTGTGCGGCATTTGCGCCCCTGTTCTATGCCCAAAGGCTGCACCCGTTTCAGGATTACCCAAACATCGTCGCATATTTTGGGCGCCTGATGGCTCGTCCGAGCGTGCAGAAATTGATGCTTGAACTGCTGCCCGCTCTGGAACGGTTCAACACCAAGTAGATCTTTTGTCGGCGGCCCGGAAAGTCAGCATTCATCGCGGGGGTGGGGTCTCGGCTCAGCCCACTTAAGACCTACGTTGAAGTTCCGATTTGGGCAAACTGCCTACAGATTGCCTACAGATTGATTTTTTAGCCAAAATAAAAAAAGCCCGCTAGCAATTAAGTAGCGGGCTTTCTAGTACCCATGCGGGTTGTACTGGTGGCTCTTCACGGATTCGAACCGCTGACCTGTGGATTATGATTCCCCTCAAATATGTATTTGACACTGTAGATTATCATAGGTAGACTCTATACAAATCAACAGGTTACAAGCGAACCACTGGACGAATAAGCAGTCTACCCGTTGATTCATATTCCCCATAATGGGGCAAAAGTGGCTACATGGTGGCTACATGGAAAGGGTGAATCATGGCAAGAGCTAAAAAGACCGATGCGCCAGACCTGACCGAAGCGCAAGACCTGACCGATGGGTTAATCGAGCGATTGACCTGCCCAACTGGAAAGCAACAGGCTTTCTTGCGTGACACCAAAGCTCCGGGCTTGCGGGTGAGAGTGACCAACACTGGCGCGAAATCATTTGTATTTGAGGCGAAGCTAAACCGCCAGACCATACGCCGAACCATTGGGGACGTGAGAGCCTGGACTATTGAGGCCGCCCGTACTGAGGCAAACCGCCTGCGGGTTACTCTTGACGCTGGCGATGACCCGCGAGAGCTAGAGCGCGACAAACTGGCCGCCAAAGCTGAAAAGCAAGCCGCCGCCGCTGCCAAAGTGGAAGCCGATAAGGTAGCTGCTATGACTGTGGGCGAAGCGTGGGCTAACTACCTAATCGAGCGC
Source organism: uncultured beta proteobacterium (assembly GCA_903894475.1). Taxonomy (GTDB): domain Bacteria; phylum Pseudomonadota; class Gammaproteobacteria; order Burkholderiales; family Burkholderiaceae_C; genus Rhodoferax. The sequence continues at coordinate 11,089 of CAITQH010000369.1, forward strand.
AAGCCGCACTGGGGTGAACTTCACTACAAAGACCATGTGAAGCTAGCCCGCGCTGGTGGCGTGAAGGCAAAGCGTGGCACTGATGGCCGGGGGGTGACTATTGATATGCCGCTTTTTGCGCTGATGGGTCTGCCATTGCGCGACCTGACCGCGCCGGTGATTGAGGAATGGGCCGCCAAAGAAGCAAAGACCCGCCCGACAAGCGCCCGCCTTGCGTGGCGACTGCTGAAAGGCTTTCTAGGCTGGTGCAATGAACAGCCTGCCTATGCTGGCCTGCTATCGGGCAACCCGGCCAAGACAAAAAAGAGCCGCGAAGCATTGGGCAAAGCCTCAGTTAAGCAAGATGCCCTGCTACGCGAGCAACTGCCCGTATGGTTTGAGGCAGTGCAACAGATTCAAAACCCGGTGATTGCCGCCTACCTGCAAATCATGCTGCTGACCGGTGCCAGACCCGGCGAAGTGCTGACGCTGAGATGGGATGACCTGAACACCAAATGGAGGGGCGTCACGATTCACGACAAGGTAGAAGGCGAGCGCATCATCCCGCTGACGCCGTATGTCTGGCACCTGATAGCGACCCTGCCAAAGCGTAATGAGTGGGTTTTCTCTAGTACTCGAACAGTGAGTATGGAGGATAAGAATGTTTTTCGCCGTGAGCTCAGAGCAGAAAAGAAAGGCGTCGAAATTCCTGTGGGCGACATTGTGCAGGCCAGCGCCTCAGGACACATCACCATGCCGCGCAGTCACCTAAATTGCGCCTGCACCGTAGCGGGTATCGAGGGACTGACCCTGCATGGCCTGCGCCGGTCATTCAAGAGCTTGACCGAGTGGCTAGAGATACCGGCTGGCGTGGTGGCGCAACTCATGGGACACAAGCCAAGCGCGACCGCTGAAAAGCATTACACCGTGCGACCGCTTGACCTGCTGCGTGTGCATCACGAAAAAATCGAGGCGTGGATTTTGGAGCAGGCCGGGATTAAATTTGATGCCAAAGCAGAGCCGGGTAAATTGCGCGTGGTGACATGAAAAAAAGGGGTATCCAAGGCAAACAGGGGGTACAGACGGGGGTACAAATCGAGCGTTTCGCGATGTCGCACAGCATTTTTCATTGGAGCAACTAGATTGAATTGGAATCCATACACAGCTACCACGTAGGAATTTTGGCAAATTTTGGCCCCGTTGATTGTTGTTTTTGCCCCTGCCTAGCCTGCGACTAATTACCGCTGGCGAAAAGTCGGACACTTTCACCGACAGGCAGGGGCTCCCTATGAAAGGCACTTTGAAAGGGTGCGACAGTGAAAGATAAGAAGCCAACATCGCCCGAATTTCCGCCCCCAAATTGGAGTACATGGAAATTTGTATTTGAAATTGAGTTATGGAAAGCTGTCTGTCTCAGCTTGAACATTGAGCCGGAGGCACTACCAGTCCACAAGGGTCCAGTGTTTGAGCCGTTCGACTTTTGCCCACCAGAGTTTCAGGAGCGCCTATCAATTGCATTGAGCCATATTGAACATTTGCCTAGCTTTTGGGAGGCCAAACTAAAGGCCCGTTCGACTGTTCATTTGCCTGAATTTGCAGCATGGGCGGTAGAGGCGAAC
>CAITQH010000370.1 GCA_903894475.1 uncultured beta proteobacterium
CAGTCGCCCGCCAAGTACCACGCCCATCACGCCCATGAAAAGGATGTCCTCCACATCTTTGCTGCTCCAGGCGCCGTTTGCCCTGATGGAAGCAAAGGGCTCATGCAGCAGGCGGCGCCGGCCCAGCAACATGAAGAGCCCGAAGGCCGCCAGATAAGTCAGTCCATACCAGTGGATGGCCAGAGGGCCAAGTTGCAAGGCAACAGGATTGATTTGAGGATGAATCAGCATGAACGGATTGTGCACGCAAGCTCAGACTCCTGAGTGATCTATAAAATGCACTGAATACACAAATCCGCGCCGGGGCGTCACCCTGGCCTTAACGACCGAACCCTTTAGCGAGAAGCATCCCATGGCCAACCAACCCGTTGTACTCAACCCCAGAAGCAAAAACATCACCGAGGGCAAGTCACGCGCACCGAATCGGTCCATGTACTACGCCATGGGTTACGAGGCCGCAGACTTCAAGAAACCGATGGTGGGCGTGGCCAATGGCCACAGCACGATCACGCCTTGCAACAGTGGCTTGCAAAAGCTCGCCGATGCGGCCATTGAGGCGATTGAAGAGGCAGGCGGTAATGCCCAGGTATTTGGTACACCCACCGTCTCTGACGGCATGTCCATGGGCACCGAGGGCATGAAGTACTCGCTGGTCAGCCGCGAGGTGATTTCGGACTGTATCGAGACCTGCGTGCAGGGCCAGTGGATGGACGGCGTGATCGTGATTGGCGGTTGCGACAAGAACATGCCAGGCGGCCTGATGGGCATGCTGCGAGCCAATGTACCTGCCATTTTTGTCTACGGCGGAACCATACTGCCGGGGCACTATCAGGGAAAGGACCTCAACATCGTCAGTGTCTTCGAAGCTGTCGGCGAAAACGCCGCGGGCCGCATGAGCGATGAAGACCTGCTGGAGATTGAGCGACGCGCGGTTCCTGGACCTGGTTCCTGCGGCGGCATGTACACAGCCAACACCATGTCCTCGGCCTTTGAGGCATTGGGCATCTCGCTGCCCTACTCCAGCACCATGGCCAATCCGCACGACGAGAAGGTCAATTCGGCCAGTGAGTCAGCCACCGTGTTGATCGAGGCCATCAAGAAAGACCTCAAGCCGCGCGATATCGTGACCCGAAAATCGATTGAAAATGCTGTGGCCGTGATCATGGCCATAGGCGGTTCGACCAATGCAGTATTGCACTTCCTGGCAATTGCCCACGCAGCAGGTGTGGACTGGTCGATTGATGACTTCGAGCGAGTGCGCCAAAAGACGCCCGTCTTGTGCGATCTCAAGCCCAGCGGCCAGTACCTGGCCGTTGACCTGCACCGCGCCGGCGGCATTCCCCAGGTCATGAAGATCCTGCTGACGGCGGGTCTGCTGCATGGCGACTGCATCACGATCACCGGAAAGACCATCGCCGAAGTATTGCAGGACGTTCCAACAGCGCCACGCACCAACCAGGATGTGATCCGCCCGCTATCCAATCCCATGTACAAGCAGGGCCATCTGGCAATATTGAAGGGTAATCTGGCTCCTGAAGGATGTGTTGCCAAGATCACAGGTCTTAAGAACCCTGTCATCACCGGACCCGCCCGTGTCTTTGATGACGAACAGTCGGGCTTGGCTGCCATTCTTGCCGGAAAGATTGTTCCGGGGGACGTCATGGTGCTGCGTTACCTTGGCCCGAAAGGCGGGCCCGGCATGCCCGAGATGCTGGCGCCCACGGGGGCTCTGGTCGGGCAGGGCCTGGGTGAATCGGTCGGTCTGATTACCGATGGCCGGTTTTCCGGCGGCACCTGGGGTATGGTGGTAGGACACGTTGCGCCTGAAGCCGCCGTGGGTGGCACGATCGCCTTCATACAGGAGGGCGACTCGATCACGATCGATGCCCGTCAATTGCTGCTGCAACTCAATGTCAGTGACGAAGAAATCGCCCGACGCCGCGCTGCATGGACGGCTCCGAAGCCACGATACACCCGTGGTGTGCAGGCCAAATTTGCCTTCAACGCCTCGACCGCCAGCAAAGGCGCGGTGCTGGACAATTACTGATTCACGGTCAGCGCTTTTTCTTCTTGCCCGAGGTCCCGAGGGCCTCGTGGTTGCGCTCGATTCGCGCCTGCCGGCGCTTGTCCTCTTTTGCCATGGCTGTCTTCTTGGTATGGCCTGACCAGTCGGCCCAGGACCACCAAAGTGCCGCCAAACCAAAAGGTGAGAGCACCCACCACCACTCCCAAGCCGCCACCGGACCCAGGCCAAAGTACTTCATCACCAAAAAAATCAATCCAAGTCCGAGCAAATACACCGCTGTTCTCCCAAGTTGATCAGGCTTCTGGTTCTGCCGTGATTGGCAAGCCCAGTCACTACAATTGCGCTTGGCGACTGTACCCTAACCCATGAGGAAATAGCCCATGAAAGCTGCGCTGTTGATTTTGCTTGCCGGTTCCTTGATCTGTGCTCACGCCCTGGCCGACCAGGCTTTGGCCAAGTCGAAGAACTGCCTGTCCTGCCATGCCATCGACAAGAAAATCGTTGGCCCAGCCTACCAGGATGTCGCCCGGAAATATGCCGGCCAAAAGGATGCACCGGACAAACTGGCCAGCAAGATCATGAAGGGCGGAGCCGGTGTTTGGGGTGTCATACCGATGCCTGTCAACAGCCAAGTCAGTGAGGCAGAAGCCAAGAAACTGGCCAATTGGGTTCTTTCCCTGAAATAGGAAGACTCAGGTATCAAACAAGAAAAAAGCCCGCGTCCGCGGGCTTTTTTCTTGCCATGACTCTGGATCAATAAGTTTGGCCGAGTTGACTCAAAATCGCCGGATTCTCCAGCGTCGACGTGTCTTGGGTAATGGTCTCTCCCTTGGCCAGAGAGCGCAACAAGCGCCGCATGATCTTGCCCGAGCGTGTCTTGGGCAGGTTTTCGCCGAACCGAATGTCTTTCGGCTTCGCAATCGGACCAATCTCTTTGGCCACCCAGTCGCGCAGTTCCTTGGCAATGGCGCGCGCCTCGTCGCCAGTTGGACAGGGGCGTTTCAGAACCACAAAGGCGCAGATCGCCTCACCCGTCATGGCGTCCGGTCGGCCCACCACAGCCGCTTCCGCCACCAGATCGGTTTTTGAGACCAGCGCCGATTCAATTTCCATGGTGCCCATGCGATGCCCGGAAACATTGAGCACATCATCGATGCGCCCCGTGATGCGGAAATAGCCACGGTCAATACTGCGCACAGCACCATCGCCCGCCAGGTAGTAGGTGCCGCCCATCTCCTCAGGGAAATAGCTCTTCTTGAAGCGATCCGGGTCGTTCCAGATGGTGCGGATCATGGACGGCCAGGGCCGCTTGACCACCAACATACCGCCTGAGCCATTGGGCACGTCGTGGCCTGCTTCATCGACGATCGCTGCCATGATGCCCGGCAGCGGCAAGGTGCAACTACCCGGAACCAGCGGTGTGGCGCCCGGCAGTGGCGTGATCATGTGGCCGCCGGTCTCCGTCTGCCAGAAGGTGTCCACAATAGGACAGCGTTCGCCGCCCACATGCTTGTAGTACCACATCCAGGCCTCCGGATTGATGGGTTCACCCACCGACCCCAGAATTCGCAAACTGCTCAGATCAGAGCGGGCCGGATGAACTTTTTCATTGCTCTCGGCTGCCTTGATGAGTGAACGAATGGCAGTCGGGGCAGTGTAAAAAATACTGACCTTATGCCGCTCAATCATCTGCCAGAAGCGACCGGCATCCGGGTAGGTCGGAACGCCCTCAAAGATGACCTGGGTCGCGCCCGCAGCCAGTGGCCCGTACGCCACATAGGAGTGACCCGTAATCCAGCCGATGTCGGCCGTGCACCAAAACACGTCCGAAGGCTGCAAGTCAAAAGTCCAGTCCATGGTCAGCTTGGCCCACAGCAGGAAGCCACCTGTGGCATGCTGCACACCCTTGGGTTTGCCAGTCGAGCCCGACGTGTAAAGAATGAAAAGCGGATGCTCGGCACCCACAAAGGCCGGCGCGCATACGCTGGCCTGCGCCGCCACCGCCTCGGCAAAAGTGACATCACGACCGGCCACCATGTTGCAGGCACTGGCCGTGCGCTGGTAGACGAACACGTTCTTGATTGACTCACAGCCGCCCAGCGCCAAACCCTCATCGACGATCGCCTTCAGGGGCAATTCCTTGCCGCCACGCATCTGGAAGTTGGCGGTAATCACGGCCACGGCGCCAGCATCAATAATTCGCTCCTGCAGGGCCTTGGCGGAAAAGCCGCCAAACACGACGCTGTGGGTTGCACCGATGCGGGCGCAGGCCTGCATCGCAATCACGCCTTCCAGCGTCATTGGCATGTACACCAGAACCCGGTCACCCTGCTTGATGCCGCTGGCCTTGAGCGCATTGGCGAACTGGCTGACCCGAACCAGCAATTCCTTGTAGCTGGTTTTGGTTACCGTACCATCGTCGGCCTCAAAAATAACAGCGGTCTTGTTCTCGACCGGCGTGCCCATGTGCTTGTCCAGACAGTTGGCAGAGGCATTGAGCTCGCCGTCCTCAAACCACCTGTAAAAAGGCGCGTTGGACTCATTCAGGGTCTTGCTGAACGGCTTGTTCCAGACCACGTTTTCGCGTGCCAGCCGGGCCCAGAAGCCCTCAAAATCCGCTGCAGCTTCGGCGCACAGGGCGTTGTAGCCGTCCATGCCAGATATTCGCGCGGCGTTGATGACGGCCTGGCTCGGCGGGAAAACACGGTTTTCGACCAATACGGATTCGATGGCGGTTGATGGTTCACTCATGGCTAGGACTCCTCTAGTAGTTTTAAGCTGCCCGCGACTGTCGCGGTTTGCACTTACATGCCACTGACTAAGGTCAAACTTTGGGCTCGCCCGACCCGGCTGCAGTGCATGCACCCGCCTACAATTCGCCGACATTGCACAACCCGAGGTTTACTTCACCATGAGCACCATCCGCCAATCTGACCTGATCGAATCAGTCGCCGCAGCCCTGCAGTACATCAGCTATTACCACCCCGCCGATTACATCGCGCATCTGGCCCGAGCCTACGAACGCGAGCAGAGCCCTGCGGCGAAAGACGCCATCGCGCAAATCCTGACCAACAGCAAGATGAGTGCCATCGGGCACCGCCCGATCTGCCAGGATACCGGCATCGTCAACGTTTTTCTGAAGGTCGGCATGGACGTACGCTGGGGTGAATTCACCGGCAGTCTGGACGACGCCGTGAACGAAGGCGTCCGCCGCGCCTATAACCACCCTGAGAACACGCTGCGCGCCAGCGTTGTTGCTGATCCACAGTTCGAGCGCAAGAACACCAAAGACAACACGCCGGCGGTCATTTTCACCGAGATTGTGCCCGGCAATGCGCTCGAAGTAACCGTCGCAGCCAAGGGCGGCGGTAGCGAAAACAAGAGCAAGATGGTCATGCTGAACCCGGGCGACTCGGTGGTCGACTGGGTCCTCAAGACCGTTCCAACCATGGGCGCGGGTTGGTGTCCGCCCGGCATGCTCGGCATTGGCATTGGTGGCACCGCCGAGAAAGCCGTGCTCATGGCCAAGCAGAGTCTGATGGAAGATCTCGATATGTACGAGTTGCAGGCCAAATCATCGGCCGGCCTGGCACTCACGAAAGCCGAAGCGCTGCGTCTTGAATTGTTCGAGAAAGTGAACGCACTTGGCATTGGCGCGCAGGGTCTTGGTGGTCTCACGACGGTGCTTGACATCAAAATCAAGATGTACCCGACCCACGCTGCCGGCAAGCCGGTGGCCATGATTCCCAACTGCGCTGCAACACGTCACGCCCATTTCGTTATGGACGGCAGCGGCCCGGTCTATCTGTCGCCACCCTCACTCGATTTGTGGCCAGACGTTCAGTGGACGCCCGACTACGTCAAGAGCAAGAAGGTAGACCTCAATACGCTTACAAAGGAAGAGGTGGCAAGTTGGAAACCGGGTGACACCCTGCTGCTCAACGGCAAGATGCTGACGGGCCGCGACGCCGCCCACAAGCGCATCCAGGACATGCTGGCCAAAGGCGAGACCTTGCCGGTGGACTTTACCAACCGGGTGATTTATTACGTTGGTCCCGTTGATCCTGTCAAAGATGAGGCAGTCGGCCCGGCGGGGCCCACGACAGCCACCCGAATGGACGGATTCACCGAGATGATGCTGAGCAGGACCGGCCTGATCTCCATGATTGGCAAGGCAGAGCGCGGACCCGTCGCCATCGAAGCGATCAAGAAGCACAAGAGCGCTTACCTGATGGCCGTTGGCGGCGCCGCTTACCTCGTCAGCAAGGCGATCAAGACAGCTAAAGTGCTGGGCTTTGCCGATCTCGGCATGGAAGCCATCTACGAGTTTGACGTGGTCGACATGCCGGTAACGGTAGCAGTCGATGCCGGCGGCACCAGTGCCCACATTACGGGCCCAGCCGAATGGGAGAAACGCATCGCCAGCGGCGAATTCAAAGGCATTGCAGTCAAAGGTGCTTGAGGATCAGCCTGTGTTTCGCCTGTTGCTACCCAATCGACTGGTAGATGAATACCACCTGAAAGTAAATATACCCTGACACAAAGCTACTAGTTAAAGGGTGCCCCGCAACCATTCACATTGCGGGGTAGTGCTCCGAAAATTGTCTCATCGCTGGAGTCAATCAGCGACAACACATTTCGGAGAGTTCCCATGAAACGCAAGCTGAATCGGCTTTTTGCTCTGTCCCTGATGGTCTCGCTCGCAGTGCTTAGCACCGAGTCGATGGCAGATGGTCAAAGTTCAAGTTCAGGCAGTACTCTGTACATCAGCGAGACAGGCAACGGTGCGGGTCAAACGCTCAATCTGGTGCTGCCGGTCCAGAGTGGTGCCAACGACTACTTCAGCGGCTCACTGAACATCACAACGGGCACCAGCGTTTCCGGGGGGTCGATAAGCAATGGCACTTCCTTTCTGGCCTACTGCATTGATCCGTTTCAGTGGAGTTCATCGTCACCTCTGGCCTACAGCACGTCGACCCTGAGCACATTGGGTGCTGCACGGGCAAATGATGTGTCCAATTTATATTCGCAGTCCTATGCCACTACCAGCGGCGATGGCGGCAAAAGCGCAGCCTTCCAACTGGCCCTTTGGGAACTGGCAAAAGATGATGGCGTCTTGACCAGCGGTGGTGTCCACACAACCAGTTCGACAAATTCGTCCGTCGTAGCCGACGCGAATAGCATGATCTACAACGCACAGCATGCGAGTTCCGGCGCAACGCAGTACGCCTTCAATCTTTACACCAACGGCAACAAACAAGACTATCTGGTCGCCACCATGTCTTCCGTTACCCCGGTCCCGGAACCTGAAACTTACGCCATGCTGCTCGCCGGACTGGGTCTGATCGGGTTCACTGCAAGCAGGCGCCGCGTTTCCAAATAGGCCTGTTATTTGCCGATTCGTCCTGAATAGCATCGACCGGCTAGAATTATTGAACCGAATTTTGTCCAGTTTTACAGATCAACAGGCAAGCTACCTTGAAGGGATGAAGCACCATGAAGAAGTTAGCTGATACAGGCCCTGCCAAACATAGCCGTAGCAAGCGCATCGGTGCCAGCATGCCGACCTGCCTCAATGGCGTGAGCGGCACGACTCGCGACATCAGCGCCAGTGGGCTTTTTATTCTGCAGGACAGTGCGTGTCAGACTGGCTCACGCATCGACTTTTGGGTAGATTTGGAGACCCCGGGCGGGAAACTCAAGCTCTGCTGCCAGGGCGAAGTCGTAAGAGTCGAGAAAGTCGATCACCGTTTTGGCATCGGAGTCAAGATACTTGATCAAGTAATCAAGAGTGTGAACTAGGCCGCTTCAGCGGTCCAGTGCTTGTTGCAAAACACATAAAGTTCCAGTCGACTCGTCACACCCAATTTTTCGTAAATTGCTGCCAAGTGATTGCGCAGCGTGTGCTGACTGATACACAAATCGTCGGCAACCACCTTGAGTTGCTTGCCGGACGACGCGACCACAGCCTGCAATACCTTTTCTTCCTTCTTCGTCAGGCTGGCCAGTTTCTTTTCTTCGGGCCCGCTTTCCTTGGGCGCGTGCGCCCGAGCGACTTCCAGCAAAATGCGCGCGGTCGCACTGCGGTTCAACCAGAGTTCCCCTTCATGAATCTTTTCAATCGCGTTAAACAGCGTCTTGGGCATCTCGTCTTTCAAGACCACGCCGCGAGCCCCCGTAATGACAGCCTGGTCATGCAAGACAAGATCCTTGTTGCCAGTCAGAACAACGATCTTGGCTTTGCATTCTGAGTGCAACAGAGGAATCAAATACAAGCCATTGTCCTGCCCCATGTCCAGTTCCATGACAATCACATCGGGTGCCTGCCGTGTGATCTGCTGCAGCGCTTCATCCCTGTCGATGGCGAAGCCACTTACCTTGAAGCGCGAGTCACTCTCTATCAGCAATTTGAGACCCGCCAGCGCTATTCGCTGACAGTCTATGAGCTGCACTTTGATTGGATCCTTGGTCACATTGGACATTGTCGATTAGGCCTGTTATCCGGATAGAGTGAACGTTGTGAGGCAATGCTCCCGCAACGGGGGTATGTTACCGCGATTTAGGCGGCCGTCGAAGTTCGCTGGAGACTGGCAAAATGGCAGGTCCCCGCAATTCAAGGTACGTCTGGCACCTGGCGCATACTGCGGTCCACCGAACACCTATAGAAACAGGAATCCAGCATGACTATTTGTCCAATCGCAATCGTTGCAAGTTGCAGCAAGTGCCCGGTTGTCAAAGTTTGCCCGTTGAAGACCTTGCTTGGCGACGCCGTGAAGCCACCAGCAACCAAGCCTGCGTCCAGTCGAAAGAAGAAGTAGGCAGGCTGGATAATCGGTGCCCATGAATTCCCTCCTTTCCCTGCTGCAGCCCTACCCATTTGAACGCTTGCGCCAGCTTTTTGCCGACGTCACACCGAACCCGATCTTGGCGCATATCAGTCTGGGTATGGGCGAGCCCAAGCACCCGACACCAGCCTTCATCCGACAGGCAATGATTGACGCCATTGCGAGCACCCCCAGCGGTCTCGCGAGTTACCCCGCCACCGCAGGTGAATCCGGCCTGCGCGAGGCCTTCGCCCACTGGTTGCAATTGCGCTACCACCTTACGGTTGACCCGGCGACCCAGATGCTGCCAATCAACGGTTCGCGCGAGGCCCTCTTTGCGCTGGCACAGACCGTCGTTAACCAGGCCCCCAATCGCAAGGAAACCGACGCCAAGCCGGTCGTCGTGTGCCCGAATCCGTTCTACCAGATCTACGAGGGTGCAGCGCTGCTGGCCGGCGCACAGCCCTACTTTGTACCGACCGACGCTGCGCGCAATTTTGCACAGGACTGGGACTGCGTTCCTGACGAGGTGTGGCAGCGCACCCAGATGTTGATCGTCTGTTCGCCAGGCAATCCGACCGGCGCGGTAATGCCACTGTCGGAATGGAAGAAGCTGTTTGATCTGAGCGATCGCTATGGCTTTGTCATCGCCTCCGACGAGTGCTACAGCGAAATCTATTTCCGTGACGAGCCACCGCTGGGCGGCATGGAGGCCGCAGCCCAACTCGGTCGGCTTGATTTCAGGAACCTGATTTCGATGACCAGCCTGTCCAAGCGCAGCAACGTGCCAGGCATGCGCAGCGGCTTCTGTGCTGGCGACGCCAGCATCATCAAACAATTCCTGCTGTATCGAACCTACCACGGTTGCGCCATGAGTCCGGTCGTGCAGGCTGCCAGCATTGCGGCATGGCGTGATGAGCAGCACGTCATCGAAAACCGGGCCAAGTACCGCAGCAAGTTTGCCCAGGTCACACCGATGTTGGCTGAAGTGCTGGAGGTCGCCCTACCCGATGCAGGTTTCTACCTGTGGGCCAAAGTCCAGGGCAGCGATGTCGATTTTGCCCGTCGCTTGTTCGCTCTCTACAATGTCACCGTCTTGCCCGGTTCCTACCTGTCGCGCACCCGCGAGGGCGTGAATCCAGGCGAGCAACGGATTCGCATGGCCCTGGTGGCCGAAACAGCGGAGTGCGTGCAAGCGGCACAACGCATCGTCGAGTTTGTCAAATCCGGACCCTGAACCCGCACCCTTATATTGATCGGAAAGTCGCCACTGTATGACCCACCAACTCCAGCAAATCATCGATACCGCGTGGGAAGATCGCGCCAATATTTCTGTCAAGACCGCTTCCGCTGATGTCAAGGAAGCCGTTGAGCAGGTCATTTCCCAGCTCAACTCAGGGCAGTTGCGTGTGGCCACACGCATCGCTGTCGGTCAATGGCTGACGCACCAATGGATCAAGAAAGCCGTGCTGCTGAGCTTTCGCCTTAAGGACAACGAAATCATGAAGGCTGGTGAACTTTGTTTTTATGACAAGGTAGCGACCAAGTTTTCGCATATGGACGACGCCGGTATGCGCGCGACCGGTGTGCGGGTCGTGCCACCGGCAGTGGCCAGACGCGGCAGTTTCATCGGCAAGGGAGTGATTCTGATGCCCTCTTACGTCAACATCGGCGCCTACGTTGATGAAGGTACGATGGTTGACACCTGGGCCACCGTCGGGTCCTGCGCGCAGATCGGAAAAAATGTGCATTTAAGCGGTGGCGTCGGCATTGGCGGCGTGCTTGAGCCCATGCAGGCCGGCCCGACCATCATTGAGGACAACTGCTTTATCGGCGCCCGCTCGGAAGTGGTCGAGGGTGTGATCGTGGAAGAAAATTCGGTCCTCTCGATGGGTGTTTATTTGGGCCAGAGCACCCCCATTTACGAGCGCGCGACCGACACCGTCAGCTACGGGCGCATCCCAAGTGGTTCGGTTGTCATCAGCGGCACTTTGCCAAAGAATGGCGGCCAATACAGCCTCTACGCAGCCATCATCGTCAAGCGAGTTGACGCCCAAACGCGCGCCAAAACCAGTTTGAACGACTTGTTACGCGATTGATTTTTCAGCAGCGACACCAGGACGGAGGGACACCAGCATGGCAAGCGAGGGCAACACAGGCACAATGGAGCGGATACTGCGCCTGATGGGCGAAAAACGTGCTTCTGATCTCTATTTGTCGGCACATGCCCCGGTACTGATCCGGATCAACGGGCAGTGCGTACCGATCAACAGCCAGACCCTGCCACCCGAGGGGCCACGCAATTTGCTGGCGGAAATTCTGTCGGAACAGCACTTGAAGGAACTGGACCAAACCAACGAGTTGAACATGGCCTGGGGTCTGGCCGGCGTGGGCCGGTTTCGCATCAGTGCGATGCGCCAGCGCGGTTCGATAGCAGCGGTCATCCGATATATCTTGATTGACATCCCGCCGCTGGCTGCGCTGGCGGTGCCACCTATCCTGAGCGACCTGGTGATGGAAAAAAGAGGCTTGCTACTGATGGTAGGTGCCACAGGCACCGGCAAGAGCACCACCCTGGCTTCCATGCTGGACCACCGCAATGAGAACTCAGCCGGCCATATTTTGACGATTGAGGATCCGGTCGAATTTTTGTTCAAGAACAAGCGCTCAGTGGTCAATCAACGTGAGATCGGAACCGATACGGCCTCGGGTGCGGTCGCGCTAAAGAACGCCTTGCGGCAGGCCCCGGACGTGATTCAGATTGGTGAAATTCGCGACCGCGAAACCATGTCGGCGGCCTTGGCCTATGCGCAGTCGGGGCATTTATGCCTTGCCACCATGCACGCCAACAACAGTTACCAGGCACTCAACCGTGTTCTGAGTTTCTACCCGGTGGAAGTCCGCCCGACCATGTTGGGCGATCTGGCCGCCGCTTTGCGAGCCATCGTATCGCAGCGCCTGCTGCGCACAGCAACGGGCGGTCGTACCCCGGCCGTCGAAATACTGCTCAACACCAAGCTGGTATCTGAAATGATCGAAAAGGGTGACTTTTCCGGTCTGCGCGAGACTATGGAAAAGTCAATGACCGAAGGCAGTCAGACTTTTGAGCAGGATATTGCCCGCCTCATCACCGACGGTACCGTGGATCGCAAGGAAGGCCTGGCCAATTCTGATTCGCCGACCAACCTGATGTGGCGACTGCAAAACGACTTCAGTGCCCGAACCAAGGTCGAGGAACCCGAGGATGACCCGGATGACGAACCTTCGTTCACCGAGATCACGCTGGACGTCAAGCATTGACTGCACACAGCGGCCCAGAGATGACTGTTTTCGAACTGATCACAGCGGGTGCAGGTGCGCTCGATGATGCCGGCGTCAGTTTTGGACACGGCACAAGCAACGCATTCGACGAGGCCGCCTGGCTGGTTCTCTGGCAATTGGGATTGCCGCTTGACTCAGCCCTGCAGGGCGATGATTCAGTAGGCGACGAGGTGCCAACGCTGGAACAACAAGAACAGGTATCGACCCTGCTGCGCGCACGAATCGAAAGCCGCAAACCTGCCGCTTACCTGACGCATGAAGCCTGGCTGCAGGGTCTGGCTTTTTACGTCGATGAGCGTGTCATCGTCCCGCGCTCACTCATCGCAGAGTTGCTGGTCAGCGGTGCCATAGAACCATGGCTTAGCGACGCCACGCACAAAGTTCTCGACCTGTGCACCGGCAGCGCGAGTCTGGCGGTGTTTGCCGCGCTCGCCTACCCGGCGGTGAAAGTGGACGCATCTGACATATCGACTGAAGCCCTGGCAGTGGCACGCATCAACCTTGACCGTTACCAGTTGAACGAGCGTATCAGCCTGCTGGTATCTGACGGTCTGGCCAGCGTTCGTGGTCCCTACGACCTGATTCTGTGCAATCCGCCCTACGTCAATGCACAGAGCATGGCGACGCTGCCACCCGAGTACCGCGCCGAGCCCAGCCTGGCACTCGACGGCAATCGGGGCGGCGCCAGCGACGGCATGGACTTTGTCCGGCAAATGCTGATCCATGCGCCCGCACAAATGAGCGAGCACGCCATACTGGTCCTCGAAATTGGCAATGAACGTGACAACTTTGAAGCTGCATTCGCCAGCATGGAGGCGATCTGGCTCCAGACCAGCGCCGGCGAAGATCAGGTCTTGCTGTTGACGCGCGACGCACTATTAAAATACTCGACACCCAACTGAGTTGCGTCGTCGACTGCGCTCTGCCCCAGAAAGATTTCCTTGATAAGCCTTAAAAATGTGACCTTGCGCCGTGGCGCCAAGGTGCTTCTCGACGCTGCCAGCGTGACCATCAATCCGGGCGAGAAAGTCGGCTTGGTCGGACGCAACGGTGCCGGCAAGTCTTCGCTCTTTGCACTGCTCAATGGCACCTTGCATGAAGATGGCGGCGAGTACTACGTGCCACCGCAGTGGCGCCTGGGTCAGGTCGCTCAGGACATGCCTGAGACCGAACAAAGCGCCACCGACTTCGTGGTCGAGGGTGACACGGCCTTGCTGGCCGCGCAACTGGAAGTGAGCGCCGCCGAGGCGACCGATGACTACGACCGTATGGCGCACGCCTACATGGAACTGCAGGACGCTGGCGCGCACGACGCACCGGCGCGCGCGCAGGCGCTGATCCTGGGGCTGGGCTTCAAGACCACGGAATTGACCCATCCGGTGAACAGTTTCTCCGGCGGCTGGCGCATGCGGCTGCAGTTGGCGCGCGCACTGATGTGCCCCTCCGATCTGCTGCTGCTCGATGAGCCGACCAACCATCTGGACCTGGACGCCCTGGTCTGGCTGGAGACCTGGCTCAAGCGCTATGAGGGCACCATCATCGTGATCAGTCACGACCGTGAGTTTCTCGATGCCGTCAGCGACGTGACGCTGCACATTGACGCCACCAAGCTGATGCGCTATGGCGGCAACTACAGCAAGTTTGAAGACATGCGCGCCGAGCAGATGGAACTGCAGCAAAACGCCTACGCCAAGCAGCAGGACAAAATTGCCCACCTGCAAAAGTTCATTGCCCGCTTCAAGGCCAAGGCAAGCAAGGCCAAGCAGGCACAGAGTCGTGTCAAGGCACTTGACAGAATGGAGAAAATCGCGCCGCTATTGGCCGAGGCCGATTTCACTTTTGAATTCAAGGAACCCGCCAACTTGCCCAACCCGATGCTGGCCATGCAAGGTGTGAGTTTTGGCTACCCCGCTGCCGAGGATGCGCCGCCCGGCACAGGACCGACGGTCATCGTCAACCATGTCAGCCGATCCGTACTGGCGGGTCAGCGCATCGGCATCCTGGGAGCCAATGGACAAGGCAAATCGACTCTGGTAAAAACGGTGGCGCGCGCCCTGGCACCGATTGGCGGCGAACTGACCGAGGGCAAAGGCCTCAACGTGGGCTACTTTGCGCAGCAGGAACTCGACGTGCTGCGCCCGCTTGACACGCCGCTGGAGCACATGATCCGGCTTGTCAGGGAAATGACCGCGGCCGGCAAAATGCTTGGGCAGGCGACACGGGAGCAGGACCTGCGCAGTTTCCTGGGAACCTTCAACTTCGGCGGCGACATGGTGAAGCAGCCTGTGGGCAGCATGAGCGGCGGTGAGAAAGCGCGTCTGGTGCTGTGCATGATCGTCTGGCAACGCCCCAACCTGCTGCTGCTCGATGAGCCGACCAACCATCTCGATCTGGCCACGCGCGAGGCGCTCTCCATGGCCCTGAACGAATTTGAAGGCACTGTCATGCTGGTCAGCCATGACCGGGCGCTCTTGCGCGCCGTTTGCGACGAATTCTGGATGGTGTCACGCGGCGGCGTCGCGCCGTTTGACGGTGACCTCGATGACTACCAGCGTTACCTGCTGGACGAGGCCAAGCGCCAGCGCGAAGCAATCAAGGAAGCCAGCAGCAGCGCTGCCAAGGCCGAGCGCAAGGCCCAGGCAAGTGCAGCCTCACCAGTCAAGGCCAAACCTGCAGCGCGCGGCACGCTGAAACGCCTGTTACATGACATTGAGGAGCGCATGACGACGCTGCAAGGTGAAGGCGGAGCCCTGGAGGCACGCCTGTTTGCGGCACCGCCACCCGCCGACTACGCCGAGCTCGGCATGCGGCTCAAACTGGTCAACGATGAACTGCAGATGCTCGAAGAGCAGTGGCTCACAGTGTCCGATCAGCTCGAAACTGCAACGGCCTGACAACGCTGCCCGCCGTGCTGCACAGCCTCAACCCATGTGCAAACCACCGTTGACGGAGAAATCTGCACCCGTCGAGTAGCTGCCATCATCCGAGGCAAGCCAGGCGATGATAGATGCAATTTCGCTGGGTTCACCGAGTCGCTTGACGGGCACCGTGGCAACGATCTTGTCAAGCACATCCTGGCGGATCGCCTTCACCATGTCCGTGCCAATATAGCCAGGACTGACGGTGTTGACGGTCACGCCCTTGTTGGCCAGCTCCTGCGCCAGCGCCATCGTGAAGCCGTGCATGCCGGCTTTGGCAGCCGAATAATTGGTCTGCCCGGCCTGCCCTTTGGCACCGTTCACCGATGAAATATTGATGATCCGGCCCCACCCCTTTTCGACCATGTCAGCCACCACCTGTTTGGTGACGTTGAACATGGAGTTCAGGTTGGTCTCGATCACTGCGTCCCAGTCTTCACGCGACATTTTGATGAACATGCGGTCCCGGGTAATGCCGGCGTTGTTCACCAGCAGGTCAATCGTTCCATGCTCCGCCTTTGTCTTGGTAAAAGCTTCAACCGTGGAATCCCAGTCACCCACATTGCCGACCGAGGCGTAAAACGTGAAACCCAGAGCCGTTTGCTCGCCCAGCCATTTGGCGTGGTCGCGCGTCGGACCACAGCCAGCGATAACTTTGAAGCCTTCCTTGTGCAAACGTTGACAGATGGCGGTTCCGATGCCACCCATACCGCCGGTGACGTAGGCTACTTTTTGACTCATGAACTTGCTCCCGATAGGTTAAGAAATCGACACATGATCGTCACTATAACGACTAATTCGTTAATTCGTATTGCGGAAAACACTGAGATCAGCGCTTTCCAAGAGCCGTTTTCCAGTCCCGAAATACGTCAATATCGAATCCATCCGGGTAAAACAAATAACCTGGCTTGTGGCCTTTCGTGTCGGTGACACCGTACTGCCAGATGAACTCCTTGGTCTTGCGGTCGATCACCATGACGCGATCACGCAGGTCATCAACCACAAAAATGTCACCGGTGTCAGGCAACTCGCGGGCAATGCTGCAGTGGTCCAGCATCTTGTCCCCCTCCTTGACAAAATACTCCCAACTGATCTTGCGCGTAGCTGGATCAAAAATCACGATGCGCCCCGGTTTCGCGAAATCAGCCACGATGACCTGCTTGCCATCGACCGTCATGAAAGCATCGGATGGATAGCGAATATTGGGCGCCCGCACACTCCACAAAACCTTGCCCTCGCGCGTGATGCGTGATATCCAGGAGCCGGAAATCTCTGTCACCAGAATGTCGCCGTTCTCCAGAGGTGTCGCACCATTCGGGTGTGCAAGCTGATGGGGTGGCTTGTGGCGGCATTTGCCGGGCGAGCCCCATTGCGTGACAACGCTGTTGTCTTTGGGGTCGATGATCAGAATCCGGCAATTGCGAATATCGGCGGTGATGAACTTGCCGTCGGCCAGCAGATGGGCGTCGTCCGGATAATTCAGAAAACCCGGCGCCTTGCCGCGAAAGTCAGGGGTGCCATAGGTCCAGGTCAACATTTTCTTTTCATAGTCGACGATGTGCACGTCGAAGTTGTCTTCCTCACTCACCGCAAGCAACTTGCCGTCCGGTGAGAAATTTACATCCTCGTTACCGCGGTATACCTTGAGGCTGGGTGACACAAACTCCCAGACAATGCTCTTGTCGGGAGCGATTTCAATCAGGCGGTTGTTGCGACGATCCGCAATGAGTATGGGGTAAGGCAGCGGCTTGCCCCAGGACGGCACCGGATTCTTTCGGCTGCCGGTGACGGGCGGAATCGCTGGCAGCGCGACGCCTGCAGAGACAATGCCGGCTCCTGTCATCTCAGTGGTGACCGTGACCTCAACCCCGGGTGCCTTGGCTTTGGCTTTGGCCGTTGCCGTATCCTGAGCGAAAGTCGGTGCCAGGCCAAGGCCCACCACCCACAAGATGGAGATCAAGGCGGCTTGTCGCGACGCAGTTCGCTGTGTGTTCCTGTTCATGAAATCTTCCTTCTGAAATGTGCTGCGCTGTCTACCAGCTTTCCTGCACTACCCGCCCCTGCAGCTTTTGAGGGGGGCGAATGTTGTCGGCGAAGCGTGTCCGCCAAAAGGCGAGTTGATCGGCCGACACTGTCTGGGCCTGCTTCATCACAAGCCAGGTCACCCCCTCGGTGCAGGGTGATGCCGTGAGGGAGCCTTCATAACGGTAATAGGCGCGCCCGGCGGGCAGCAATGCAGCAGCGTCCACCGTCGCATCGGTCACCCTGTGATCGCCGTCGGCGTGCGCCGGGATGCTGGGCCACAGCGCTGCCAGCGCCGCGTTTTCTGCACCTTGACGAAACAGCACGACCAAAGCCAGTAA
>CAITQH010000371.1 GCA_903894475.1 uncultured beta proteobacterium
CAGCGTGTAGGAGTAGCCGCTGCCAAAGTCCCGGTCCAGTACCACAGTGCCTGAAATGCTGACCTTGTCGCCAACAGCGGCCGTTTGCTTGCTGGTGACAACAAGGTTGTTGGTGCTGGCCTTGGCATCGCCCGTGCCGTCTTGCACGTGGACAAAATTGCGCCCCATGATGCCGTTATTGACCTTCACCACCTTGCCTTCCACGGTGATCTTCTTGCCTGCCAGCGCCGCTTTGTCCTTGTATGCGGCAGCAACGGTCTTGACGGCCGAATCGGCAGCCATGGCGTTGAACGAAGCAAGGCCCAAAGTGCCAATAAGTGCGGCCAGCGCGATGGATAAAAACCTCATGAAAACTCCTGTAAATGATGGCGCCAAGTATATCGGCAGCGCCAGTTGTCATCCTGGACTCGGCCATTGCCATCCCGGACTCGGAAGATGTCATCCCGGACCTGATCCGGGATCCAGTGCTACGCCGTGACTGGATTGCGGGTCGTCGCCCGCAATGACAAGGAGGGGGCGCAATGACAATGCAGCTCGCAGCTTGTCCTTCTTGTTCGGGCGCTTGCCTTTGACGCCGCCACCTGCCGCTGTCACGGGGCTGCTGGTTTGCGTTGGCTCAAAGCCGGCAATCTGTTCCAGAGACAAGCTCAGACGCTGGCGCTTTTCTATCAAATGGAAGTGCGCCTGGCTCTCGGCACTGACAAAACTGATGGCCACACCGCTCTCGCCGGCGCGTCCGGTGCGGCCGATGCGGTGCGTGTAATCGAGCGCCGAGCGCGGCAGATCGTAATTCACCACCACCGGCAGCAGTGCAATGTCCAGGCCGCGCGCCGCCACGTCGGTGGCAATCACCACCTTGACGCGCGAAGCCTTGAAGTCCGTCAGCACCTGGCTGCGCTTGCCCTGGCTCAGCTGGCCGTGAAAGGGCTCGGCATTGATGCGCGCCTTGCGCAGTTTGTCGGCAATCATTTCGGCACCGTGGCTGGTAGCGACAAAAACCAGCACCCGACTCCAATGGTTTTCTTGAATCAGATGGCGCAAGAGCTGCGTCCGGTTTGGCGCGTCGACGGCAATGGCACGCTGGGCAATATCGGGCTCGGTCAGTGGCTCGGAGCGCAGCATGATGCGATGCGGGTCGCGCAGCAGCGTTTGCGCCAATGCCTGCAGCGCTGGCGGGAAGGTGGCTGAGAAGAACAGGTTCTGGCGCTGCGCTGGCAGTAAGGCCAGGATGCGCGCGAGTTCTTCGGCAAAACCCAGGTCCAGCAAACGATCGGCCTCGTCGAGTACCAGCATCTCGACAAAGGAGAGGTCCAACGCGTTGTGCCCCACCAGATCGAGCAGACGACCCGGCGTGGCCACCACGACGTCGGTGCCGCCACGCAGACGCAGCAGTTGCGGATTGATCGAAACGCCGCCAAACACGATAGAAACTTTCAGCGCAGGCGACAGATGCGCGCCCAGGCTGCGGATTTCCTCGCCAACCTGGGTGCTGAGTTCGCGCGTAGGCACCAAAACCAGCGCGCGCGCTCGTCTGGCTTGGCCGGACGCGGCTTTTTCGAGGCGCTGCAGCAAAGGCAGGGCAAAGGCCAGCGTCTTGCCGGAGCCGGTTTGCGCCGAGCCGAGCACGTCGCGCCCCTCTAAGGCGGCCGGAATGGCGGCTTGCTGGATTGGAGTGGGGGTCAGGCAGGCTTTGTCACTCAAAGCGAGCAAAAGAGCCGGTGACAGGCCGAGGGAAGAAAATGACATCAGGGTCGAGTTTAGTCGTCTGCCACAGCGGCTTGCCAAGACCGAGGATAATCACGCCTTTTCCACCCATTAATCGGAGTTAGTTTCATGGCCAAAGAGTTCCGTACCGAAGCCGAGCGCAAGGCAACCCCCCGTCCCGTGCCGCCCAAAGGCGTCTGCTTCACCGCACCAAAGGGACAACTGCGCAGTCTGGAGCGCGGTACCGCCACCAACAACAAGAAGAATCCGGGCAAGCGCTGCAAAAAGGGCGGTTAAACAACTGGCACTGGAAGTGCGATGAGTCGGGGTCCAATGGCCTGGCTCAACTTCGTGCCGTACCTCGCCGGGCCGATGGGGATGGCCTTGAACCTTTGAACAACAACCAAAGGCCCAAGGTAATTTCGAAGAGGACCAAGGGCACATCGAACCAGGACGCACTAACGGTTTCGCTGAAGCGGGGGAATACGATGAAAGCGAAAGCACAGAACACGCACCATGCAGACGCTATCATGCCAGCGACGGCCAGTGCTTTCGGGATGTACCCTGACTTGAACCACAGGTAGCTGCAAACGAGGGAGGCGGAGCCCCAGAACGGCAGCCCCACGTAGTAGGCGTCATAGCCTGATGCGAGTTGCAGCCTGGCCAGCGTCTGCAACTGACCAGCGCTGAAGACTGGCAAGTAGGCCGCGTCACCCAGGTGCCGCAGAGCGCCAAGCATGTTGAGCGCGGTAATACCCCACATCAAGGCAACAATCGACCTGAAGAATGCCGCAACCAGAGCAAGCGTCTGGCTAACCGACTTGAGCACTACATAGAGCGCTGAGAGCATCACAACGATATTCACAACGTAGATCAGGTTGCAGGCGATGTTGAGACGAAACAAAGTTTCGTGTGCCATGATGTTCCGGGCGGTATCCACGGCGTTGCCGGGAACGATGAGGCGAAAACTGACGCCGTAATTCGCAAAGACCACGATGGAAATCGCGGCGAGGAACGTGAATCCGGCGACCCTAGCCGCTTTGCCTTGTGATTCATCGTGCAATGCTGACCTCCTTCCTGGACTGCCTTACTGCTTCATGTGATTCGCTCAACATTACACCTTTGCTCAGGGCGACGCAACCAGGGCCAGCGCTGCTGGTACGACGCCGCCTTCTGCTCGTAAAGGGCGCGGTGCGGCGTGAGCGGATTCATTGAAAGCACCCCCTCATAGAGCAAGTCGAAGCCATTGGGCGCATAAACCTCGTTTGCATTGATACCAACGCATGAACATGGAATCAAAAAGCGATCAATGCCTTCCTTGGAGCCAAGGAGTTGGGGGTAGGGGTGCCCAAAGTGTGCTTCGTACCATTGATGGACTCTGGCCTGATTGCACAGTTCCACCGTGATATTGAGATCACTGAACAGATTCTCTGCACGTTGCTGGACGGCTCGCTCTGCTTCTTCTGAAAGGTCGGCTGGATCGAAGTAGAAGATGTCGTAATCCTTGATTCCAGCAGCCGGTTCCTGGTCTGATACCCGGTTCCAGACTGTCTGGAACAGGCACCCGGCCACCAGCCAACCATCGGGCAAGCACAGCGCATCCCACCGCTCCAGGATTTGCGCATTGTTCGGATTGCTCAGGATGTCTGAGACGAACCTGTGACTCATGGAAGCGGTACGCATCCTGCGATTGCGACCGCCGAAGCCAATGCCAGCGGCCGGCGTGTGTTGACGCGTTGCTTCATGTGACCAATCATTCGAGGCGGTGCTCGGAAATGAACTGCAGTTTGCCGTCCTTAAGAGCGCCAACAGTCAATGCCCGAAGAGTTCCCTGAATATCGACACCTGCGCTGTTGAGTGAGTTGCACAAAGACCTGGCCATATTCCTGTCCTTGGTAGACGCCACCGTGATGTGCGGGATGTACGGAAACTCAGGCCGAAGATGCTCGGCAAGTGGGCCCGTGTAGAGCCGATCATGCAGCAGCGAGATGCTGCTGCTTCCTTCATCTGGCACAAGAAAGACGTGCGCGGTATCGACCATGTCGTTGGCACCGAGCATGGCGTACCTGCAGTGAAACCTGATTGGCAAATTTCCGCGTGCGACTGAGGCAATGTGTTCGTTGTAGGCCGCTTGCGGGACGGCCTTGCACGCGAAGGCAAACGTGAAGTGCGGCGCCACCACATTTACCTGCGGGTCATGTACTTGTCGAATGGCGTCAATCAGCGCACGGTCAGAGGCGCTGACATCCAGGTACGCCACTGTGTAGAGAGGATAGGGAAGGATCACTTGCTGTCAAACCGGTCAAAGCCCACGGAGAAGCAGCCACACCACGTGAACCATCAGGGCGAGGAGCGGCATCGACGCGACGACGAAGGATATGGTTCGCAAGGGCTGCCGACCAGCGAGATAGGCCCAGGAGTGAAGCCATCGCGCCACCGTGAAGATGCTGAAGTAGAAGACCGCCGGGCTGAGTGAGCCGCCAGCAAGCACATAGACCAAACCGAGCGCCAGAAAAGGAACGATGCTCGCCTGCGCGTTGGCATGTGCCCGCAGAACTCTCGCTATCTCCTGCAGATCAACATCAGCCAGGCTTGCATTGAAACGCGTCGTGTCTTCGGGATTTGGCGTTGACTTGTTCTTGTTTCGCGCCGCGCCGCTGTACGCCCAGATGATAGGTCGCATCCGCGATGTCCCGTCAATAGTTCGTGTTGACCCTAGGGTTAGCCATGGTGTTGCTGGGATGCATGGGTTAGCCACGATGAGCCCTTGAAAGCTTTAGACGCAACTCTCTACCGCGGCCCATCATTGCCGGAGTCCCACCGGAGCGACGAGCTATCCGGCCGAGCTAAGAAAGCCATGATCTCTCGCTTGCTCGCCGAGCGAGAACAACAAGCCCGATGGCGATAACCAAGACAAGACCTTGCAGCACAATGGGCACAGGGTTGCCCGAGTTGGCTGCGCCCGCGACGAGGAAAATGCCCACGTCCTGAATCACAATGCCGGCCAATGAGAGGTAGAAGAGCGTAAGGGCCCAACGCTTGCGAAGCAGCAGCCCGAGGCAACCAAGCGTGCCTCCGCCCACGGCAACGACGCTGGCGACAATAGACCAAAGTGGACGCGCTGCGTAAAGGGCTTGCTGTTCTGCCGGAAGAGCGGCGATGTCCGAAGCTGACAGGCGCAGGTCGGCGACTACTGCGAACAAACCAACCAAGTTCCAGAGAAGCGCAACGGCAGCGAGCAGCGTGAACCAGAATGGGGGCTTAGACACGGTGGACCTCCTTGTAATGCGTGGGAACCAGATGGCAAACGTGAAGCTAAGAGACTGCACGCTTTCGCACAGTCCCTCTTGAGCACAGGGGTAGACCAACTACCGTGACTACTCATGGTTTATAACCTAACGATGGCGGACCTTCAGGATATTGAGGCAGGTTATCAGCGATTATTAGCCACGGTTGTTTTGAAGATACCCAAAAATGCATGTCAGGTTTGAATAGTGACGGCTCGTCGAGGCTACCGGCTGTTAAGCCGATGACCCCAGCAGAAACACGCCGCGAAAAAATGCTTGAACCGCAATGCGAACAAAAACCGCGCTCAAGAGTTTCTGAAGAGTGAAATGTGCTGATTGAGCCAGAGATGGCAACATGCTCGATGCGCATGAGTACGCGAGCATTGAAAGCAGCGCCGATAACTTTTTGACAAGCCCTGCAGTGACACACCCTCTGGTTCAAAGGATCAGAGGTCGTTTCATAACGCACGGCACCACATAGACAGCCACCACGGAATAAAGTCATTCAGCAATCTCCTTTCTGCAAAAGCCTAACGTCTGAATCAACCGGCTGGCGCGGCTTTATCGCGCCAGTCCGTGTTGAATTGTGGGTCAGGCCTCGGGTTCATTTGCCAATGCCTGTAGCTTGAGGACGGTTGCCCAGTTTCTCGTGGTGGCTTCCTTACCGGCCTTCCCGAGCAGCGCTTCTCCGGCTTTGCTTTCGAGTATGCCGGTCGCACAGTGAAGGTAGGCAGCGCCTTTGCCGATCAGAAACTGTTCAGACAGTGTCACCAATGGCTCGATGGCAGCAAGCTCTGTGAGTGCTTTCGAGTCTTGTACGAAGGCGACCAATAAACGTGAATGGTCCTGAACTCCCTCTAGCAATTCGTTCTCCGACACGATCGCAGACAGCTCTTTTGCTGACTTGACGATGACCGGTACTTCGACTTTCAGCTTTGTTTCGATCGCGCTGGCAATATCAGCCGCAAGCTTGGCTGGCGTTCCCTGTGTCGCCCGGAACACGGCATTGCCGCTATTGAGAAGCGTGGTGACATTTGTATAGCCAAGCTCACCTAGTAGGGTTCGGAACCGTGCCATTGGAACGCGCTTGGCCTTGCCAACATTGACACCACGAAGCAGGGCTAAAAAGGTGGGCATTCCGACGCCAAACGTATAGTTGATTGGCGCAGCGCAGTCATATCGCGCAGCGTCCAGCGACCGAAGGAAGAGAAGTTGAGTGATGGGATGGACTCGCCCAGCTTTTTGCACAACAGTGGCGCTCTGGTCTTCATTGGCGTGGCGATAAGGCAGTACGCGATTCGAGCGCATCAAGAGCATCGAGCAAGCGACGAACTCGCGAGGCACCGGGGTCTCTCAGGCGTTCGCGAATGCCCAGGGCACTCACGAAATACTCGCGCGCGCGGCAGAACTCCCGTTCTTCAACAAGGCTGCGACCCCAATGAACCAACACGAATTGCTCCAACTGCTCCCATCTGTGGGACCGAGCGAGGCGCAGTGCTTCAGCGAACATGGCGTTGGCCTCGGCACGCAGACCCAGGTACTGACTGGCCGTGCCGAACGACAGGTAGTACCAACCCGCTGGCTCAGAAGACAGGTGATTTTGGACTGTTGACTGCAGCGGCACGAGAAGCTCGCGCGCTTGTGCCTCGCGACGAGCTGTGGTGAGCAGACTCGCCAAATCGGCCGATAAATCGACCGCGGCGAGCGATCCGCTGTCGCTTACGTTCGACAGGGCGGCGCTAAGCCGCTCGATCTCTTGTGCGTGTGCATCTGGATCGGGTGCGGTGTAGCGTTGAAAGTACTCGATCATTTAGGATCAGTTGCGTGAACGCACGCGGTACATGCACTATAGCGTCACAACCGAAAAATCCACCTCCAACTGCGCTTAACGCCGAACTTGGGGTATGGCTTCGCGCCGATTTAGTTACGACATAACTTGCAAGCAAGTTAGTCTGCAATGAAACCTCGTTTTCTGGGCATTTGACAGCATGAGGCGCGGGCCCCTGCCTCGGTCTCTGCCACCAAAGCCCCGCAAAGTTACATATTCCGCCGGTACTGCCCACCCACCTCAAACAAGGCATTGGTGATCTGACCCAGTGAGCAGACGCGCACGGCGTCCATCAGCACTTCAAACACGTTCTTGTTTTCAATCACGGCCTGCTGCAGGCGCTTGAGCTGCGCCGGTGCCTCTGCTGCGTGCAGCGCATGGAAGTCGGCCAGACGTTTGAGTTGGCTCTGCTTTTCGTCGTCGGTGGAGCGGGCCAGCTCCAGCTTGTCCAGCACGGCGTCGCCATACGGGTTGCGGAAGGTGTTGACGCCGATGATGGGCAGCTCGCCAGTGTGCTTAAGCATTTCATAATGCATGGACTCGTCCTGGATGCGGCCACGCTGGTAACCGGTTTCCATGGCACCGAGCACACCGCCGCGCTCGGCAATGCGCTCGAACTCGGTCAGGACGGCTTCCTCGAGCAATTCGGTCAACTCCTCGATGATGAAGGCGCCCTGTGACGGGTTCTCGTTCTGGGCCAGACCCCACTCGCGGTTGATGATGAGCTGGATCGCCATGGCGCGACGCACCGAGTCTTCGGTCGGCGTCGTGATG
>CAITQH010000372.1 GCA_903894475.1 uncultured beta proteobacterium
ATCCAGGCGCGCCTGCGCCAGCGCCAGTTCAACGCCACCGCTCTGATTGCCTTGGAGCTGAATGCTGGCTGCCAGCATCGCAGCCTGACTGGCGTTGGCGGCGCGCTCGGCGTCGTCCAGGCGCGACTGCGAGACAAAGCCTTGGCGCAGCAGGTCCCGGGCGCGCACCAGTTCCTGCTGCGCCTGCAGGTCTGCCGCCTTGGCCTGGGCCAGTATCTGGACGCTGACCGGATCGCTGACGGTCTGAATCTGGCGCAAGCGTGCCTGCGCCTCCAGCACGGTGGCACGGGCTTGCACCAGCGCTGCCTGCGCCTCGTCGTCGCGCAGGCGCACCAGCACCTGACCAGCTTGCACGCGGTCGCCTTCACGCACCGTGATGGCCTCGATACGGGCTGTGTTCTGGCTCGACACCTCGGTGCGCGCCAGATCGACGATGCGCCCGCTGGTCACGACCGACTGCAGCATCTTGCCCTGCGTCACCAGTGCCACCTCGACCGGCGTGCCGCGGCTGCTGAAGAAAAGCGCGGCGATGGCGCAAAGCCCCAGTCCGGCGGCCACCAGCGCGTGCGTGCGGGTAAATTTCATGGGGCGATTGTGACGCAAGCTAGGGCGGCAGAGGACCGGCAGCTATCGCTTGTTGGGCAAGCCGCGAGATGAGCGACACCATGACGGATCGAGCGTTATCGTCAATCGGCATGTCGGGAACTCGCTGCAGTGCGCTTTGCTCGTCCACCAGGCCCGCGCGAAGCAGTACTACATTGAAATCGCGGTCCTTCTCACGATTCGCGGCGCACTTTGACAGGAACAGGTCCAACACATCAAGGCAATAGGCAATGCGCTCGTCGGTTCCCGGCGTCTGCAGCCTGACAAGGCGGCTCTCCCAGCCCCTCGCCAGAATGGCTGTGGACGAGTCAACACCCTGTGCGTAGTAGCCGTAGGTGTCATGAAACCGGGAGCCCTCACCCAAGGCGCCGTCAATTTTGTCTGCGAGTTCTTCTGCGTCCTTGGGGTAGATGTCGACCTCAGTCGAAAACAGACACTCGCAAGGCGGTCGTGCAACAGACCCCAGAATGCTCTGGCTGCCTATCACAACGAACTCGTACTTGTCGGTGATCGCGCCCGCCGCGCGAATGAGGTGCTCAAGCTGTTGTAGCTGCACGCGCCTTCTGCTTCATTTCTTTCACCCGGCGGATGATCCCCAGGCGCTTGTCTTGCGGCAGCAGGGTCGGCAGCGGGGAGGCCTGGCGCAACTGGTTGCCGCGCTCATCGGCTGCCACTGCGATGCGCCATTCCCGCGTTTCGAGGATGCGTCTCCATCGGTCCAACAGTGGATAACTCAAAGGATCAGCGGTCACTCGCCAGCGCTCCAGCGTTGCCGCGGCGCGGTCCACGAGTCGCGGGTTTTGTTTGAGCATCCGCACCGCTGCCACGTGCATAAGCAGGCTCTGGTAGTCCTGAGCCCCGTGCTGCTCCAGATTACTTGGCGGCGCGGGTTCGACAGTGTCTGCCTCGCCGGTTGCAAGCAGCGCGAGGTCGGCAGCCAGGCCAAGCGCTGCCATCACTGCGAGATAGGTGCCAATCGATGGTGAGGGCAGACCCCGCTCCACGGCTTGCAGTGTCGTGCGCGAAATTCCAAGCTGCCTGGCCAACTCCACTGCGCTGATCCCTCGCGTCTCGCGAGCTGACCTCAGTCTTTCGCCAAGTTGCGCAAGAAGCTGGCGCTCAAGAGAAGCTTGATTGAGGGGAGGTTGAATCCAATCCATGACCAACATTCTATGCAATACATAAACAATTGTCTAATATTGTGAACATAAACTAGCACAAGGTCTGATTGCTGGAAAACTTTGTCAATAGTCAGTTTGGAGCAAGTTGAGTGTCCATAATTATGAATTCAGATTTTGACCCGCCGGAGACAAACAATGACAAACTATGCTGATTTCCATCGTCGCTCCCTGACAGATCGTGACGCTTTCTGGTCTGAACAGGCCAAACTGGTGGATTGGAAGACCCCGCCGCAACAAATCTGTGACTACAGCAATCCGCCTTTTGCCAAGTGGTTTGTCGGCGGCACCACCAATCTGTGCCACAACGCGATTGACCGGCACCTGAAGGACAGGGCGGATCAGGCGGCGCTGATCTTTGTCTCCACGGAAACCGATGTCGAGAAGGTCTACACCTTCCGCGTACTGCATGCAGAGGTGCAGCGCATGGCCGCTGTGCTGAAGGACTTGGGCGTTAAGAAGGGCGACCGCGTGCTGATCTACATGCCCATGATTGCGGAGGCGGCTTTCGCCATGCTGGCCTGCGCCCGCATCGGCGCCATTCACTCCGTGGTGTTTGGCGGCTTTGCCTCGGGGTCGCTGGCTTCCCGCATTGAAGACGCCTCTCCCAAGGTCGTGGTGAGCGCTGATGCCGGCTCGCGTGGCGGCAAGGCAGTCGCCTACAAGCCTCTGCTGGACGAGGCGATTCGCCTGTCAAGTCACAAACCGGCAGCGGTGCTGCTGGTGGACCGCGGGTTGGTAGCGATGGAATTGGCGGCCGGGCGCGACCATTTGTGGGCAGAGTTGCGGCAGAAGCACCTCAATACGGTGGTCGATTGCGAGTGGGTCGATGCCACGCACATCAGCTACACGCTCTATACCAGCGGCACCACGGGTAAGCCCAAGGGCGTGCAGCGCGATACCGGTGGCTATGCCGTGGCGCTGGCCGCAAGCATGAAGCACATTTACTGCGGCAATGCCGGCGAGACCTATTTCTCCACCAGTGACATCGGCTGGGTGGTGGGTCACAGCTACATCATCTACGGGCCGCTGATTGCCGGCATGGCAACCATCATGTACGAGGGTCTGCCGACCCGGCCCGATGGCGGTGTCTGGTGGAGCCTGGTCGAGAAGTACAAGGTCACGGTGATGTTCAGTGCGCCGACCGCGGTGCGGGTGCTCAAGAAGCAGGACCCGGCACTGCTGAAAAAGTACGATTTGTCGAGCTTGCGTGCGCTGTTTCTGGCGGGCGAGCCGCTGGACGAACCCACCGCGCAGTGGATCAGCCAGGGGCTGGGAAAACCCATCATCGACAACTACTGGCAGACCGAGACCGGCTGGCCGATTCTTTCGTTGTGCAACGGCGTCGAAAAGGCGCAGAGCAAGTTCGGTTCCCCCGGCAAGGCGGTCTACGGCTACGACGTGAAACTGCTGGACGACCAAACCGGTGCCGAACTGACCGAACCTAATCAGAAGGGTGTGGTCGCCATCGAGGGGCCGCTGCCCCCAGGCTGTATGCAGACGGTGTGGGGTGATGATGCGCGCTTTGTCAGCACCTACTGGAAGACGGTGCCGGGACGGTTGGTGTACAGCACTTTCGACTGGGGTATTCGTGACGCAGATGGTTACTTCTTCATTCTGGGTCGCACCGATGACGTGATCAATGTGGCCGGGCACCGCCTGGGAACGCGCGAGATCGAGGAGAGCATCTCGGCGCATCCGAACGTGGCCGAAGTCGCGGTGGTCGGCGTGGCCGATCAACTGAAGGGTCAGGTGGCGATGGCGTTTGCCGTGGCCAAGGACGCCAGCCTGCTCGGCGACGAAAACGCGCGCCTCAAACTCGAAGGCGAAATCATGAAACTGGTCGACAACGACCTCGGTGCCGTGGCGCGGCCGGCCCGCGTGCGCTTTGTCACGATTTTGCCGAAAACCCGCAGCGGAAAGCTGCTGCGTCGGGCAGTGCAAGCCGTCTGCGAAGGCCGCGACCCCGGCGACCTGACCACCATGGACGACCCAGCAGCGTTGCAGCAGATCAGGGATCTGATGGTTTCCTCTGTCCCCAACTGATAACGGGATGTCGGATGTTCACCTTGCGGACAGAGGAGAATGCGTCATGCGTGATCTACTGTTAACCTGGAAATGGCTGATCCCGTGCCTGCTGCTGGCGGCCTGCAGCGGCTATGCGCCGCCCGACGCAGTGATCGGGATGAGCCGCGATGAGGTGCTGCAACGGATGGGCAAACCCGACACGGAACTTGCGTCGATGCAGGGCACGCGACTGGAGTTTCCGCGCGGACCTTTTGGCAGACACACGTGGTTTGTCTATCTCGACGGCAAGGGCAAAGTCAGCCGCGCCGAACAGGTGCTGACGGAGCAGAACTTCAGTCGCATCAATCCCGACATGACCCAGGCAGAAGTGCGTCAACTGCTGGGCCGACCCAGTGCGGTGCAGGGGCTGGCACGCGATCGTGGCGTACTGTGGAACTATCGTTTTGAGAACAATGATTGCCTGTGGTTTCAGGTGGAAATGTCGCTGGAGCAGCAGGTACGCTCGGCCGGCTATGGCGAGCCACCTGAATGCCGCGGACCTGGCGATCGATCCTGAGTCAGGGAAGACTTGACGGGACAACAGCCGTGACTTCGATCTCGATCTTGGCTTCGTCCTCGATCAGGTCCGCGACCTGAACGGCGCTCATCGCCGGGTAGTGGCGACCCATGACATCGCGATAGA
>CAITQH010000373.1 GCA_903894475.1 uncultured beta proteobacterium
CCACCGTTGAGAATCTACAGAAACTCGTGGGCGAAGTCAGAATCTCGGTCGACACCATCGGTACCGCCTCCAAAGAAATTGCCACAGGCAATACCGATCTGTCACAACGTACCGAAGAACAAGCGGCCAATCTGGAAGAAACCGCAGCCAGCATGGAAGAACTCACCTCCACCGTGAAGCAGAATGCTGAAAACGCCAACCAGGCCAACCAGCTCTCGGTCACGGCAAGCTCCGTCGCTGAAAAGGGCGGTGCTGTCGTGCATGAAGTGGTGGGCACCATGAGTGCCATCAATGAATCATCGCGCAAGATCGTGGACATCATCTCGGTGATTGACGGCATTGCCTTCCAGACCAACATATTGGCCCTGAATGCGGCGGTGGAAGCCGCCCGTGCTGGCGAACAGGGTCGCGGCTTTGCCGTGGTGGCTGCTGAAGTACGCAATCTGGCGCAACGTTCTGCGGCGGCGGCCAAAGAGATCAAGACCCTGATTGATGACTCGGTCAACAAAGTGGAAGTGGGAACAAGGCTGGTAGATGACGCGGGCAAGACCATGGAAGAGATCGTGAATGCGGTCAAACGCGTGACCGACATCATGAGCGAGATCAGAGCGGCGTCAGACGAGCAAAGCAAAGGCATTGAACAAGTCAATCAGGCCATCACGCAAATGGACGAAGTGACACAGCAGAACGCGGCCTTGGTGGAAGAAGCGGCGGCTGCGGCCGAATCACTGGAAGAAGAAGCACAGAGCCTGACCCGTTCTGTGAGTGTGTTCAAGCTGAGTGAAGGACAACAGATACGAGCCATAGCCGCACCTGCTGCCGCCCATGCTGTGGCTAAGCCGGCAGTTAAACACGCCTCGGCACCAGCCAAGAAACCGGCTGCAGCAGGCAAACCCAAAGCACTGCCCAACAAACCGGCGGCCAAAGAGGGCGAGGAGTGGGAAGAGTTTTAAGGTATTAAGGTAAAAGTTCCCTCACCCCCTCTGGATAAAGCAACTAGCCATTCGACTAAGCACGATAAAACCGTGCAAGTCGCTTCGGCGGTACCGGACTGGGCTTGGCCATCAGCCACCGACTCCTGCAACTCATGGGCAGCCACTTCATC
This sequence comes from uncultured beta proteobacterium, assembly GCA_903894475.1. GTDB lineage: Bacteria > Pseudomonadota > Gammaproteobacteria > Burkholderiales > Burkholderiaceae_C > Rhodoferax. The sequence continues at coordinate 1,106 of CAITQH010000373.1, forward strand.
ATCGACAGCGAGCCTGACATGGGCACCACCTTTAGCTTTGAACTGCTGCTGGGCGTTGCCGAAGGTGAGCTGAGCCAGAGGGTCGAACGTCGTCATATTGAACGCAAAGCCGGTACGTTGTCGGCAGACTTGCGCCAGCGCGGTGAAGCACTCAGTGGTCGCCATATCCTGGTCGCCGAAGACAGCGTCATCAACCAGCAAGTGGTGAGGGAGTTCTTAAAACTCTCCGGTGTGAATGTAGATATAGCCAACCATGGCAAAGAAGCCTTGAGCCGGTTGGAACAGAACACTTATGACGCCATCCTGATGGACATCCACATGCCGGAAATGGGCGGTGTGGAAGCCACGGAACATATTCGCCGGCAAGCCAAATATGCGGACCTGCCAATTATTGCGCTAACCGCTGGGGTGACACAGGAAGAACGCGAGAAATGCCGTGTCTGCGGCATGAACGATTTCGTGGCGAAACCCATCAACCCTGAAGAACTGATTAGTGTGCTGTGCCACTGGATAGGCAAGCAAGACACACCACCCACGCATACACCCTATCATCCCTCACCCTCCGCACCAAGCAAGGCAACACAGGAACAACGGGAACCACAGGCAAAGCCAGAACCAACCAAACTCAGCCTGGCGGGCTTTGACTTTGCCAACCTGCTGGAGATGGTGGGGGGTGATGAAGAAATGATCAAGGAATTGCTCATCGGATTCCGTGGCGAGATGGATACGCTTCAGGAAACCATTGACACACACATCAAAGAGAACAGACTGCCTGAGGCAGGCGATGTGATGCACCGGATAAAGGGCACGGCGGGTAATCTGGGCGCGGCTGAATTGCACAAAATCGCTGCCACCATGAACACCTCGCTCAAACGCAATGTATTTGACCGCATCGCCTATGACGATTTCAAGAAAGTGTTTGCGCAGACGAAAACCGTTATAGATAGTTTGGGCTAGATTTTAGAAAAATAAGTAGCGTCTCGTAACCCGGTGATTCCTGATTGTCTGCTTATTGCCAAAAATATTAGGCGGCAATAAATTGCTCCGTGC
>CAITQH010000374.1 GCA_903894475.1 uncultured beta proteobacterium
ATCACGATCACCTGCCCGCGCGCCTTCAGACCATCCATCAGACTCAGCAACTGCGCCACCACACGGCGCTCCACCTGGTGCTCGCCGCCCAGACCTTCGCGTTTCGGAGCGATCGAGTCGATTTCGTCGATGAAGATGATGCTCGGCGCCTGCCTGGTCGCGTCATCAAAGAGCTTGCGCAGGTAGCCTTCGGACTCGCCGTAGAACTTCTGCATGATCTCGGGGCCGCTGATCGAGAAGAATCGAACATCGGTCTCATGCGCTACGGCGCGTGCGATGAGGGTCTTGCCGCAGCCCGGCGGGCCGTACAGCAACACGCCCTTGGGCGCATCAATGCCAAGGCGGACAAAGACTTCGGGAAAGCGCAAAGGCAACTCGATGATCTCGCGCACCCGTTGCACCTCGCGCTTGAGGCCGCCAATGTCCTCGTAGGAAAAGGTGGCTCGTGCGGCGGGTTGGCTTTTCGCCTCGGACTGCGCCGGACCGACCGTCAGCAGGGTTGAGGGCGCAATCAGAACCGGGCCCTTGGGTTGCGTCTCGCGCACCAGAAAGTCCAGCGAACGGCTGCCAAACAGGGTGCCCCGAATGCGGTCGCCTTCAAGCACCGGCAGGCCGTCGAGCCGACTGCCGATGTACTGGAGATCGCGGTCCGACAAACCAGGCGCGGTGGGCGACAAGACAATGCGCTGCGCCGCCTGCGCCACCACCTTCTGCACCGCTACCGCATCGTCCAGGGCAACGCCGGCATTGCCACGCGACAGGCCATCGAGTTGCACCCTGGCCGCGCCTCTGTCGTCCTTGTAGGCTGGCATCAGCTTGCAAACGGTGCGCCGCTTGCCGACCAGCTCCACGATGTCGCCAATCTCGGCCCCGAGCGCCAAAATGTCGGCCGGGTCCATGCGCGCAATGGCGCGCCCGACGTCCTTGCTCAGCGCTTCGCTTACTTTCAGGCGCAATGCCTGGGTGTCCGCTTTCTTCATTTTTTGCCCTTTGGCTTGACCTTTTTAAGCACAATCTCCAGCACCCCGTTGCGGCACTGAAAACTCATCTTGTCAGGCGAATAACTGGCCGGCAGCAACAACTCCTTGCGGTAGTTGGGCTCGCCTTTTTCGGTCGAGATGACCAGGATGTCATCCTGCAATTCAAGATGGACGTTCTTTTCCTCGAGGCCGGGCACCTCGGCCACAATCAGCAAGCGCGTGGGCTCGTCGAACAGGTCAACCATGGGCTCACGGATCTCGTGCACCGCGACCAGTTTGCCTTCTTCGTCTTTTCGAATATTGCCAAACGGCTCGACGCTGGGGCCTTTGTCACCGAGGCCGGTCTTGATCGAAAAACCATAGACACCTTTGCTGTGCTGGTCCGAGCCGACTTTGAATTCGCCAGTCTTGCTGAGACTGCCGCCAGACTGTTCGGCCTCCTGCGCAAGCTTGGCCAGCTGTTCGATCAGCTTGCCCATGCCGCCGAAGAAGCCGCCGCCGCCTGGCTCTGACTTGGTTTTTCCAAATGCCTCACCCAAACGGCGCCCAATTTCATCGAGACGCTCCTTGCCCTGGGAAAATTCGTCGGTCCGTTTTCTGTCGATCATGGTGTTACCTCTTTGGCTTGTACATGCACGAAGTGTGCCTAGTCCCCGTTCAGCTCGTCAGGTTTCTTGTAGTCATCCTTCATGAACTGGATGGCAGAGATCTGATGCGACTTGAGCTTGCTGTACAGCGTTTTGTAATCAAGCTGCAAAATCCGCGCGGCCTGTGCCTTGTTGCCCTGAGTCAGGGCCAGCGTGTGCATCAGCATTGCTCGCTCCACTTCAGCGCTTGCCTGCGCCACCATCATCTTTAATGACAATCCGGCGTTGCCGGGGAAAAAATCGAGCGGGTTGCACAGTGGACAATTGGTTTTGTTGTGCTTTTCGTCAGACGGCGTTAACCGGTGCTTTGCTGACGGGTCTGGCCGCAGCGGGTCTGTGCGTTGATCAATGTCCCGCATCAAATCAGGGGCGATCAAGCCATCAGCGGCGTCACATAGCAACACCGCTCTACGCAGCTGATTGCGCAATTCGCGCACATTGCCAGGCCAATCGTAACGCAGCACCATGGACCAGGTGGCGGCCGACAGGCCTTTAACCTCCTTTCCTAACTCCGAGTTAGTCTGCGCAAGAAACTTGGCGACCAGAAATTTCAGGTCTTCCTTGCGCTCCATCAAGTTGGGTATGCGAATCGTGTATTCGGCCAGGCGATGGTACAGGTCACCACGGAAAGTTCGCTGTTCCACCATGGAAGCGAGGTCAGCATTGGTCGCCGCGACAACGCGGAAATCGACAGCCAACTCTTTGGTGCTGCCGATCCGATGAATTTTTCGCGTCTCAAGAACCCTCAGCAGTTTGCCCTGCATGGCCAGGGGCAGGTTGCCAATTTCGTCGAGAAAAATGGTTCCGCCCAGGGCCAGCTCAAAGGCACCCGCTTTGGCCTGAAACGCGCCGGTAAAAGAACCTTTCTCATGGCCAAACAGTTCACTCTCAATCAGATTTTCTGAAATGGCTCCGCAGTCGACCGCCACCACCGGCATCGCGGCACGTCGGCTGTGCGCATGAATCGCCTGGGACACCAATTCCTTGCCGGTGCCCGACTCACCAGTGACAAGAATCGAGAAATTGGTTCGCGCCACGCGCTCCGCTTCACGCTGAAGATTCTGGATGACCGGGCTTGCGCCCATTTTGTTCACCAGACTGTCGACCGATGGTGGTGTCTCGAATTTGCCCCCCATCTGCAGTTTCGCCTTCGCCTTGGTCTCGTCCAGCGCATACCGGATGGTGCGTAGCACATCGTCGTTCTTGAATGGTTTGGTCAGGTAATCCCAGGCGCCGCCCCGAACTGCCCGAACCGCATCCTGGGTATTGCCGCTCCCTGTGACCATGATGACCGGTGTCGATGCATGGCGTGCCTGGAGCCGCGCCAGCACCTCGAAACCATCCATATCCGGCAAGCCGATGTCGAGTAACACGACATCGGGCGCCTCCTTTGCAAAACAGGTCAGGGCGTCTTCCCCGTTGACTGCCATCAGCGGCGTGTAGCCGGCTTGGCGCATCAGGTTGGACAGGACCCAGCGCACATCCTCCATGTCGTCGACCACCAACACCTTGGTCGCAGCAGCACCTGCAGCAGGGACACGTTTCACGGTCATTGCGGCTTTGCCTGCTGCTCCCGCAGCGACGGGAGCAATTGACGCACCAGAATATCGGCGTCCATCAGTTTCTCGATCGAGTGGGCCAGCCCAAGGAACAGCAAACCGACTTCCCCCACCAAAAGGGTAGCGTTGATCCGATCCGCAATAAAGCGGTCGCGCTCCAGCAGCAATTGGCGGCTTTGCTCGACGCGCTGCGCTTGATACGCTGAATCTCCATCACCCAAGGCGTCCTGATGAAAGCGATACTCTCGCAACAGCAACTGTGGGTCTTCAGTACCCATCAAGCGTGAACCCAGCGCCATCAGTTCCACCAGCAACTGGTAGTTCTTGCTGCCCTGCGCAGCCACATCCTGAACAATCTGCTCCTCCTTGCCACAGATCGGCAAGCCGTCCTGATACAGGCGCACGCTGGCGTAGTGGGGATCGAGCGACTTGATGATCTGAGCAATTCCGAGCCAGAAATCAGCAATTGACTTCAAATGCTCAGCCCACTTCTCCGGACCGTATTTTGCAACGTAGGTCTGCCGGGTCTGCACAAGCAGGGAGCCCATATCCTGTTCGGTATGGACAATGGGAATCACAATCAGGGTTCGCATGGTTCAGCGATCATGCAGGAATTCTGGCGAGGCGGATCTTTGCGATGGGTTTGGCACAAGTCAATCGTTCAGTGAAGGTTCATTACGTTTCTGGCAAGTCCGTTTCAAGCAAACTGATTCCGGCAGCGCGAATTTCAACTGAAACAAATTGCGACTGCTCGTCTTTGATTTGACCCCAAGCCCCAAACCAAGTCGCGCGGAACAGAGCATCAATTGTGAGTCTGATTCAAACATCCGGCTACGAAACCACTGTTCACAACATACCCGGCATTTTGCCGAAGTGACGACGGACCAGGGCTCAATCCCCTCCCAGACTTCGGCCATAGCGCAAGGCCCACCAGGTCAGGCCCACAGTCACCACGCAGGCCAGTGCCGCATGCGTGGCCGCATTGGCGACGGGCGTGGCCAGCAACTGGGGCAAGTTCGTCAAGGC
>CAITQH010000375.1 GCA_903894475.1 uncultured beta proteobacterium
CCTCGGCGGTGTTTTCAACTGCACGCAGTCCGTATTGCCCGACATGCTGGCCGCAAATTGGGGTCGCATCGTCAACGTGGCTTCCACCGCCGGGCTGCGCGGCTACGCCTACGTCAGCGCCTACAGCGCTGCCAAGCATGGTGTGATTGGCCTGACACGCTCACTGGCCCTGGAGTTGGCCGGCAAAGGCATCACGGTCAATGCCGTTTGCCCCGGTTACACCGAAACAGACATCGTCAAGGATGCGATCGCCAACATCATGGCCAAAACCGCTCGCTCTGAAGCCCAGGCGCGTGCCGAACTCGCCAAGTCCAATCCGCAGGGGCGCTTGGTGCAGGCCGAAGAAGTCGCCGACGCCGTGCTTTGGCTGGCCAGCGAAGGCGCCACCAGTATTACCGGCCAGGCCATTGCTGTTGCCGGTGGCGAAGTGATGTAGTCAGAAACACAAAAGGAGACACCGTGTCCGAACTTTCAATGCAAGACAACAAGCGCCCCTTCAGGGACTACCCGGCGCGCCACTTCAAGTGGTCATGTGACGGTGACGGCCGTGTCGCCACCATCACGCTGAATCGACCCGACAAGAAAAATCCACTGACCTTTGAGTCCTACGCGGAACTGCGCGACCTGTTCCGCAATCTGCAGTACGCCAGTGACGTGCGTGCGGTGGTGTTCAGTGGTGAGGGCGGCAATTTCTGCTCGGGTGGGGACGTCTTTGAGATCATCGAGCCATTGACGCGCATGAGCATGCCGCAGTTGCTTGACTTCACGCGCATGACGGGGGACCTGGTGAAAGCAATGCGCCGCGCACCGCAACCCATCATCGCCGCCATTGACGGCTTTTGCGCCGGCGCTGGCGCGATGGTGGCGCTGGCCTCTGACTTTCGTCTGGGCACGCCCAAGGCCAAGACCGCATTTCTGTTCACACGCGTTGGTCTGGCCGGCGCCGATATGGGCGCCTGTGGCCTGCTGCCGCGCATGATCGGGCAGGGGCGCGCCAACGAATTGCTCATGACCGGTCGTGTCATGAGCGCCGAAGAAGGCGCCCAGTGGGGCTTCTTCAACAGCCTGCACAGCGCCGAGGAGCTGCTGGTCAAGGCAAACGAGTTGGCACGCAGCCTGGCCGACGGCCCCTGGTTTGCGCACACCGTTACCAAGACCATGATCAACCAGGAATGGGCGATGGGTATCGAGGAGATGATCGAGTCCGAAGCCCAGGCGCAAGCCATCTGCATGATGACGGGCGACTTCCGGCGCGCCTTCGATGCTTTCGCCGCCAAGCAAAAGCCGACTTTCATGGGCAACTGAGGAGGCACATCATGGACCGCTCTTTTCTCGATCTGCCTTTCTACGCGCCGCAGCATCGTCAACTCTCCGACGCGCTGCTTGAATGGACCGTGCAATGCCGACCGATTGACCACCACGACACCGACAACGCCTGCCGCCGCCTGGTGCGCGAGTTAGGCGTCGCCGGCTTCCTGCGCTACTGCGTCCCGGCGGAATTTGGTGGCGCCCTGCCTGAACTCGACTCGCGCTCCTTGTGTCTGGCGCGCGAAGTACTGGCCTACCACGACGGTCTGGCCGACTTTGCTTTCGCCATGCAGGGTCTGGGTACCGGCGCCATCACGCTGGCAGGCTCGGCCGGGATGCGGCAGCACGTCTTGCCCAAGGTGGCCGCTGGCGAGTGGATTGCCGCTTTCGCTCTGACCGAGCCGCTGGCCGGCTCCGATGTCGGCGCCATGTCCTGCAGCGCACGTCTGGTGGGCGACCACTACGTCATCAATGGCGAGAAGACCTGGATCTCGAATGGCGGCATTGCCGACGTCTATACACTTTTTGCGCGTACCGGCGAGGCGCCTGCGACGCGCGGCATCACGGCTTTCGTCGTGACGCCCGACATGCCCGGTTTCGAGGTCGCCGAGCGACTCGAAGTGATGGCGCCGCATCCGCTGGCCCGGCTCAAGTTCACCAACATGAAAGTACCGCTCGCCAACCGGCTTGGCGCACCGGGCGAAGGTTTCAAGGTAGCGATGCGCACACTGGACATCTTTCGCTCCTCTGTGGCGGCAGCGGCGCTGGGCTTTGCGCGTCGCGCCATGGACGAGGCGCTGCTCCACGTGCGCCAGCGCCCGATGTTCGGTCAAACGCTGGCGGATTTTCAGATCACCCAGTCCAAGCTCGGTGAGATGGCCACCGACATCGACGCCGCCGCGCTGCTGGTGGCGCGTGCCGCCTGGCGGCGCGATGTGCAAAAGCTCCCCACCACGCGTGAGGCAGCGATGGCAAAAATGACTGCCACGGAGAACGCCCAGCGTGTCATCGACGCTGCCGTGCAGCTGCATGGTGGGCAGGGGGTGCGCGTCGGCGTCAAGGTCGAGTCTCTCTACCGTGAGATTCGCGCCCTGCGCATTTACGAGGGCGCCACTGAAGTGCAAAAATTGATCGTAGGCCGTGAGTTGTTAAAGGAGCCAGCATGACACACAAGACACTTCAACCCGAAGGCTGGCTCGCCCCCCGGGGTTACGCCAACGGCATCGAAGCCAGTGGACGCCAGATCTACGTTGGCGGCCAGATTGGCTGGAACGGGCAATGCCAGTTCGAGACCGATGACCTGGTCGCGCAAATCAAACAGGCATTGAGCAACTGCGTCGCCGTCGTGGCTGCGGGCGGCGGTCTGCCGGGGCACATCGTGCGCATGACCTGGTACCTCAGGGACAAGAAAGAGTATGTCGCCCGTTTGAAGGAGATCGGCTCGGTCTATCGCGATGTCATGGGTCGCCACTACCCGGCGATGAGCGCCGTTCAGGTCGCGGACCTGATCGAGGACGAAGCCAAGATCGAGATCGAAGTCACGGCTGTTGTCCCGTCAAGTCTTCCCTGACTCAGGA
>CAITQH010000376.1 GCA_903894475.1 uncultured beta proteobacterium
ACCGGCTGCAGGCCGTTCTGCCACACCCAGTTGCCGGCGTTCTTGAGCGCTACAAACACAGTGCCGACGATGTCGCCCAGGGCACTAACGATCCGACCGGGTAGCGCAGTGAAGAACCCGACCACGGCGTCGATGGCGCCCATGACGATTTGCTTGATCTGGTCGAAGTGGTCCTTGATGAACAGGACGATCAGCCCGATGGGGCCGGTGATGATCGCCAGGATCAGTTCCCAGTGGGTCTTGATGAACTCGACGGCATCCTTGACGATGCCCAGCACGAAGTCGAAGGCGGCCTTGAACGCATGGCCGATCTTGGCCACGATGTCCCGCACCAGCTGACTGTGTGTGTAGAGCAGAATGAACACACCGACGATGGCAGTGATGGCCACGATCAGCAGCCCGATGGGGCCGAGTGCGAGGAGCCAGGCGGCGGCCATCATCACACCGGTAGCCATGGCGGTGACACCGGTGGCGACAGTGGTGGCTATGGCGATGAGCTGCGTGGCGATGTAGACACCGATGGCCGCCACGAGGACGGTGCCGACGACGATGCCGAGGGCGATGGCGATGCCTTTGTGCTTCTCCAGCCAGTGGACGACCTTCTCGATGCCGGTCATCAGCTTGGAGATCACCGGCATCAACTTGTCGCCAATCTCAGCCCCGAGGTTGGTGGCCTGGGCTTTGGCGGCTGCGAGTTTCCCGGCGAAGGTGTCAGCCGCTGCGTCGGCCTGCCCGCTGAGTCGCTGCTTCAGTGCGTCAAGGACGTTGTTGCCCGCCTGCTGGGCGCTGGTCAGCTTCTTGTGGGCGGCCTCGACCTTGGCCACGTCGGCTTCGTATTTGTTGTGAGCCTTGGAACCAACAGCCGCCATGTCGGCGCCTGCCTGCATGTCGCCGGTTACTTGGTCCTGCGCCTTGGATAATGCGTCGTTGGCAGCGGCGACCTTCTTGGCACCGCCGGCGGAGATGTTCAGGTCGATGCCAAGTTTTTTCAGCGCGACAGTCTGGCCATTGGCGGCCTTGTCTACCGCCTGCATGGCGGTGTCCAGGTCAATGTTCTTAGTTTTGCTCAGGTCAATGGCGACCTTTAGATTGTCGTGGGCCTTGCCGAGGTTCTGCGTGCTGATCACGCCGAGGTTCAGGGCGCTATCGACTTGGTCCTGGCTGAAGCCGTACTTGGTGCTTTCGTCGCCGGCCTGCTTGACCTGGTCCTTGACCTTGCCCCACTCAATGCCCGCCGATTTTAGGCTGGCTTCAAGCTGCTTTTGTTTGATCTCCTGCTTGTCGGCCATATCAATGGCCATGCCACCGATGCCGACCGCAGCGCCGGCTACGCCGAGCATGGCACCCTTGCCGAACGCCGAAACTTTCTCCAGCGTGCTGCCCTGGTGCTTCTCAAGCTTGGTGATCTCGGACTTGGCCTCGCCCATCGAAGCCTTGAACTCGTCCAGGCTCATTTTGAGCTCTACAAAGACATTCGCACCGGGCATTAGTGGAACCTCTCGAACGCTTTGTCAAATGACTTCTGTGCGGTCTTGCCGGCGGTGGCCTCGGCCACCATGAAGCCAGCGGCCATGTAGTGATAGCGATCTTCCATCTTCGACCGGTACAGGTTCACGCCGTACAGGGAATCTTTGCGATTTGTTTTCAGGTGTTTAGCGTAGGTGCGCTGGGCGAACCGGGCCTTGTGCGCTCGAGTGCGTGCAAGCTGGCGAGCACCGCGTTCGTGTGCGTATTTGGCCAAGCCTCGGGGACCGACCATGGCGTAGTAGTCCTCGCCCACCTTTTCCTTCTTGCGGGCCAAACCGATGGAGTATTTGAGGTTGCCGTTGATGACGCCGACCCGCTTGGGACCGGCGTATACCGGGGCCTGCTTCTTGGCCGTCTGTGACACGTCCCTGGCTGTGTCTCTCAGCGCCAGTCGGATCGTTTTGCGGGCCTCGGTTTCGGCTTCTTTCTGCTGCTTGTCGAACTCGCCGGTGATCATCGACATCTTGAAGTCACCCACCGGCTGCTCC
>CAITQH010000377.1 GCA_903894475.1 uncultured beta proteobacterium
AGCGGCTCGCACGGCGGCATCAGTTCGGCGCGCTATGCGCTGGCAGCGAGGCCACGTTTGAGCATCTTCAACGACGCCGGCGTTGGCAAGGACGAAGCGGGTCTGGCAGCCTTGCCGTTTCTGCAGTCGTACGGCCTGGCCGCCTGTACCGTGGCGCACAGTAGCGCGCGCATTGGCGAGGCCCAGAGCACGCTGGACGAGGGCATCGTCAGCCACGTCAATGCGCTGGCGCAGGCGCTGGGTGTATCGGCGGGCGAGCGCTGCCAATTTCTCATAACGAGATTGCAAAGTCGTGAGGATCAGGCTGACGGGGCACTCAGCTCCACGGCTGTCCCCCGCCCGATGGGCTCCTCCTTGATGCCGCTGCGCTGAGTGCCCCGCCAGCCTGATCATCCAGGTCACCCATTGCGTTAGACTGATCCGGGACACCCCTGACAGGAGAGAAATATGCCAGCCAGAATCAACAGCATCCAACTGCCCAGCATGACGCCGGGCTCGCAAAAGCAGATTCAGTGGTTGCGCTTCGGCAAGGCCGGCGCGCGCCCCAAGGTTTACCTGCAAGCCGCGATTCATGCCAATGAAATGCCGGGCACGATGGCCTTGCATCACCTGATGCCGCAGTTGCTGGCGGCTGAGAGTCAAGGCCTGATTCAGGGCGAAATCATCGTGGTGCCCACCGTCAACCCGATCGGACAGGCGCAACTGGTCGGCAACGCGCATGCCGGTCGCTACAACCTGCTGAGTTATGAAAATTTCAATCGCAACTGGCTGAGCCTGAGTGATGCCGTCGCCGAGCGCGTGGGCAAACGCCTCGGTGACGATGCCCAAAGCAATATCAAACGCATTCGCAAGGCGGCACGCGAAGTACTGGCTGAGATGAAACCAGTCAATGAATTGCAGACGCTGCGCGTCGAAATCATGAAGCTGAGCGTCGACGCCGACTATGTGCTGGATCTGCACTGCGACATCCATGCCGCTTTGCACCTGTTCACTTCAGCCTGCGACTGGCCGAACGGCGCCATTCGTGAACTGGCGGCCGATCTGGGCGCCAGGGCCAGCCTGTGCAACGAGCCTTATGCCACCAGCCTGACTTTCTCTGGTGTGCATGCGTCGCTGTGGGGACGCTTGCGCGACCGCTTTGCGCAGGCGGTAATTCCGCAAGCCTGCATGGCGGTCACGGTCGAGATGCGCAGCCAGTTCGATGTCAGCGACGCGCTGGGTCGCAGTGATGCCAATAACCTGTATCGCTGGCTGGTACGGCGTGGCGTGGTCAGAGGCCGTGCGCAGCCGCTACCGCGCCTGTTGTCTCCCGCCATGCCCATGAGTGGCATGGATGTGGGTTACAGCCAGGGCACAGGTTTTCTGGTTTTTCATGTCAAACCGGGCACGCTGGTCAAGAAGGGACAAGCCATCTGTGACGTGATCGACCCAGCCAGCCCGCACGGCCCACAGGCACGCACGACCTACAAGAGCCAAACCGATGGGGTGCTGTTTTCGTGCCGGCTTGACGGTTACCTGTCCTGGCCGGGCCAGGTGATGTACCGCATCGCCGGCGCGCAGCCCCTGCCGCACCGGCTCGGCGTGTCAGGGCTGGACGATTGACCGGAGTCGTGTTTCAGTCGTCCAGGTCCACAGCGTCGATGTCCGAGCCCGGGGGCAAAGCGGCCATGGCTTTTTTGACCAGACCAACGTGTTCGGTCTCTTCGTCGCGCAGTTCGGTGAACAGTTCGCGCACACCGGCGTCCTTCACGTACTTGATGGCTTCGTCATAGAACCCATAAGCTTTTTCTTCGGACGACAGTGCCAGTTGCAAGGCCTTGAAGGCGGACATATTCCAGCGTGGCGCGCCAAACTCGGGTGCCTCGACGTCGAAGATGGCAGTCTTGCTGACACGCACGGGTTTGTCACCGAACAACTGCTTGCGGCGTTCAGCGAGTTGCTGCCCGTGCTTTTCTTCATTGACCGCCATCGACTCAAAAATGGACGCGGCGTCAACCCCATCGCGCCGGCCAATTTGCTCTGCGAAGAAGTTGTAGCGATCCCGGGCTTCGCATTCGATCAGAACGGCGAGATCAAGGGCATCCATGAGATCGAGGGTGGCGAAGTTGATTTTGACGGACATGGGGTCTCCTGTAGTTCAAGACTAAATGCGCACTTTAGCAATGGATTGGATGGGTTCCTCTGATATGGATCAGGAGGAACCGGAAAAACCTGGACTTCACATGACACCCGACAAAAGGCCGGCTTGCACCGGCCTTTCAGGATGTCAGCTTCGGTCTACTCCTTGATGTCGACACCGTAGAAGCTGTGGCGCCCGAAGGGGCTGAGCTTGTAGTCGATCACTTCCTTGCGGATCGGACCCAACTGCACGGCGTGCGCAATGGTGAACCAGGGAGCCTGCTCCTTGAACACGACCTGGGCCTGGCTGTAGAGTTTGCCGCGTTCGGCCGGGTCGCTGATCACCTTGGCTTTTTGCACCAGGTCTTCAAAGGGCTTGTAGCACCACTTGGCCACGTTCCCACCACCCGTCTTGGCCGCATCGCAGCCGAGCAGGGTGTGCAGGAAGTTGTCGGGGTCGCCGTTGTCGCCGGTCCAGCCCAGCATGCCCATCTGGTGCTCGCCGTTTTGCATGCGCTTGCGGTACTCGCCCCACTCAAAGCTCTTTATCTCGGCTTTGACACCGATCTTGGCCAGATCCGCCTGCATCAGTTCAGCGATGCGCTTGGCATTCGGGTTGTAGGGTCGCTGCACCGGCATCGCCCAGATGTCGGTGCTGAAGCCGCCAGCCAAACCGGCAGCGGCCAGCAACTTCTTGGCGCCTTCCGGGTCAAAGGCGTCGTCCTTGATGGCGTTGTTATAGGACCACTGGGTCGGCGGAATCGGATTCTTCGCTGCCACGCCGGTGCTCAGGTAGACCGCATCGACGATGGCCTGCTTGTTGATGGCCATGTTGATGGCCTTGCGCACGCGCACGTCGTCAAACGGCTTCTTGGTGGTGTTGTAGGCGAGGTAGCCGACGTTCAGGCCAGCCTGTTCCAGCACCTGTATCTTGGGGTCTTTGCGGATCGCATCGAGGTCGGCCGGATTCGGATACGGCATGACATGGCACTCGCCCTTTTGCAGCTTGGCCCAACGCACCGAGGCGTCCGGCGTGATGGAAAACACCAGGTCGTCGATCTTGGCCTTGCCGGCGTAGTATTCAGGGAAGGCCTTGTAGCGGATGATGGCGTCTTTCTGGTACTGCACCAGCATGTAGGGGCCGGTGCCGATCGGCTCCTGATCGACCTTCTCGGGGGTGCCGGCCTTCAGCATGGCATCGGCGTATTCTTTCGACTGGACGCCGGCGAATTCCATGGCCCAACCCGACAGGAAAGGTGCTTCTGGTTTGTTCAGGGTCATCTTCAGCGTCAGGTCATTGATCTTCTCGACCGACTTGAGCAACTTGTCCATTCCCATGTCGCCGAAATAGGTGTGATTGGAACTGGTGACCTTGAAGTAGGGGTTGCTTTCTTTCCACTGGCGTTCGATGGCAAAGATCAGGTCGTCTGCATTCATGTCGCGCGTCGGCTTGAAGTTCTTGTTGCTGTGCCACTTGACACCCTTGCGCAGAAAGAAGGTGTATTCCTTGCCGTCGGGTGAAACGGTCCAGCGTTCGGCCAGGCCCGGTACTACAGAGGTGCCACCGCGCTCGAAGTCAACCAGTCGGCTGTAAATCTGGCTGCTGGCATCGAAAGAGGTACCGGTGGTGTTGATGCCGGGGTAGAAGTTTTCCGGACTGCCTTCGGAACAGTAAACCAGCGTTTTGGCCGAGGCCGGTGCCAGAGCCAGCAGCGCCGGCAGGGCGAGGGCGCAGAGCAGGGCTTGGTGGGCCGATGGCTTGCGGCCGTTACCTGAGAGTTTCTTGGTCATCTTTTGGACTCCTTCGGGGTTAGTGCTGCGATGCAGCGGTTGGGACAAATTGTTCAGCCTCATGGCAGGCGATCTGGCGTCCGGCGAGTTCACGCAGTACCGGACGCTCGGCTTGGCAACGCGGCGTGACACTGGCGCATCGGGTTGAAAAGACGCAGCCACTGGGCGGGTTCAGGGGTGACGGCAAGTCGCCCTTCAGTACGATGCGCTTTCTCGCCGGACCGCTGCCCATGATACCGGGTGTGGAAGCCAGCAGGGCCTGGGTGTAGGGATGCAGCGGCTGCGTGAAGAGGGTCTTTTTGTCACCCTGCTCGACGGCGTGGCCCAGGTACATCACCATCACGTCGTGTGCAATGTGACGCACCACGCCGAGGTCGTGCGAGATAAAGAGGTAAGCCAGACCGAGTTCCTGCTGCAGGTCGGCCAACAGGTTGAGCACCTGCGCCTGGATCGAAACATCCAGCGCCGACACCGGCTCGTCGGCAACGATCAAGGAGGGCTTGAGCATGAGGGCGCGCGC
>CAITQH010000378.1 GCA_903894475.1 uncultured beta proteobacterium
GCATGGCACAGATGCTGCCAGGCCGTGGTATTTAATTTAACGACGAACAAGGAGTAATCACATGCCTCGCGTCAAACGTGGTGTAACGGCTCACGCCCGCCATAAGAAAGTTTTAGCCCTTGCAAAAGGATTTCGTGGCCGTCGTGGCAACGTCTATCGGGTCGCCAAAGAAGCGGTGATGAAGGCCGGGCAATATGCCTACCGGGATCGTCGCACCAAGAAGCGTGTTTTCCGTCAGCTCTGGATTGCGCGTATCAACGCGGCAGCCCGTCAATGCGGCTTGACCTACAGTCAGTTTGCCAATGGCCTGAAGAAAGCCAATATCGAGATTGACCGCAAGGTTCTGTCCGATATCGCAGTGCATGACATGGCTGCATTCGCCGGTATCGTGGAACAAGTCAAGGCGAAGCTGGCCGCTTGAGTTCGCACCGGTTCGCTGTAGTTCTTTGGCGGACCATGTACCAAATGACAAGGGCTAGAGCTTGAAAAGGCGCTAGCCCTTTTTCCATGGCAGAGGACCTCAAGAGAATTTATGAACGAGTTGAACGTCGTTGTTGATGCTGCCAAAGCCGCCTTTGAGCGAGCCGGCACGCCTGCCGATCTGGAGAATGCCAAGGCCCAGTTTCTTGGCAAGACGGGTCGTGTCACCGCACTGATGAAGGGCATGGTGGCCCTGCCGGTGGAAGAGAAAAAGTTGCGCGGCGCTGCCATCAATCAGGCCAAACAAGCCATCGAAGCTGCCTTGAATGCCCGACGTCAGGCTTTGGCAGAGAACGAATTGCAGGCGCAACTCCAGGCTGAAGCGTTCGATGTGACTCTGCCCGGTCGGCAGCGCGGCTCGGGAGGTCTGCATCCGGTTTCACTCACACTGGAGCGCATCGAGGCTATTTTTGGCTCGATGGGTTTTGCGGTTGCACAGGGTCCGGAGATCGAGACCGACTGGTTCAATTTCACCGCCTTGAATACGCCGGAGGATCACCCGGCGCGCTCCATGCATGATACTTTTTACGTCGAGGGTGGCTCAGCCACAGCACCCAATCTGCTGCGCACCCATACCAGCCCGATGCAGATCCGCTATGCGGTTCAGCATGTCAAGAAGCACCAGGCCGCCATTGCCTCGGGGTCGATGCCCGAGATTCGCGTCATTGCGCCGGGTCGCACGTATCGCGTTGACAGCGATGCGACGCATTCACCGATGTTTCACCAGTGTGAAGGCCTTTGGGTTGGAGAGAACGTCAGTTTCAAAGACCTGAAATATGTCTTTACTGATTTTTGTCGGACCTTCTTTGAGTCCGACGATCTGGTGCTCCGCTTTCGCCCGAGTTTCTTTCCGTTTACCGAGCCCAGTGCCGAAATCGACATCCAGTTCCAGAGCGGCCCCTTGGCAGGGCGTTGGCTGGAGGTGGCTGGCTCGGGGCAGGTGCATCCGAACGTCGTGCGCAACATGGGACTGGACCCGGAAAAATATATCGGCTTTGCCTTTGGCATGGGACCGGACCGGCTCACCATGCTGCGCTATGGCGTCAATGATTTGCGTTTGTTTTTTGACGGCGACATCCGCTTTTTGTCCCAGTTCCAATGACAAGAAACATTTAAATCACCATGCAATTTCCTGAATCCTGGCTGCGAGAATTCTGCAACCCACCGCTCAGCACAGAGCAACTGGCCGACA
>CAITQH010000379.1 GCA_903894475.1 uncultured beta proteobacterium
AACGAGTTGCGGGCCATCGGTGAATGGATAGCGGATGTGCCACAAAAAGCCGTTTTCCTCTTCGTTTTCGACTTCGAGGTCGCTGACGGCGCTCATCAGCACCGGGTCCCAGTTGACCAGGCGCTTGCCGCGGTAGATCAGGCCTTGCTCGTAAAGCTGAACAAAGGTCTCGGTGACGGTCTTCGACAGCTTGTCGTCCATCGTGAAGTACTCGCGGCTCCAGTCCACGCTGTCGCCCAGGCGGCGCATCTGGGTCGTGATGGTGTTGCCACTCTTTTCCTTCCACTCCCAGACCTTGGCGACGAAGTTCTTGCGGCCCAGGTCGTGGCGGCTGATTTTTTGCTCCTGCAATTGGCGCTCCACCACGATTTGCGTGGCAATGCCGGCATGGTCGGTGCCCGGAATCCAGGCCGTGTTGGCGCCTGCCATGCGATGCATGCGGGTCAGCGAGTCCATGATGGTCTGGTTGAAGGCATGCCCCATGTGCAGTGTGCCCGTCACATTCGGCGGTGGCAACTGGATGGCAAATGCGGGTGCGCTTTCCTTGGGTGTCTTGCTGCCGCGATAGCCGGCCTGGGCGTAACCCCGGCGCTCCCACTCGGGACCCCAGTGGGCCTCGATGGCGGCGGGCTCGAACGATTTGGACAGGCTGTTCAAGCCGGGTTGTTGGATTGCGTCATTCATGATGGCTTTGATTTTATCAACCGAGTCATAATCATTTGCCATGCTGATTCTTCTCTCCCCCGCCAAATCGCTGGACTATCAAAGTCCGCTGCCCGAAGTGCCCCACACGCAGCCACTGTTCGTGAAGCAGTCTGCCGAACTGATTGCGCTGTTGCGCGAGAAATCACCGCAGCAGATTGCCAGTCTGATGAGCCTGAGTGACAAGCTGGCGCAACTCAATGCGGCTCGCTACGAGGCCTGGAGACCACGCTTCAATGCCAGCAATTCCAGGCCCGCAGTGCTGGCGTTCAATGGCAATGTGTATGGCGGGATGGATGCAAGAAGTCTTGCCGCCGATGAACTTGCCTGGTTGCAGGATCATCTATGCATCCTGAGCGGTTTGTACGGCGTCTTGCGACCGCTCGACTGGATGCAACCCTACCGGCTTGAAATGGGTACGGTGCTGGAAAACGCTCAGGGCAGCAACCTGTATCACTTCTGGGCGTCGCACATCTCGAAGTACCTGAACCAGCGTCTACGCTCCGAAATGGCACCGGTCGTGCTCAATCTGGCCTCGCAGGAATATTTCAAGGCGCTCGATCTGAAGGCGCTCAAGGCGCGCGTGGTTGACTGTGTTTTTGAAGAATACCGCGCAGGCCGTTACAAAGTGATTGCCCTGCACGCCAAGCGCGCACGAGGTTTGATGGCACGCCATGCAGCACAGCAAAAAGCTTTGACGCCACAGCAGTTGCAGGGATTCGATGTGGAAGGCTACGCTTTTGCCGCAGGTGCATCAGGCCCGCAGCGTCTGGTCTTTCGACGCGACGGGCCCGCATCGTGAACCGGCCAGAAGATTCCCAGCTAGGCAAGTCATCGGCCTACGTTGACCAGTACGATGCCTCGCTGCTGTTTCCGATAGCGCGCGCCGGCAAGCGCGCTGAGCTGGGGCTGGCGGGTGAGCCGCCTTTTATGGGCGCCGATATGTGGACTGCCTACGAGCTCAGCTGGCTCAATCTGCGTGGCAAGCCGCAGGTGGCACTGGCGCACTTCACGGTGCCCTGCGAGAGCGTCAACATCATCGAGAGCAAGTCGCTCAAGCTCTACCTCAACAGCTTCAACAACAGCCGCTTTGTCAACGTTGATGCCGTCAAGGAACGTCTGCGCGCCGACCTCAGTGAGGCGGTGTGGCGCGGCGCCGATCGCACTGCGACGATAGGCCTTAGGATCGTGCCGCCCGAACTGTTTGACAGGGAACCGATTTACGAGCTCGACGGTTTGAGTCTGGACCGGCTGGATGTGGAATGCACGCGATTCACGCCGGCGCCGGAGTTGCTCAAAGTGCTGCCGGATGAATCGCCGGTGACCGAGGTGCTGGTGAGCAATCTTTTGAAGAGCAACTGTCTGGTTACAGGGCAGCCGGACTGGGGCAGCGTGCAGATCAGCTACACCGGCGCTGCGATAAATCAGGAGGGACTGCTGCAATACTTGGTGAGTTTTCGCAACCACAACGAATTTCACGAGCAGTGCGTGGAGCGCATCTTCATCGACATCTGGAGGCGCTGCCGGCCCCTCAAGCTCGCGGTTTATGCGCGATACACGCGACGTGGCGGTCTGGACATCAATCCGTTTCGTACCAGCTCGGCGCAGGCACTACCGCAGAACACCCGCATGGCCCGGCAATAGCGCTGCTGCTTCGCGCGCCGCTACCAGCCCTTCATCGGTCGGGATCAACCACACCTGGACCCGGCTTGCCGGGCTGTGAATGGCCAGCACCTGGTCCCCGGTCGCCTGAAGGTTGAGTGCCGGATCGAGTTGCACGCCAAGCCAGTCCAGACGCTCGCAAACCTGAGCGCGCAGCACGGTGTCGTGCTCGCCAATGCCGCCGGTGAAACTCAGCACATCAAGGCCGCCCATACAGGCCACCAGCGCGCCAGACTCGCGCACGATGCGGTGCGTGAACTGGTCGATGGCCCGCTGCGCCGGCGCGCTGCCATCAGCGCGCAGCGTGCGCATGTCGGCCGAGATGCCAGAGACACCAAGCAAGCCGCTTTGTTTGTAGAGCAGAGTTTGCAGCCGCTCAAAGTCCCAACCCTGTTGCAGCAGGTAGAGCACGACGCCCGCATCGAGCGAACCGCAGCGCGTGCCCATCATCAGGCCGTCCAGCGCAGAAAAGCCCATGGTGGTGGCGCAGCTGTGGCCATCCATCGCTGCGCACAGACTGGCGCCATTGCCCAGATGCGCCATCAGCACGCGACCCGCGGCCAGCGTACTGCGCTGCTGCAGGACACCCATCACATACTGGTAAGACAGGCCATGAAAGCCATAACGCCGCACGCCTTGCTCGGCCAACCAGGGTGGCAGGGCAAAGCTGTAATCGACGGGATCCAGCGTGGCATGAAAGGCCGTGTCAAAACAGGCGACTTGTTGTATCTCTGGAAAAGCCTTTTGAAAGGCGCGGATACCTTGCAGGTTTTGCGGCTGGTGCAGCGGCGCCAGCGAATTGAGCTGTGCGAGCTGCGCCAGGATTTGGTCGGTGACCAACACACTGGCACTGAAGTGCTCGCCGCCATGCACCACGCGGTGTGCAACGGCTTGCAAAGCCGGCAGGGCGGCGTTGGCTGCGAGCAGTTCGCCCAGACAACTCAAGGCCTGCGCAAAGTGGTCTTCCTGTGTGGCAGGCAAAGCCCGGTTTTGCCGCTGGCCTTCAAAGCTCCAGTCCAGCGTGGGCGAGCCGCCCGGCTCCAGACCCTGGATGCTGCCACTGAGCAGGCTGCTCTGAACTACACCGCCAAGCAGTGGGTAGAGAGAAAATTTCAGCGTTGAAGAGCCGGCATTGACGGCAAGGATGGCCATGCGTGCTCCCTACCAGACTTGGCGTGGCTGATCGCGCTGTGCGCTGTGCGCAGCCATTTGCGCCAACAGTGCCGAGGCAACCCGGTTCATGGGGCCGTCGGCGCGGCTGGTCAGGGCAATGGGCACGCGTGCTCCCAGCACCAGACCGGCGCCGCTGGCGCCAGCCAGGTACTCAAGTTGCTTGGCCAGCATATTGCCGGATTCCAGATCCGGCACCGCCAGAATATCGACGTCACCGGCGACCGAAGACTTGATGCCCTTGATCTGCGCCGCGTGGGCCGAGATGGCGTTGTCAAAAGCCAACGGACCGTCGAGCACGCCGCCCTTGATCTGCCCGCGCTCGGCCATTTTGCATAGCGCTGCAGCGTCAAGGGTGGATGGGATATTGGGATTGACCGTTTCCACTGCCGACAGGATGGCGACCTTGGGCACCTTGACGCCCATGATGCGGGCAAAGTCGATGGCGTTCTGGATGATGTCAACCTTCTCTTCCAGTGTCGGATGGATGTTGAGCGCGGCGTCGGTAATCAGCAGGGGCTTGCTGTAGAGCGGAATGTCAAAGCGAAACACGTGCGACATGCGTCTGCCGGTGCGCAGACTGCGCTGCGCCAGCACCGCATGGACCAACTCATCGGTATGCAGACTGCCCTTCATGAGCACACTGACCAGGCCCTTGACCGCCAGGTCAGCTGCCTTTTCTGCTGCCGCATGACTGTGTGGCATCGAAATGATCTCGACGCCCTGAAGATCAATCCCTGCCTCTTCGGCCAGATGGCGGATGCGTTTTTCCGGGCCAATCAGCACCGGCTCAATCAAACCGTAGCGGGCCGAGTCCATGGCGCCGCTGAGCGAACCAGCGTCGCAGGGATGCACCACGGCGCAGCGAACCGGCGCCAGACCGGCGCCCAGCGCGAGCAGTTCCTTGAAGCGGGCCTCCGGGTCAAACAACTGGATTTGTGGCGCGTTGATGTGCGCGAGACGCACTTTTTCAGTCGGAGCCAGCACCCGCGCCGTGCCGTGCAGCACGCGCTCCCCCTTTTGATTGAGGACCTGGCAGTCGAGTTCCACGCTCTTCTTCGCTTCGTCCTTGCTGACAACGGTCGCAGTCACGGTCAGCGTGTCGCCAATGCGTACAGGCTTGGTGAAATGCAGCACCTGATCGAGGTAGATGGTGCCTGGGCCGGGAAACTGTGTTCCGAGCAGCGCGGAAATCAGGGCGCCGCCCCACATGCCGTGCGCAATCACGCCATGAAACAGGGTGTCGTTGGCGTACTTTGCGTCCAGGTGCGCAGGGTTGGTATCGCCGGATACGGCGGCAAAGGCCTGTATGTCGGCCAACGTCAGCGTGCGCAGCAGGCGGGCACTTTGGCCCAAGGTGATTTCGTCAAAAGTGACGTTTTCGATCAGATCAGAGTTCAGAGGAAAATTCATAGTGCCTCAAGTATCTACGGGAAAACCCTTAACTCCGATATTGATCGGCACTTTTTTGACGCGGATCACTAATTTGCCTATGCGAGGTCCCGAAAACCGCGCAAGCCCTGCAGCGGGGCAAATTCGGCGCTGCGCTTGCTCTTCAGCGCCACGACGGCTTCCATGACATTCTTGTTGCTCCAGATGGCGCCCTGCAACCAGCCCATTTGCTTGAGTGACTCGTCCACCGAGTGATCCCGCGCGTAATGCACGGCTTGCTTGGTGCCCCAGATCGCCACCGGCGGCTTGGTGGCAATCTCGGCGGCGCACTCCATGGCGGCAGCAAGCATGGCCTCGGGTGTATCGAGCACCGCGTTGACCAGACCATAGGCAAGTGCTTTTTGCGCGCTCAGACGACGCCCGGTGTAGGCCAATTCTTTCACCACCGCCAGCGGGATCAACTTGGGCAGGCGTTGCAGCGTGCCAACGTCTGCCACCATGCCGATGTTGATTTCCTGGATGCAAAAAAAGGCGTCGGCCGTGGCATAGCGCAGGCAGCAAGCGGTCACCATGTCGACCGCGCCACCAATGCAGCCGCCCTGGATCGCTGCAATGACCGGTATGCGCAGTGTTTCGAGCTTGGTGAAAGTGGCCTGCATATCGGTCAGCAGGTCGAAGATGGCGGCGCGGCCCTGTGGAGTCTGGTCGTCCATGGTGATGGCACCGGCAAAGGTCTCCAGCGCCATGCCGGCGCTGAAATGCTTGCCGGTGCTGCTGAGCACAAGCACGCGGGCATCGGCGTCCTTGTGCAGGGCGGTCAGAACTTCGTCAAGCTCACGCCAGAAGGTCGGCCCCATGGTGTTGAAGGTGGCGCCCTGGTTCAGAACCAGATGTGCAATATGATTTTCAGTGCTGAGCGCAAAACATTTCATGATGGGATTCTCCTGACCGTACTGTAAGGCCAGTTGGTCAAAAAAGCTGACCCGTGGTGTCGTGCAAGGCTGCACCCGAGCGAACTTGCTCGATAGCGCTGACCTCGTCCGCCTTCAGTAACGACCCCACGCGCACGCCCAGCAGCCGCATCGCCTGCGCCAGCGGCACGCGTTTCAGGCAGAGCCCGGCTGTCTGCCGGATGGCCTTGGCATCAGCCGTGTATTGGTCGAGTGTCTGGTCGCGGGTCACGCTGTGGAAGTCACTGTAGCGCAGCTTGACGCCAATGGTTTTTCCGACGTAGCCCTTGCGCTGCAGATCGTCGGCCACCTGCTCGCACAAGCGGGTGAAGATGGCACCCAGTTCGGCTTTGTCGCGCAGCGCGTGCAGGTCGCGCTCGAAAGTGGTTTCGCGGCTGATGGAAACAGGCTCACTTGTCAGAACCACTGGCCGCTCGTCGAGGCCGCGCGCCGCGTTGAACATCCAGTCGCCGGTCTTCTGGCCAAAGTGGTCGATCAGCCAGTCGAGTTCCTGTCGCGCCAGGTCGCCGATGGTTTGGACGCCCAGACCACGCAGTTTTTCGTCGGCCTTGGGTCCGATGCCGTTGATCTTGCGGCATTGCAGGGGCCAGATGCGGCTTTGCAGGTCTTCTGCGTAAATGACGGCGATGCCCTTGGGCTTGTTGAATTCGCTGGCCATTTTGGCCAGCAGCTTGTTGGGGGCAACACCAACCGAGCAGGTCAGACCGGTCTGCTCAAAGATGGTCTTCTGGATCAGGCGAGCCAGCACCCGGCCGCCCTCGCGCTGGCCGCCAGGTACTTCGGTAAAGTCGATATAAACCTCATCCACACCTCGGTCTTCCATCATTGGCGCGATGTCGGTGATGATCGCCTTGAAGGCTTTGGAATATTTGCGGTATTGCGCAAAATCAACCGGCAGCATCAAGGCCTGCGGGCAAAGCTTGGCGGCCTTCATCAGCCCCATGGCAGAGCCCACACCAAACTGGCGGGCTGCATAGGTGGCGGTAGTGATGACACCGCGCCCGGTGTAGTCTTTCAGGAGCGGAAATTCACTGACGGGGATCCTGCTCAGGGCTCGCTCCTGTTGCGTCGGATCAATGGCGTTGTCAACGTTGCGCCTGCCACCACCAATGACCACCGGCAAGCCCTGTAACTGCGGATAACGCAGCAACTCGACCGAGGCATAGAAGGCGTCCATGTCAAGGTGCGCGATGCGGCGTATCTTTTCGTTCATGGTCTGAGGATAAGCCTGAAACTTTGCGGGACAGATCTTTAGCTCTGTCCCCGACTGGAAACCTGATGATCAGGATCAAGCCGTGTGATCAACAAAGGCGGTATGCTGCGGTGCAACAGCCTTACAAATTGGAATCAGCATGGACAAGCACTTTCTGACGCCACTTTTTTCACCCAAGTCGATCGCGGTATTTGCCGGTCGGGCGGATGATCCAAGCTCGCAGACTTCCCAGGCAAAGGTGCTCTTGCAGGCTCTACGTGCGCAGCGCTTTGCCGGCACTCTGGCTTTTGTGGACATTCATGCCACGGGCACGCTGGCCGATCTGGCTGAAGCCCAGGCCGACCTTGCCTTGATCGCTTTGCCCGCTGACGAGGTGGCGACGGCCCTGGAACTGGCCGGTCGCATCAAGTGCCGTGCAGCGCTCGTGATCTCCAGTGGCATGGGCGCCGCACAGGCGCTTGAACTGCACAAGATTGCACGGCGCGACGGCATTTATCTGCTCGGCCCCAATTGCATGGGGTTCCAGCGGCCTCAACTGCAACTCAATGCCAGCGTGGCAGGTCAGCTGTGTGCCAAGGGGCCACTGGCGCTGGTGTCGCAATCGGGCGCGCTGACCTCTTCGATTCTGGACTGGGCGCAGAAGAACGGCGTCGGCTTTTCAACCGTCGTCTCGCTCGGTCCCAATACCGACGTCGACATGGCGCAGGTGCTTGATTTTCTGGCGGCTGATGCGCAGACGCACAGCATCGTGGTCTACCTCGAAGGCATCAGCAGTGCGCGCCGTTTCATGAGCGCCTTGCGCGCTGCCGCCAACGTCAAGCCGGTGGTGGTACTCAAGTCCGGCCGCAAGCCAGCCGGCAACATGGCAGCGCTGACCCATTCCGGCGCCATTGTTGGCAGCGACGACGTGTTTGATGCAGCCTTGCGGCGTGCCGGTGCGGTGCGTGTACGCTCTTTTGTTGCGTTGTTTTCCGCCGCCAAGTGTCTTGCTTCGCGTTATCGCGTCGTGGGGCGGCGACTGGCGATTGTGACAAATGGAGGTGGCCCCGGTGTCCTGGCGGCCGACTGGATCAGCGAGGTCAACCTGCAACTTGCCTGCTTGACGGGCGAGCAGTCGAGGGCTTTGCAAACCCAACTGCCACCACTGGCCTCCTTGACTGACTTGATTGATGTATCCGAGGAAGCGGGTCCCGAGCACTTTAAGGCGGCGCTGGAAATTGCCGACAAGGCGCGTCAGGTGGATGGTGTGCTGGCAATTTACTCGCCGAAAGTTGGCATCGACAGCGCCGCGATTGCCTCGGTGCTGGCGACCAGCAACAAGACGCTTGGCAAGCCGCTGCTGACTTGCCTGATGGGTGATGCAACGGTGGGTCAGGCACGCCAGATCCTCAACGACGCAGCGATTCCGACCTTTCGCACACCGGAGGCGGCGGTGGGAGCCTTTGGCAATATCGCTTCCTTCTATCAGAACCAGCAATTGCTGCAGCAAACGCCGCCGCCCATGTCCGATCTGGCCAAGCCCGACCTCGATGGCGCCCGCATGCTGATCGAGAACGTGCTGGCCGAGCGCCGCAAGGTGTTGACCGAGATGGAATCGAAGGCCTTGCTCGCCGCATTCCACATTCCCGTGACGCGGACCATCCTGGCGCGCAGTGCCAACGAAGCGATCATGATCGCCAGCCAACTCGGCTTTCCGGTAGCACTCAAGATCGATTCACCCGATATCAGCCACAAGTCGGACGTGCAAGGCGTGGCACTGAACATCCTCAATGCGGTTGGTGTGCGGGACACCTACGCCGACATGGTGCAGACGGTAGCGCGCTTGCAGCCCCAGGCGCGCATCAACGGTGTTACGGTGCAGAACATGTCGAGCCAGAAGCGGGGTCGTGAGCTCTACATCGGAATGGTCACGGACGAGCCGTTTGGACCGGTGATTGTGTTTGGCTCCGGTGGCACCATGATTGAGCTGATCAACGATCGTGCCATGGAGTTGCCGCCGCTCAACCAGTTCCTGGCGCGCAGCCTTATTGCGCGGGCGCGGGTTGCGGAGACGCTGGGCGAATGGCGCGGCAGCTCGGCTATCAATATGGAGGCGCTCGAACAGGTGTTGTTGCGGGTTTCGGAGATGGTGTGCGAACTGCCCCAATTGCGCGAGATGGACATCAACCCGATCATTGTTGACGAGTCCGGTGCCGTGGCGGTCGATGCGCGCATTGTGGTGGACAACGCGCCGCCCGGCATGCACAACTACAGCCACCTGGCGATCCTGCCCTACCCATCGCAACACGAACAGGTCTGGCCACTGCCTGGCGGTGGTGAATACACGGTGCGCCCGATCCATCCGGACGACGCCAGCATGCTGCAGGAGTTTGTGCGCGACCTCTCTCCCGAGAGCCGTTACTTCCGCTTTATTTCGAGCATGCAGGAACTGCCGGCCAGCATGCTGGCGCGATTCACGCTGATCGACTACGACCGCGAAATGGCGCTCGTGGCCGTGGTGCGCGAACAGCGTGTTGGCCCGGATGGAGAAACTGCGGAAGTTTCGCGCCTGTTGGGCGTTTCGCGTTACATCACGAACCCGGACCGCAGCACTTGCGAGTTCTCGCTGGTGGTAGCAGACGACAGCAAAGGCAAAGGCCTTGGCTCGCGCCTGATGCTATCGATCATGAACTTTGCCCGGGAGAAGGGTCTGACGGAAATCGAGGGTCTGGTACTGGCTAACAACCCGACCATGCTCAAGCTGATGCGCGCTCTGGGTTTTACCATCAAGCAGTACCCGGACGACGCCGATTTCAAACTCGTGACGCAGACGCTGTAGAGCGTTGCATTGTCAGCGGAAAATGACTGAGACCAGGAGCACAGCCAGCAATCCGGCAGCGCCGGCAAAGACGGTTATTGCTGCAGGATCGGTACAGCAGCAATTGGTCGTTATCGAAATAGTCCAATGAAAACTATGCCGAAGACGCAGGCGTTTGCCTTTCAATAAGATACTTCGTGATAACCGACAGCAGGTGCTTCTTCGAGTTGACCGTGCTTGATGGCCGACTTAACGCTTGGTGACCACCTGCAATGGCTAAATAGAAGAGCGCTGCCAACTCGGACGCTTTCGTTGCTTCGCCCGTCAGTCTTACGAACCCCTGTTCGAAAAGATCAAAGCGCATTTGATCCACCTCAAGCAGCATGCTTGCAACTGCCCGGTCGCGCCGCCCAAGGCCGCGCAGAGCCAACTCGAAGCGCAGGTTTTCAACGTCGCTTCCGGCGTGCGCCAAGGCCGCTTTGAGGATGAGCTTCAAGTCCGCCGGTGGATCACCCGTGGCCTGACTTCTGACTTTTTGGTCCAGTTCAACCTCGCGCTTGTGCCAACGAGCTAGCAGGGTGGAAATCAAATCAGCATGGTCACTGAAATGCCAATAAAAGCTGCCACGTGTAACGCCCAACCTATCGGCAAGCATCAGCACGCGAACATTGTCAAAACCCCCTTCCACCACCGCCTTGAACGCCGCGTCCAGCCAATCTTCTCTGGTCAACCGCGGTACCACCGCACTGGTCTTTGCTTTGGTTGCTGATTTCATCTGCTTTTTGACTCTTCAAGCATGCGTCTATCTCCTGCGAATACGGCACATTTGTTTCCCGAGCAGGCAAACAGAACATGCAGTTTGACACGCCACGACCTAGTGAAAACCCTGTTATATGGTCTTGCGATGGGGTGCTATATTGGGTCCGGCCCGTACATCAGTGTACGGAAAGCGAATGTATCAGAAATGTGCCAGATCAAACCAAGCCGGCATGCCCTCGATTGAAATTTACAAGGAGACAACACCATGAACAGACCAGACGCAAGGAATCGGCCCGTGACAAGGGTATTCAAGACTGCCAGTTGCCTGGCTCTGGTGGCGCTAGCCACACAGGTGAACGCAGCGGAGAGTTCGCGCTCGCGCCAGGCACCGATGGGCACCTTTGGCGGTGAGATTGCAGCGGCGGCCGACAAGCCCGGCTTTTTCGGCAGCATGATCCTGACCTATGCACACATCACCGGCGTCACCGATGACACCGGCGACGACGCCACGTCGGCCACCGCGCCGCTGGGCAAGAGCCCCATACCCTCGGTCGTGCCTCTGCCTACTGGAACTCCCTCCAAAGGCGCGGTACCCGATGGGACATTCAAGCTCACTGGCATCGGACCGGTCAATCTTCTGAACAACCAGAAGGTGCTTACCTTCTTGGGTGGCTACATGACCGAAGAGACCTATGCCGGTGGCCATCTGGCGTTTGCCTTACAGACCTCCTACCAGCAGCAGGATCGCACCCTGGCTGTTCCTCTCACTTTCGGCGTAACACCGACCCCGCCAGCGCAGCTGGCGCCGCTGGTCAATGCTGTAGCAGCCGCTGCCCAGGCGCAGATCGTGGCCGCACTTGCTGCAAAGCTGGTGACCCAGAACATGAGCATTGAGGGCTTTGGTGATACCGAACTCTCGGCGCTGTGGGTGCGTCACCAGGACCGCATGAAGATCGCTGCCGGCGTTTCGGTCTTTGCTCCTACGGGCAATTACGATGCCAATCGCGGCACCAACCTCGGCTACGGCAACTTCTTCTCCGTGCGCCCTGGCGTTGCAGTGACTTATTCGCTCAATCCAGACCACGCCAGCGAAGACTGGGACCGCGGCGTTACCGTGGCCGGACGCGTCTCATACATGATCAATGGCACCAACAGCGACACCGACTACCGCACCGGCAATCTTTTGTACACCGAGGCGGCCATCGTCAAGGTGATGCCCGGCGCGCGTCTGGCCTTTGGCACCAACATCTTTCATATTCAACAAACGACTGACGACAGCGGAACAGGTCTGGGCACCAACCCTCTGGTGCGCTTTCAGCTCAGCGGCATCGGTCCCTTTCTGTCCTTCAAGCTGCCCGACCAGAACGCCGGCTTCAACCTCAACTACACGAAGAACTTTGGCGGCCACAACGCGCAGTACGGCAGTTACTTGCAGCTGCGCTTTGTTAAGGATTTTTGAGCTGAATGATGACGAAGGGCCGAATGAGGGCCAGGTGGTGCTGGTGATACAGAGTCAGCCACCTGGCCCGAACTTTAAGGGCGCGAAACGAACTTCCCAACTGCGGAATTTTGAAATGGAGAAGCCCGATGGCAATCAATAACCGCGTTACCGCCATGCTGGGTGTCGAATATCCCATCGTGCAGGCGCCGATGGCCTGGATTTCCAGAGCCCAACTTGCGGCGGCGGTGTCGAACGCCGGTGGCATGGGCATCATCGAGACTTCGTCTGGCCAACTCGATGTCATCAAAGGTGAGATCGCAAAGATGCGCAATCTCACCGACAAACCCTTCGGTGTCAATATCGCTCTGGCCTACGTGCGCGATCCGGGCATCGTTCAATTTGTGGTCGATCAGGGGATACGGTTTGTCACCACCAGTGCCGGTGACCCGACCAAATTCACCGCACCACTCAAAGCGGCTGGCCTGACCGTGTTTCATGTGGTGCCAACTCTGAAGGCTGCGCTGAAGGCGATCGAAGCCGGCGTCGACGGTTTGGTGGTGGAGGGTGCTGAGGGCGGTGGCTTCAAAAATCCGCAGCCGGTGATGTCGATGGTGCTGCTGCCGCTGATCGCCGAAAAGGTCGGCGTGCCTGTCATCGCGGCTGGAGGCTTCTCTTGCGGTCGCAGCATGGCGGCGGCGTTTGCGCTCGGTGCCGAAGGCATCCAGATGGGAACCAGAATGGTTTGCTCGCAGGAAAGCCCGGTGCATGCCAACTGGAAGCAGGCCATTGTGAATGCGGCAGAGACCGATACCAT
The DNA here is from genome assembly GCA_903894475.1 of uncultured beta proteobacterium. Lineage (GTDB taxonomy): Bacteria > Pseudomonadota > Gammaproteobacteria > Burkholderiales > Burkholderiaceae_C > Rhodoferax. The sequence goes on from CAITQH010000379.1 coordinate 12,922, forward strand.
CTTTCTTAATCAGTTCTCCAAACCGGTCGTTCGCGTGTTGCGCACCGAGAAGACCTCACGCCTGGAACGCGAACTCGTGCCCAATTACGCCGGCCCACCCCTGATGGCGGAATTTGGCAACATGCTGGACCTCTATGAAAACGGCGATATGGAAGCCTCCATTGCGCTGTGCGGTCAGGTTGCCGGACGCATAGCGAGCGTCAAGACCGTAGCAGAAATCATTGCTGAGACCATGCGGGAATTTGAGGAAACAGTCAGAGCCATGGCCAGCAACTACCTCTGAACGCAGAGTTTGCCGGCTTTGGTATCGTAATCATCACGGAGACTGGAAAATGATCAAGCGCATCGTCTGGAGTCTGATCGTCCTCCTGCTATTTGGCGGGCTGGGTCTGGTCGCCATCGGCGGGCGCGAAGGCGCCATGGTGCTGTATGTGAAGTACATTCTGCGCAAGCACAGCGCCCCGTTTCGGGAAGTGAACTGGCAGGCCGGGCCGGCAAGCCCTCAGCCTGGCGACAAAAAACGTCCGAATATCATTGTCATTCTGGCCGACGACCTTGGCTTCAACGACATCACGTTCTATGGTGGCGGCATCGCGGGCGGTAGCGTACCAACACCGAACATCGATGCCATCGCTCGCGATGGCGTCAACTTCACACAGGGCTACGCCGGCAACGCGACCTGCGCCCCCTCGCGTGCTGCCATGATGACCGGGCGCTACGCGACCCGTTTCGGTTTCGAGTTCACTCCGGTGCCAGTGGAATTCGCCCGGCTCGTGGGCAAGCACCACGCGCCCGGCAGTCTGCGCGATACGATTTATTATGCGGAGCGTGAGCGCGACATGCCGGTGTACGAAGACATGGGCTTGCCGACCAGCGAAGTCACGATTGCCAAATTGCTCAAGGGAGCCGGCTACCATACGCTGCATCTGGGCAAATGGCATCTGGGCGACAGCCCACAATATCGATCCTACGCCCACGGTTTTGATGAATCGCTGTCCTTGCAGCACGGCGCTTCGATGTTCCTGCCCGAGCGTGACTCGAATGTGGTCAACTCCAAGCAGGACTTCGACATGATCGACCAGTTTCTGTGGGCCAGCGCGCCCTGGGGCGTGCGGTTTAACGACGGCGAAGTGTTCGAGCCGCGCAACTATCTGACCGACTACCTGACCGACGAAGCAGTCAAGGCCATCGCAGCCAATAGGAATCGCCCCTTTATGATGTACCTTGCCTACAACGCGCCGCACACGCCGCTGCAGGCTACACGCGCCGACTATGAAGCGCTGTCTCACATCCAGGACCAGACGACGCGCGTCTACGCCGCCATGATCCGCTCACTTGATCGCAATGTCGGGCGTGTCATGAAGGCGCTGAAAGATCAGGGGATCGACGACAACACGCTGGTCGTATTCACCAGCGATAACGGCGGTGCCAATTACATCGGCGTGCCGGGCTTGAACCTGCCTTATCGCGGCTGGAAGGCGACCTTCTTCGACGGTGGCACGCATGTGCCGTACTTCATGCGCTGGCCCGGGACCATTCCACCCAACACACGCTATGAGTCCATGGTGAGCCATTTCGATATCTTCGGCACCGCGGCAGCTGCAGCAGGTGCTCAGGCACCGACTGATCGCATCATCGACGGCGTCAATCTGCTGCCCTTTGTTCGTGGCGAGGCCGCGGGCAAGCCGCATGATCGCCTGTTCTGGCGCGGTGGAGACTACCGCGTGGTGCGCGATGGTGACTGGAAGCTGCAGCTCACCCAACTACCGAAGCAGGACTGGCTCTACAACCTTGCCAGGGATCCAGGCGAAAAGAACAATCTCGCTGCCAGTGAGCCGGCCAAGGTGGCCGAGCTCAAGGCACTGATCGAGGGTTTCAACAAGCAGCAGGCCAAGCCACTATGGCCGGCATTGGTTGAAGGTGCGTTCACACTGGACAAGACACTCAGAGAGCCACAGAGCGCTGACGACGCCTATATTTACTGGGCTAACTGAAAATGTCCAGGCTGCACGGCCTGATACCGGCAATTACACACCGATAAGGCCAATACCCATGAAGGTCAGCAACAGCGTCTTCCCGACAGCAGAACAAGTCAGCGCCATATTTTCAGTTCCCGAGGACGGAGCGTTCGTGATGGTCAATCTTCTCAAGTTCAAGGACAAGGCGAGCTACGAAAATGGTGAGAACGTCAGTGGTCGCACAGCTTATATGCGCTATGCGTTGCAGATGCGCGCTCTGGTTGAGGCGGCCGGCGGGCGGCTGCTCTATTCGGGAAAAGTCTCTGGTCTGATGGTGGGTGAGGTCGAAGAGCTCTGGGACACCGTAGGACTCATGGAATATCCGTCGCGTGCCGTGTTTCGCCAAATCACGCGCACTCCCGAATATCGGGAAATCGAAAAGCACCGCATCGCCGGACTTGCAGGCCAGTTGAACATCGAAACCAAGCAGGACTTCCCGGGCAGGTAAGTGCGTTCTGGAATAGGGATCGAAGCTTGAAATCGCGCATCCTGCTTGGGTTGGGCCTATTGCTCGTCACTATTCTTGGCTTGGGCGCATCGCTATTCGCCCTGGTCTATGCGCCTGCGCCGTCGAAAGAAGCCTACGCGCTGGTAGACACCGAGTTGCTGGCTTCGCTCAACAAGATGCCGAGTTTTGCGCTGAATGATTGGTCGCTCGTGATCGTGCGACCCCTCCTCAGTCGCCTCGATCAGCGACGACTGCCTGCACCGGCGCTGCAACCGGTGGAAAAACTGATTCCTGGCCCACCTGGCGCGCCGCAGGTGAAACTGATCCTCATTGATCCATCACCCGGAGCCAAAGGGCGTGGTGCGTTTGTCTATCTGCATGGCGGGGGCTACGTGCTTGGGCGGGCTGATCAGAGGTTGCCTGTTTTGCGCCTCTGGCTGCGGCATCAAGGCAATTTAGCGAACACTGGATCGGCATGCTGAGGTCGGCGCTAAGCGCTGACCTTGGGAAGGCGCGTTGAGCACAGCGACTTGGAGCGCGCACTCGACTGCGACAGCTGGGCCAACGACTGCAGCAGATGCAGCAACACGCGCAGCGTGAGCTCGGCCATTGTGGGAGGACTCACCCATGCTCTCACCCTTGCGCACGAAATCAAGCGGCGGGTTCTTCAGGTCCAACTGTGCCTTGACTCTTGCTGCCGCTCCGAGCTACGCCAACTTGGCGAAGTCTTCGGCAATCTTTGCGAGATGTGCATCGGTAATCATGCCGCCGGAAAAGCCGGCGACGGTTTTAAGTGGCATGGAACGCCCCATTCCGATGGAAGGGTGGTTGGAAATGCCAGGCAAATGCAGTTCCAGAATCGCCTTGGTCTGCTCGTTGTCGAGAAGCTCACCGAGATTGCTTTCAATCGAATAACTCATTCCGTTTTCCTTTCGGGCAGTTGATAAAAAACGACCGGCATCGCCCATGCCGTGACATCCTGTCCACTATGGCCGACTCAAGCCAGCCAGCCGCTGGTTGATGAGCGCATCGGCCTGGCTCATGATTCGGTCAATCAGTTCCCTGACGCTTGGAATATCGTGGATCAGACCGGCGACCATGCCGCAACTCCAGGCGCCAGCTTCCATCTCGCCATCGCGCATGATCTTCGGATAGACGCCGGCGACTTGCTCGTAGACGTCGGCGATGGTCAGCGCATCGCCCTTTTGTTTTTCAATTTCGAGCAGGCGTTCTACGCCCGAATTCATCATGACTCTTTCGGTATTGTGAAGCTTGCGCATGACCAGACGCGTGTCCAACTCGCTGGCAGCGACGATCGCGTTCTTGACGTTGTCGTGCACCGGCGCTTCCTTGGTCGCGATGAAGCGCGTGCCCATGTTGATGCCCTCCGCCCCCAGTGCGAGTGCCGCCACCAGGCTGCGTCCATCGGCCATACCGCCAGATGCCACAAACGGGATCTTCAATTCATCAGCCGCTCGCGGTAGCAGGATGAAGTTGGTCACATCGTCTTCGCCTGGATGGCCGCCGCACTCAAATCCGTCGACGCTGACGGCGTCGCAGCCAATTGCCTGCGCCTTCAGCGAATGTCGCACCGATGTGCATTTGTGAATCACCTTGATACCGGCCTGCTTCAGGTAAGGCATGTAGGCCTGAGGGTTGCGCCCTGCGGTCTCGACGACCTTCACGCCGCCTTCGATGATCGCGCGGATGTATTCGGGGTAGGGTGGCTCGGAGAAGGCCGGCAGGAAGGTCAGGTTGACGCCAAAGGGCTTGCTTGTCATCTCCCGGCAAAGCGAAATCTCCTTGGCAAGCAGTTCCGGCGTGCCCAGAGTCAGGGCGGTGATGATGCCCAGACCTCCGGCGTTGGAAACTGCCGCTGCCAGCTTGGCATAGCCGACATAGTGCATGCCGCCCTGAATGATGGGGTGCTCAATTCCGAGCAATTCCGTGATGCGTGTCTTCATGATATTTCCCTTTCTTGAACTTTGTGGGACAGACCAAAGCTACACGAAGTGAGCGTGCTCTGTCCCCAACTGATTATGTCTTTGTGGGACAGACCAAAGCTACGCGAAGTGAGCGTGCTCTGTCCCCAACTGATTATGTCTTTGTGGGACAGACCAAAGCTACACGAAGTGAGCGTGCTCTGTCCCCAACCGTTTATGACTTGCGCAGATACTTGGACAATTCCAGCTTGGCGATCTGCCGCCGATGCACTTCATCCGGGCCATCGGCAAGGCGCAGTGCGCGTGCCATTCCCAGTAGCCGCGACAACTCCGGGTCCGACACACCTTCGCCACCGTGAATCTGGATCGCAGCGTCGACGATGTGCTGCAAGACATTGGGTGCGACCACCTTGATCGCCGATATGTCATTGAGCGCGCCAAAGGTGCCGCGTTTGTCGAGTGCCCAGGCCGCTTTCATCGTCAGCAAGCGCGCCTGGTCGATCGCCAGACGGGCGTTGGCGATGATGTCGCGGTTGCTACCCAGCTCAACCAGGGGCTTGCCGAAGGCGATACGACCAAGTCCCCGCTGGCACAACAACTGCAATGCGCGCTCGGAGGCGCCGATCAGCCGCATGCAATGGTGGATGCGACCCGGACCGAGTCGGCCCTGGGCAATCTCGAAGCCGCGTCCCGGGCCATGAATGATATTGGTGAGCGGTACACGGACGTTCTCGAACAGGATTTCCGCATGGCCGTGTGGCTCGTCCAGTGAGTTGAGGACCGGCAGCATGCGCAGGATCTTGACACCAGGCGTATCGAGCGGTACCAGCACCATGGAATGGCGTTTGAGCCGGTCGGCACCGGGGTCAGTGACACCCATGAAAATGAGGATCTTGCAACGCGGATCACCAGCGCCGCTGGTCCACCACTTCTGGCCGTTGATGACGACCTCGTCGCCGTCGACCTCGCAGGTCGCCTTCATATTCGTGGCATCGGACGAAGCCACGGCCGGTTCGGTCATGGAGTAACCGGAACGAATTTCGCCCGCCAGCAAGGGTTTCAGCCAGCGCTCCTTCTGTTCGGGAGAGCCGTAACGCACCAGCACCTCCATATTCCCGGTATCTGGGGCGGCGCAGTTGAACACCTCGGGCGCAATCGGGCAACGGCCGGTGATTTCGGCCAACGGTGCGTAATCGCGGTTGTCCAGACCGGCACCGTACTGCTCGTCCGGCAGAAAGAGATTCCACAGGCCTGCGTTTCTGGCTTTGGCTTTCAATTCTTCCATGATGGGCGGCACACGCCACTGCCGGTAGTCGTTCGAGTGGACCAACTGGTCGTAGTAGGTTTGCTGGTTGGGAAGTATTTCTTCCGCCATAAAGCGTTCAAGCTGCGGGATCAGTAGCTGTGCGCGTTCCGAATGGTCGAAATCCATGATGTCCTCTTTGGTTGGTCAGTTGCCGCAAATGAAATATATTGGCACTTGCGGTGCTAATATAGATTCAACTGGGCGAGGAATCAACAAGTGGGTGTCGCCAAAGTTCACGGCGGCACTATCGCCGGGGCATTCCTTTCGTTTCGGACATTTCCTGGTGCTCAAGTGGTTCGAAGTGCTGAACCGGTAAAGGAATTTCAAAAGGCGGTCCGTCCGGTTGCTTGCCGCGTCACCGGATGCGATGCGACCCCAAGCGTCCATATTCGCGGTGAAACCATGCACCAGAATCAACGGTTCGCCAGTGCCGCCGACGAGATACGGAAAGGTCCTACCTTGGACTTCCAGAGTTTTCGCGTGTAGTCCAGCAGCACTGCGGGACATGTCTCGCAACAACTTGGCTGTGGGGCTTGGGTCATGGAGTGGGTCCGGTAGAAGAAGATAAGGTTGCCTGACGGGTGTTCGTTACGATAGCCATCATGTCACCCGCTTGTCCTCCACCAATCGGTGCAAACCCTTCCCACAAATGGGGGATGGCCGCATTGAAGGTGCGGTGTTTTTTCAGTAGAGGTTATCCCCACTATTGGTGAGTAACTCTGTGGATATGTCACAAGGTCAGTCGTCAATTCGGCGCCATTGCTGGGTCGCAACGGAATGCTCAAGAATTGGGCATTCGTGCTATTCATGCAGCGCACACTGAGACTCCGGTCTTATGTACGCGCATCCATTCGGGAAAACACCGATGCTGATTTATGCCACCAAGAACACAGTCGGCATCCTCACATTTCGTGAGGAAGGCCGTCATTCGCAGCGTGCGTGACGGACCGCTTCTGAGTAGCAATTCTGGTCTATAACTCTTTCGGTAGCTGATGGTCAAAATTGAAAGTCGGGTCTGGAGAAATTCGTAGACCCGCACTGCAGCGTAGGACGTCAGGAGTCTTTGTTACTTCGGCGGGAAGCGACTCCAGAGGGCGGGTACCCGACATGGATCTTATCGAACAGCCTTCTCAAAAAGCCGACGTGGACATCAGCACCGGGTGGGCCGCAGCGTGGCCAGACAGTAGTTTCTGCCCTTTTACGGCTGCGCTAATAGACCCGCACTGCCGTTTCGCTGCCGCATCCCTGCTGCACAACTGCGCCGGTGGCATCGATAATCTGCAAGTTCAAAGTTCCCGTGAGGCTGTTGCTGTCTGCGCCCAGAACGAGGGCGCGTTGAACTTTTTGCGTGCCCGCGAGGGTGCCGTCGGCGTTGAAGCGCATGAACCACATGTTCGCCATGTAGTTGCTGCCGGTGCCTCGCTTCCAGACACCCATAGCCGCCCCGCGCGAAGGCGGGGGCATGGAATTGTCGGCCGAAAGCGTACCGCCGCGGTGGAACATACCGGCACCTTTAAAGGTCTTCGTTGCCGCGTTAGTGGTGCAGTCCTTGATGGTGATGGTGGAGTCCCACACACCCTCGATCACATCTGCGTCGCTGATAGTCTGGGCTATGGCGCCGCCGCCGCATGCCTGTATCAGAATGCTGGTGGCGGCAGCGGTGATGGCAATCAGAGCTGCCGACTTAAGTGATTTGGATGTGCTCAAAATGTTTCTCCTGGGTTGTTGGAAATGGATCGGGCACAAACCGCGTGACCGATACCACAAGAATGCCGCGGGCCACTCGCGCAGTCTTTGGCCGAGTCTGAAAAATTTCTGAAAAACCCTGAGAATGCGCCATGTCCATGTCCAAACGTTATGCTTTCGGTGATTTCGTGCTGGAGCCATCGCGCCAGCACTTGTGCGGTCGCAATGAAACTCCTCTGACTCTTTCTCCGCGCTTGTTTGCTGCGTTACAGCTGTTTGTCGAACGAGCTGGCGTGTTGCTCTGCAAAGAAGAGTTAGTGCTGGCGTTGTGGCCTGGCCTCGTGGTTGAAGACAATAATCTGAGCCAAGTGATTTCGGGCCTCAGACGTGCGCTGGGCGACGACACCCGCAATAGTCGCTATATACAGACCGTTGCGCGCCGTGGCTTCAGGTTTATTGCCGAGGTAACCGAGTTGCCGGCGCGCGAAACCAACATCACAAAGACGACCCTTGAGTTGCCCATCCAACACAATGCGCCTTTGCCCGCCACGCTGGCCGTTCTGCCGTTCGTGCCGCTGGCAACCGAAGGTCGCGACGATTTGTTGGAAATCGGCATGGCTGACAGCCTGATCGCTCGCTTATCCGCCGTGCCCGGGTTGGTGGTGCGTTCGGTCGGATCAGTGCGACGCTTTGCCGGGCTTGATCAGGATCCGCTGGCGGCTGCGCGCGTGCTTGACGTGGCCTGGGTTGTAGATGGATCGCTGCAGCGCAGCGGCGGCCAGTTGCGTGTGACTGCCCGCTTGCTTAGCGCGCCGGCCGGAGTTGCGGCTTGGAGTGGCAGCTTCGACCTGACATTCACCGACGTGTTCGACATGCAGGACGTTATATCGATGCAGGTAGCGGAGGTTCTCAAGCCCACTTTAGACCCCAGGGTTGGAAAAGGCATCGGGCCAGCTGTGCAGCCCAACGACGCGGGCGGTAGTCGCAATGCCGATGCCTACCAACTCTATCTGGCAGCCCGGCAGCACGCTCAAGGCATCCGCGCCGATGGTTTGCGCAAGAGCATCGAGCTCTACCACAAGGCGCTCACCATTGACCCGGGCTATGCCATGGCCTACGCAGGTCTTGGCGAGACCTACCGGCGCATGCTGTTTGGCGCCGACCGGTCGCCCACAGAGGTGTTCGAGCCGTATCGCAAGGCGATCCTGCTTGCACTGGAGATCGCCCCGGAACTGGCGGAGGCGCATGCCCAACTGGGCTGGATTCACTTCTGGTTCGACTTCGATTGGCCAGCCGCCGAACGCGTGTTTCGCCAAGCGCTGCAGATCAATCCCAACGTCGTCGGGGCGCACTTTGGTTTGGGATTTTTGTTGTTGACGCTGGACCGCTCCGTGGAGGGCATTGCCCATATCCGCTGGGCCCGCGAACTCGATCCGATGTCGCTAATCCTGAACGTGATGGAAGCCGGTTTTCTGCTCGACATGGGGCGACGTGACGAGGCCTCGGCGCGGCTGGACCGCGCCTTTGAGATCGAACCCAACTTCTGGGTCGCCCACATAATTCGGGCGCTGCTGCATCTTGTCGACCGTGAGCCGGAGCAAGCCATCGTTGCACTGCGACGGGCCGACCAGTTGTCAGATCAAAGCACTCAGGCGGCTGCCTTGCTTGGAGTACAACTCGCGCGCTTCCATAAGACCGACGAGGCACGCGAAGTCCTGAATCGATTGCTGACCCTGCAGCAGACCCGCTATGTTCCGCCGACATCGCTTGCTGCGGTGCACGCCGCTCTGGGTGAAGTAGCGCAAGCGCTGGATGCACTCGAACGCGCGTGGACGGCACGCGATACGCGTCTGGTCTATTTGAAGGACGACACCCGCTGGACCGGCCTGCGCGAGCAGCCTCGCTTTGCGGTGCTTTTGCGACAGATGAGGCTTGAAGGTTATGGGCCTGGCACCTCCGGTCCCTGAATACGGCAATGGACCGCCAACTCACTGCGAACTCAGTATTTGCTGTGGATTGACGCGGCTGGGATGTTGGCGTGGTTTTCTTCGCGGTGCAGCGAACTGGGCTTTAGCCAAGACATGCCAGTGCCTGTTGATGGCACGGATTCCTTCAACCCGGAAGCTGCCCTTTGCGACCGGTAGCATTAGGTAGAGCTCTGCACAATGTCCGCTGCCATTCCGAAAACCTCATGACGCCTCTACTCCCTCGTCCCTTCCTGCGACTCGTCTGGTCCAATCTGGCGGCGCAATCGGCCGAGCAATTGAGTTTGGCTGCCGTGCCGATCGTCGCGGTGCTGGCGCTGGGCGCAGGCCCCGGTGAGATCGGTCTGCTGGCCACGGCGCAGTCGCTGCCATTCCTGATTCTGTCAATTCCCTTGGGTCTGGTCGCGGATCGAACGTCGCGGCGTCAACTGATGGCGTGGGCCGAAGGGTTGCGCATGCTGGCATTCCTGACGTTGATTGCGGCATTTTTGTTTAACCGAATCTCGCTGCAACTGCTGGCAGTGCTGGGTTTTGTCGGTGCGATTGGTACCGTCGGTTACAGCGTAGCCGCACCAGCGCTTGTACCCGCGCTGGTTCCGCGTGACTCCATCATGGCTGCGAACGGGCGTCTTGAACTCGCCCGAAGCGTTGCGTTTACCGCTGGACCAGCAATCGCTGGTGCGCTGGTCTCGTGGGCTGGAGCTTCGGCCGCGTTCGTGCTGGCTGCGGTGCTGTCTGCTTCGGCGTTGGCTCTGTTGCTTGGGCTTATCGAACCTAAGCGGCTTGCCCAGCCAGAGCGCCACCCCCTGCTCGAACTCCAGGACGGCGCACGTCTCGTGTGGCGCAATGCACTACTGCGACCCATTCTTCTGACCGCCGTGGCTTGGAATATCTCCTGGTTCGTGCTGCAGGCAGCGTACGTTCCTTATGCCGTGCGGGTGCTTGGCTTGAGTGCAGGTGGCGTGGGTATCACGCTGGCAGGCTATGGCGCCGGCATGATCGTAGGGTCGTTGTTTGCGCCCAGGGTGATGGGCGCGCTGCCGTTTGGCAGGGCGATTCAGGTCGGCCCCACCATCTCGGTGCTGGCAGCCATGACGATGGTCGCAACGCTGGCGCTACCCAATGCGGCGGTGGCGGTGATTTCGTTCTTTCTGTTCGGCGCAGGCCCCATCATCTGGACGATCACATCGACGACACTGCGCCAGACCGTTACACCCAACGCGATGTTGGGTCGCGTATCAGCCCTGTTCCTCACCGTCAACATGGGCGCCCGGCCGCTGGGGGCTGCGCTGGGCGGTTTCGTCGGCGCCTCGTGGGGCGAATCGGCATGCCTGATATTGGCTCTGGCCGGGTTCGTCGTCCAAGCGTGGCTGATCTTCGCCTCGCAGGTGAGCCATTTGCAGCAACTGCCCGCTGCGGCGGATTGAGACCACCCGTCAGTAGTGCCATCGGTCTCAGCCAATCATCTGAGTGACTTCTTTGCTGGCCTTGGCTGCGGCTGCCAATGACAGGTCGTCACCGAATCGTATGACAAGTATGGGCACGTTGTTCGCGCTCACGGTCGGCCGGTTTGGGGCAACTCAATGGTTGGCGATTTCGATGTCGGCTTTGCGGCATCGACTTTTGACCAGCGAATAGGCACAGTCGACCAGGCCCAGTCATTGGAAGCGGTTGCCCGATACCTGCCGTTGGGCGAACCGAATTCTCAATACCGGAAATTTCATTTATACAGCACGACGATCTGCTGCCAATGACCATGAGCATCCAACCTCACATGACCATCGCTTCGAGGCGGAAAATGCCTGCAGCAGCTCGAATCTCTTTCATGTGACCATGACCTGGAAGCGTCTTGGTCTCAATCGTCACAAGACCGACTTGTGCCAACTGGTCTACATCACGTTTGACAGCGCTGCGATCGCGATGCAGTCGCCCAGCGATGACTGTGATCGAACCCGGTTCACCCTTGACACTACGGAACACGTCGAGTCGACTCGCAGTCAGCAGGCGCAGGAGATCGGCAGGATCTTCAAAGCTGACGGTGCGTTCCTCTGGTATCGGTTGACCAGCGTCAGCCAATCGTGCCAACACCTTCCCTCTGCGAAAGAAATCTTGTTCGTTACCTGCTTTAAGGGTGACATTCTTCATGCTGTTCTCCTGAGTGCAGCCCAATCGGTCTGGAACTGATCTTCTATGTCGTCAAAACTCGTGAATTCAACCGCCGCCACAACGCCGAAATAGTGCCGGTGGTGATACCCATGTTGGTTGTCATAACCCACCACGCGCCCGTTATCGCCGGCATGCAGTGCATGGTTGATGTAAGCAAGGTTGTAACGAGTCACCTGACCTTGCGCATCAACCCAAATTTCACGTCGAAGCTGACCGTTCCCACGCTTTTGTGTGATGTGGTGCGTATCATCGACAATTCTTCGATCAGCCATGACAAATATTATCATGGCTGACTCCCGGGCATGCATTGACTTGACGGACTGCGGGGCACGTTGAAATAACAAGAGACGGCCACGTTTGTTCTCCATGGCGGTCATTGGATTGACGCAAAAATCAGCAGCAGCCATTCAACGAGCGAAATCGAGACTTTCCGCTGTCAGGCTCTTGCGCAGCGAGACCCGACATTACTCTGGCCTAAATGCTCGCTCTATACCCGACGTTCACCCCGTAATCTGACCGGCAGCAATGTGGCGACGATTTCAACGATCGCTGAGCCCGCAGCCGGCCACTGTGCGCAGGTCGAAACTATGTGCAGATGGTCCGGCGCCTGGTACCTGCGCAATTTGGTGGCTGGCGAAAGGATTCTGGAGTAGGAACCCAATTGGTTTTTAGAGACGTCCAAAATGCGGGCCAAATTTTTTTAAAAGGATGAAATTACCCCGCCCATTGCCTCGTAGCCCGTTATCGAGGGCCCCCAAGCGCTGCCGTTCCACCACTTGTGGTACAGCGCACTGTCGGTGCCAGTGACGAACACGTCGAGCCGGTTCTCTCCCCAGGCAGTGACGCGCGGGCGTGAAGTGCACACGCCGCCCATCGCTTCGTATCCGGTCAACGATGGGCCCCAGGCTGAGCCGTTCCACCACTTGTGGTACAGCGCGCTGTCGGTGCCGATGACAAAGAGGTCGAGCCGGTTCGCTCCCCAGGACACCACTTCGGGTTCGCCGACGCACACGCCGCCCATGCGCTCGTAGCCGGTCAGCGACGGGCCCCAGGCGCTGCCGTCCCACCACTTGTGGTAGAGCGCACCGTCGGTGCCAACAACAAAGATGTCGAGTCGGTTCGGACCCCAGGATACCGCGCGCGGCGCTGACGTGCACACGCCGCCCAGGCGCTCGTAATCGGTAAGCGACGGGCCCCAAGCGCTGCCGTCCCACCACTTGTGGTAGAGCGCGCGGTCAGTGCCGATGACGAATACGTCGAGCCGGTTCGCTCCCCATGACACCACTTCAGGCTGGCCGACGCACACGCCGCCCATGCGCTCGTAGCCGGTCAGCGATGGCCCCCAGGCGCTGCCGTTCCACCACTTGTGGTAAAGCGCACGGTCCGTTCCGAGCACGAAAACGTCGAGCCGATTGGGGCCCCAGGACACGGCCCGCGGGTCACCCACGCACACGCCGCCCATGCTCTCGTAGCCGGTCAGCGATGGCCCCCAGGCTGAGCCGTTCCACCACTTATGGAAGAGCGCGCTGTCGGTGCCAGTCACGAAGACGTCGAGCCGGTCAGGCCCCCAGGCGACCGCCTGCGGGGGGCTCGTGCAGATGCCGCCCATTCCCTCGTAGCCGGTTAGCGACGGTCCCCAGGCTGAACCGTTCCACCATTTGTGGTACAGCGCGCGGTCAGTTCCGAGCACGAATGTGTCGAGCCGGTTGGCTCCCCACGCGACCACTGGGGATGAACTTTGGTGAGGCCTGACCGCAGCGGGCAGGGGCGCAATCACGCACGCGTTTTGGGCGTTGGACCACTCGGTCTGCACAAGATAGCCTCCGAGTCGCGTCGTTTGTCGATTGCAGATATCTCCGATCTCGTCGCCGGGGCCGTCTTCCCACCAGGCGTTCAGCGCGGGGTCGGTCACGGCTTCGGCAAATTCGTGACTGCAGACTTCGGTCAGCGTGTCGAGGAACTGACCGGGGAACACGCAACCGGAGCAGTCCGCGAACGGGATTACTGCGTAATAGAGGTTGCCGACGTGGTTGTGGTAGCCACAAAATGCCTGACAGGACCGACTAGAGCCAAGGATGGACACGACGTTGGGTGGCAGAAAAACGAAGTACAGGGTATTGGCGGTAGTTGCCTGGACTGTGTGGTTGGCAATCCAGCCTTGGAGCGCTGTCTGGATCTGGGCGTCGGTGACTTCGCGCCCGGCGCCAACAACCGTTCCTGGTTCACTGTTCGATATGTGCGCCGAGGCGAGTCGTTGTCCGTGCTGGATCTGCGTTGAAGCGGTGCTATATTCATGCAGGAGGTCCATGTACGAACTCGTCACAAGGAAGTCAAAGAATCCGTCGAGCTGTGTCGCCAATGACGCGTTCGTACCGGTGGCCCAGGAAGCACCCCAATAGATGGGCACGACTTGCACGGCTCCAAGCACCGGGCCGCCGTGATTTTGCAAGCTTGGCGTGGGTGCTCCTACCGCAGGCGTGAGACCCCGGGCCTTGAAGCTAGCAGGGGGAACGATCTGTCTTGGGCCCGGAGGTGCAACAGCCACGGCAACGCCTCTGGCGACGAATCCATCGGCGGGAACCATCTGTCTTGGAGTGTCCAACATGGTGGTGGCTGCGCCACCTGAAGTCCCGCTCATCGCGTCACCCGCACTCTCCGCGCCCGGCATTGACCGCGCGGCGGGCTGTGTCTCGGCCATCCCGGCTCTAGGCATCTGCCCGCTGACGGTTGCCTCATTTGGTGCACCCGTCGGCATGGCGTGGGCAGAATCCGTGTCACCAGATGGCATCATCATGGCGCCGGACTCGCCGGGCATGCCAGGGGCCCCATTGCAGTCTTCGTTGGATGACGAAGGGCTCTCTGATTTCTTCGTTTTCATGGTGTGTCTCCTTGGGTTGCAGCGATCCTTTTGCAGGGAGTCGGCGTGTCAACGAACGGGTTGTTTCCAGACGGGGATTGCCCCTTTTTTGCTCAAGCTGTCCGGCAAAGCCTGTGCTGGGCCCTTTGGCGGCAAATTCTGTGGTGTCGCCTTCTCTGTGGTGTCGCTTTCGTCACAAGCCTAACCCGTCGCAAGCCAATTACGTTAGGACATTCCTGCCATTCGCTAGGACAATCTTGCGCCCGCTTGGTAGTCGCTTGGGCAGACGCCGAGTTGGCGCTTGAAGGCACGGGTGAAGTACGAGAGATCGTTGAACCCGACAGAGTACGCCACGTCTTTGACGAGGGCGCCTGAATGGGCAAGCCGTTGACATGCCTGCTCCAGACGGTAACGCAGCAAATGCTGGCCGAAACTGACGCCCTGTTCTTGCCGGAAGAGGCGGCAAAACTGGGTGGGACTCAGCCGACACAGGGCAGCGGCTTGCTCTAGCGCAATTTTGCAATCGAAATGCGTCGTCACATGCAAGATGGCTGCGTGAGTTCGTCCTTTGCGAAGTGGGTTGAGAAGAGGGCCATTCGGGGCTGGCAGCGCTTGCTCAACTCGCTGTGGAAACCGGATCTCGCGCGCCGGTCCCGACCTGCCCTGGCGTGTCAATTCGATGAGCGCGGTGAGGCATGGCCAGAGTTCCTCGCTCAGCACTGGTTTCAACAGCAAGTCCCAGACCCTGATGCGTAACGCCCATAGGGTCATGGCATCGGAATGGCAACCTGTAATCATCAGCACGGGCAGGCTCGGATGCGTGCGCCGCGTGTCTGCTAGGGCGATGATGCCTGGCGTGTCAGGCACGTCAAATTCGAAACAGAAAAACAGCGGGGCGTGGCGCTCGACCGCCGCAGAAATCTGGGATGTATCTCGCAGGCAATGGACGTCAAATGCGTGGCCTGCAATTTCACTTAGCGCGGTGCTCGTTTGCCGAGTCAAATTTACCCATAGAAAGTTGGCATCACGTGGCGCACATGCAGAATCAAATTGGTCGCGCATTCAAGTACTCCCACGAGTCGATTTGGCGGTGTTCACGTGCCGCTGTAATCAATAAATCCCTTGTTAATGTCCGCCACCTTGCGCGAAAGGCGGTAGACGCCACCGCCTTCGCGTGACAAAGCCGTGTTGGTGTTGCCCTCAATGGTGGTGACAAGGCCGCCCTGCACACTTTCAACAAGCCCCGTGTGTCCCAGGCCACCACCGTGGTCCATGATGAAGATCATCCCAGCGCAAACGAGTTCGGGGTTTTGCACCGCTTGCGCAGTCAGCACACGCCGGGCGCCCTGAGCAGTTGCGCGGTTCCAGTGGTCCAGGCAACCAGCGGTACGCACCATGGGGTTGCGGACCGACAGGCGTTTGGCGCTTTCGTCAAAACACCAGTACACAAAGGCGCAGCACCAAGACAAACCTGGGCTGACGCCGACGCGTCCCAGGTATTCATTCACCTGCGGGCCACAGTTGGAGTTGGGGGGGACCTCCCGCACCCCCTTGGCCTCCTCGGCAGAAGCCGTCAGCAGAACCTGCGCTAAAAGTTTGTCATCTGGCTTGTCACTGCTGGGCACTGCGTTCTCGCCAAACAGTGCCTCCCAGGTGAGTGCTCCCACTTCCCCGTCTTGCTTCAAAGGGCGGCCACTGCCGTCGGTATGACGCGCCTGAAACAGCTTGAGGGTCTGCTTCATCCGGGGACCGAAATTCGGATCGGCCGGGTCAAGATTGAGGCTTGTGTCTT
The DNA here is from genome assembly GCA_903894475.1 of uncultured beta proteobacterium. GTDB lineage: Bacteria > Pseudomonadota > Gammaproteobacteria > Burkholderiales > Burkholderiaceae_C > Rhodoferax. Next base: position 29,123 of record CAITQH010000379.1, read on the forward strand.
GGCCTAGCACCATCAACTTGTTCAGGCGCAGCTTGAGCGCCATGACAATGGCGGCATCCTGCTCGCCTTGAACAATCTTGCGTCCGGGGTAGTCCATATTGCGCTCCTATTTGCTGGCGTTGGTGATGTAGCTGCGTCGTGCCTGTTGGGACAGGTTTGACCCGGTGAAAGATCGTGTCACTTTGAAATCTGTCTTATCCAGGATGTGCGCCAAAGTGGCCTGCACGGTGTCGCCGATGCGGATGTGCCCAATGCTGCCGATGACTGGCTGACCATGTGCCAATGGCCCTCCTCCCGTCCTTGACCTTCATTCTCCTGTCGCTGAGGGTGATCAAAGATTTGTAGGTACATCTACACTACTGTCCGGTTAAAAGTTGAACAAAATCAATTGGTTGGCGTCGTCTGCGGTTTCGATTGAAGGCACATCGGGCTGCAGGGCGCATGAAAGCTGGGTTTTCTCGAAAACCGAGACCGACAATATCTGTAGACAAGTGTAAAGTGAGGCATCGAGTTGAAGCTCCTTTTTGACAATGGCGATCAGCACGTAGGTGGCAACGGCGCACCAGACTTGCGTTTTCACCGCGTTCTCGCTGGTACCGAAAAACTTCTTGATGCGCAAGTGCTGCTTGATCCACTTGAAGAACAACTCGACCTGCCAGCGACTCTTGTACAGCGCGCAGATCGTCAGCGCAGGCAAGGTTGTGTTGTTGGTCAGAAAGATCAGCGTCTTGCCGGACTCGGGGTCCTTGAAGCGAATGCGCCGCAGATGCTCGGGATACTTCTTGGCCGAGTAATGACCATTGAGCATCACGCATTGATCGCAGATAACACCGGCGCCACGGTCTGTGACTGCCGAGTACACGCGCCGTGCATCCATCGGCGACTTGGCCCGTGTGACGAAGAAGGCGCCGGCCTGATGCAGCGCATACAAGCGCGAGAAATCCACATAGCCGCGATCCATCACGTAGAAGGCACCGGGCTCGAAGCTCAACATGTCCAACACGTTGACATCGTGCAGCTTGCCGTCGCTGATGTGGATGAAAGCCGGAATCGAGCCACGCAGATCCAGCAGCGTATGCAGCTTGATGGCGGCCTTGGTAGATCGGAACGGCGCCCACTCGAACAGGTTCAAGCACAGATCGATGGTGCTGGAGTCCAGGGCATAGACCGTGTTGTCCAACTCCACACCGAGCGAATCGCTCGCGTAGAGCTTGCGTGCCCGCCGAATCAGCAAGGTGGCCAGGTCGAACCAGATGCGCCAGTCGCGCGATTCGTTGGCATCGGCCAGCGTGGAGCGCTTGAGCGGCGAGCGAAAACCCATCGCGTAGAGCTTGGGGGCGTTGGCCGACAGGCTGACCTCGATGTCGCGCAGGCTCTCGCGCCAAGTGAGCTGCGCGAAGGCCATCGCACGAAACTGCTCGGCGCACGACAGCGTGCGCACACCCGCGTTGCCTCGATACCGATCCACGATGCGAGTGAAGCTCGTCCATGGCACAAACTCCATAACCTGGGCAAACAAGGTCTTGCCAACATACATACCAATTCCTCGGAAAAGTCAATCCCGGGAAAGTACTCGGTTTTTGGCAAGAGAAATTCAAGTCGGCACCAAACAAAATCAGCCTGCACACCGCGCCAGTGCTTGTTCTCTGGCTCGGCGCGGCCCATTTAACCGGACAGTAGTGGCGGTGGCCAATCAACAGATCAGGCGAATTGCAACTCGATCTTGCCGGCCCGTCGACGCACCGGTCCGACGACGATTCTGACGTCGTGGCCTAACTTCGTCACCAACTCAAGCAGCTTGGCTTCGCTCACACCGCGGAATTGGCCCCGAGTGATTCGCGACACCTTGGATTGGTCGATGCCGAGCAACTCTGCGGCCCCATCCTGAGTCAGGCGGCGCGCTTTGATTGCGCGGGCAATCTCGGCGGCGAGTTGAGACTTGCGCTGCGCCTCGGCCGCGTCGGCATAACCCAGGTCGGCGTAGACGTTCGTGCTACCTTCCTCAATGGCAATTTCGTTGTTCTCGTTCATCTTGGTGCTCCTTGCTGCATCTTCCAGGTCTCGAAATCCTGTTTCGCGGCCTTCAGGCGGGCATTTATCAGATCCATATCTTCTTTCGGCGTCTTGATCCCACTTTTGGACTTCTTCTGGAAGCAGTGCAGGACGTAAACCCATCCAGCGAACTTGACCGTGTAGACAGCCCGATAGGTGTCACTGCGATAATCTTCGACCACCTCCAACACGCCGGCAGAACCGAACCCGCTCATTGCCTTGGCGTCCTGGTGCTTGCCCCCCGCTTGTGCAAGGTCGATGGCGTGTCCGAACACGTCTTTCACGTCTTCCGGCATTGCATCGAGATCGCGCTTGGCCGAGCCAATCCATTTGAGGGGCTTGCGGGTCTGCTTTGTCATCGGTCGCATTATGCCTATTTAAGCATAAAAATGTCAACCAGGCATTTGAGTTCGCTTCCGAGTTTTTGAGGACGTCCGGGAATCACGCTTTGACGCTCGCATTGCTGCGGACAGTCTGACACACCAAAAGTGTAGACCAGTGCGTCATTAAGGAGGAGTATATTTCATAATGCGAAACAGACATTCTCCGCAAACAGGGGACAAGCACCCGAATCTTTCCTCACCTGTTCTGAGAGCGAGTTTGAACCGGGGTCCGCAGTCCACCACCATTCACCCTCTGCAAAGATTCTCTCTTTGCATTTGAACAACCCCGTTGGGCCCCAAGCCTGGCGGGGTTTTTCACCTTTTCATGCGGACTTGGTGTCTGTCTACTGCCCCGGTTTTTGCCGATTTCTGCTCTCTCTCGCCGTCTTTTCTCTACTTCATGCGAACGAGCAGAGTCAAAAGTCCGCATGATGACCCCGTTATAAATCAATGGTTTACGGCGTTTTTGGGACAGGCAATTTTATTGACCATTGGTTGGGCGGTTCGTGATTCAAGAAGACAGAGACTATGAAAGTCTGCGAGCTTGGCAGCGCAACGTCCCATTTGGCAGATGGGACTGCCAGAAACTTGTCACTGAACTATCAACCGCCTACGATTTTCTGGTGGCACCAATTCGCAGCCGCTGCTCATCCCATGAAAGAGGCGTGTCAATGGCAAGATCAAAAAGCGATACTGACCCTGGTAGGGTCTCATCCAGAATCGCAGCTTGAATGTCCGGTGCCAGCGTAGTCAGGTTGACCATCCGGCTGATGTAACTGCGATCCACGTTGTCCTGCTTTGCGATGGCAGAAATGTTCGCAACCTGGCCACTTTCAATCTGACGCAGCCAGCGATGGCCGCGCGCCAGGGCAACTTGCAGGGCAGTCGGCATCGCCTCTCCGGTGACCATCGCCGAGAGACCCTGCGGCACCACCACCTGA
>CAITQH010000380.1 GCA_903894475.1 uncultured beta proteobacterium
AATGACAGCCGGCGCCCGCAATGACAGCCGGCGCCCGCAATGACAGCCGGCGCCCGCAATGACAGCCGGCGCCCGCAATGACAGCCGGCGCCCGCAATGACAGCCGGCGCCCGCAATGACAACCCCGTGCGCAAGATCAGGCGTGCTAGGCGCTCGGCGCAGCGGTGTGGATCGCACACCAACTTTCAAATCGAGAGGTAGATACAGACACATAGCCGGCGATCATCGTGAAGAAACGCCGTATTGCGGTGATGCCGTAGACGACGTTGACGGTGTGGCCGCGCTAGGCAATAAGGGTCATTCCAGCGTGTTTAGCCGCTCCGGTATCAAAGGTCATGGTGCCGGTGCAGCCGGCGCCGGCTGCGGTGCGCTCAATCAGGCAATCCGCAAAGTCCGACTTGCCGTCAGCAAAGACCCTGAGCGCCCGCACCACCTGGTCGGCTCGATCTACCAGGATTTGTTTGGTGCGCAACAACGCTTCCAGTGCCTGCTTCACTTGCAGATTGCTCAACGCATAGCAGGACGTCAAAATCCAATACAGTTCAATGACTGAAACAATGGTCACGAAGCCTGGACTGTCACTATCGAGCGATTCGATGAGCTTGGTAGCCTTGGCCGATTGCTTGGGATCGTCCTGCATGATGTAGCGCACCAGGACGTTTGTGTCGAGACCGATCATCTCGCAGCCGCCCCGCGCTGAGCGATTGCTGTATTCATCGCTTCGATCGAAACGATCTTCTTGGCGGGACCAAACATGCCCTTCAGCTCCGTCACCTCGCGAGTGGCCGCCACGAATTCGTAGCGCCCCGGCGCGATCTGAACGAACTCGACGCGATCCCCGGTATCAACATGAAGATCCTTGCGGACTTCGGCGGGGATGGTGATTTGCCCTTTAGAGCTTAGTGTTGCGATTGTCATGCTGGGTTCCTTGCGCCTTACTTTAATGTAAGGCGGAAACGATGTCAACTTGAGGCGACGCACCGCATGTCGGGAGTAAATGAGTTGGCCGGTTTATAGCAAGTAATCTGTACGGTTTGTGGAGGAGCGATGCAACACGCCCACATAAGCCTGGCCCGATACGTGTCTTCAAGAGCCAGCGGCACGAACTTTCCAGGACGTCCGACGCACCCGTCGCCTCAATAACTTCTCATGCATCGCAGCGATTTCCGCCAACGTGAGGTCGTGGAAAGTCGTGGAGTACGACCGGTAGCAGATAATTCAGCGCCGACGCCATAGTCGGCGCACAAGGAGATGCAATGTCAATTTTTAATCGATTCGTGATTGATGGCGCGGGAAGAACTTGGGCAAAAAAGGGCCTCCTTTTGGCCGGAGCCGCGTTAGTGATTTCCATCTTGGCTCCCGTCGCAGTGGTTCCGGCGGGGAACCGGGGTGTCATGACCACCTTTGGTGATGCGCGTGACGCGCTATACGAACCTGGCTTGCATTTTCGTTGGCCTATCGCCCAGACCATGCACTTGATGAATGTACAGATTCAAAATGGTGAAGGTGAGGGAGACGCTGCTTCCAAAGACCTGCAATCGGTGCACACCAAGGTGGCTATCAACTATCACCTGCAGCCTCAGTTCGCAGTGGAGGCGTTCAAGAATGTCGGGCCATCCGTCAACATCCTCGCTGAGCGAATCATCCTGCCCGCCACCCACGAGTCGGTCAAGGCGGTAACTGCACGCTTTACTGCAGAAGAACTGATCACGCGGCGAACCGAGGTGCGTGATGCCATTGCCGTGCTTCTGAAAGAGAAGATGAGCCGCCATGGCCTGATGCTTGACGAATTCAACCTGATCAACTTTGCTTTTTCCAAGAGCTTTTCCGACGCCATCGAAAACAAGGTAAAGGCTGAGCAACAAAAGCAGCAGGCTGAGCGAGACCTTCAGCGTCTCCAGGTCGAGGCGCAGCAGAAGGTGGTGGGAGCAAAGGCAGAGGCCGAATCACTGGCCCTACAACGGCTGCAGATCACGTCCGAGTTGTTGGCGCTGCGCCGGATCGAGAACGAACGCGCGGCCATTGCCAAATGGGACGGAAAGCTACCGCAGGTCAGCGGAAACGCAACGCCTTTCATCAATCTGGAACGTGC
>CAITQH010000381.1 GCA_903894475.1 uncultured beta proteobacterium
CCAGGCCATCGACATGGGGCGCCGCGGTGACGCCGACGTCCTGTTTGTGCATGACCAGGTCGCCGAAGAGAAGGTCGTTGCCGAAGGCTTTGCTATCAGGCGTTTTCCCGTCATGTACAACGACTTTGTGCTGATTGGCCCGACCGCCGACCCGGCCAAAACCAAAGGCAATGACATCGTCGAGGCGCTGAAAAAATTGTCGGCGGGCAGTGTGTCCTTTATTTCGCGCGGCGACAAGAGCGGCACCCATGCGGCGGAACTCCGTTTCTGGACGATGGCGGGATTGACCGACAAAAAGGGTGCCGGCTACAAGGAGTGCGGTTGCGGCATGGGCCCCGCGCTCAACATTGCTTCGAGCAGTGGCGCCTATGTGCTGGCTGATCGTGGTACCTGGCTCAATTTCAAGAACCGGGCCGACCTGGCGGTGCTGGTGGAGGGCGACAAGCGACTCTTCAATCAGTACGGTGTGATGCTGGTGAACCCGGCCAAGCACCCGCACGTCAAGGTCGCAGAAGGACAGAAATTTGTTGATTGGCTGGTTTCATCAAGCGGACAGAACGTGATTGCCAGCTACAAGATTGGCGGCGAGTCGGTGTTTTTCCCGAACGCAGGCAATTGAGAGCATCGCGAAACGATAGAACGGATTCCTGTTGCGAGCAGTCTAAGATGCTGCTTCTTGCTGTTCAATTATTTATCCAGGGGAGTTTTATGACTATTTCGATGTATCAGGCCAGCGTTCCTTGCTTCGTCCGCACGCTGGGCAATCTGTCGGCGATTCTGGACAAGGCACAGGCTTATGTCGATGCCAAAAAGATTGATCCATTGGTGCTGACCAGTTACCGCCTGTACCCTGACATGCTGCCGATGGCCCGCCAGGTACAGATTGCCTGCGACGCCGCGAAGGGTTTGGTGGCGCGCCTGACGGGATTGGAAAACCCGGTACACGAGGACCACGAGAAAACGCTGGCCGAACTGCAGGCACGCATCGCCAAGACGTTGGACTTTATTCAGAGTGTGACGCCGGCGCAGCTCGACGGCACGGAAGAAAAAGACATTGTGGTCAAGCGCGGTGATACAGAAACGCATTACCAGGGCCTGCAGTATCTGCTTGGTAACGCGCTGCCGAATTTCTATTTCCACGTCACCACGGCCTACAACATCCTGCGCCACAACGGCGTTGAAATTGGCAAGCGCGACTATATCGGCAACGTCTAGCCGAGTATCGCCACACCCTTGATTTGCGCGTACAGCGTCAGGCCCGGCGCAAGCGCCAGTGTGCGGGCCGATCGCTCGGTGATGCGCGCCAGCAGCGCGCTGCCACCCACGTCCAGCGAGACCATGACCTGACCCGGGCTGTCGGGCGCGATGGCGCTGACTGTGGCGTTCAGGATATTGAGAATGCTGGTGCCGCTTTGCTTTTGCAAAGTCAGGCTGACGTCGCGTGCCTGAACGCGGATGCGCAGGCGCTGGCCGATGTCCTTGTTCTGTATCGGCAGACTCAGCTGACCACCGCTGAAGATCGCGGTGCTCAGGTGGTCCCGCCCGTCATGTTGGCTGACGGTCAGCGTCAGGACGGCGCCCGCCGTATCGCCATGCGCGAGTGAAAGGTCAAGACGAGTGAGCATGTCCTCAGTGCGACCACTGGCGGTGACCTTGCCGGAATCGAGCAGCACGAGATGGTCAGCCAAACGCGCCACTTCATCGATCGCGTGGCTCACGTAAAGCACCGGTATGTCGAGTTCGCTATGGAGCTTTTCTAGGTAGTGCAGAACTTCGGCTTTGCGCGCGGCGTCCAGAGCTGCCAGCGGTTCGTCCAGCAACAGGATGCTTGGGCTGCTGGCCAGAGCGCGGGCGAGAGCGACGCGCTGACGCTCACCGCCTGATAGCGCATCCGATCGGCGCTGCAGCAGATGCCCGATACCGAGCAGGGCAACGCTCTGTTCCAGCGATACCCGACGCAGTGCCGGTGGCACGCGGTGCAGGCCGTAATTCAGGTTTTGTGCGACGTTCAGATGTGCGAACAGACTAGCCTCTTGAAACACGTAGCCCAGCGCACGCTGGTGGACCGGCATAAAGAGGCCTCTAGCGTCGTCTTGCCAGACTTCACCGTTGACCGCTACCAGTCCCTTGGCGCGTCGCTCCAGGCCTGCAATTGCGCGCAGGCAACTGGTCTTGCCTGAACCGGAGGGGCCAAACAGGGCGGTAACGCCGCGGCCGGCCAGGTCGAGATCAAGTTCGAGCGCAAAGCCCGGGTAGTTGAGCTTCAGGCGAGTGCGTAGCTGGCCTTTCAAGAGCTGGCTCATCGGGCGCGCTCCAGTGGCTGCCGCTTGCCTGGTACCACAGCGTAAAGTGCCAGCAGCGCCGCAAATGAAAACAGCACCATGCCGCCGGCCAGCCAGTGTGCTTGCGCGTATTCGAGTGCCTCCACGTGGTCGTAAATCTGCACCGACAAGACACGGGTTTTGTCGGGTATGTTGCCGCCAATCATCAGTACGACCCCAAACTCGCCGACCGTGTGTGCAAAACCCATGACCGCCGCGCTCAGATAAGCCGGTCTCGCCAGCGGTAGGGCGACACTGAAGAAGGTGTCCAGGGGCGATGCGCGCAGGGTGGCGGCAATTTCCAGCGGGCGCGAGCCGATCGTGCTAAACGCGTTTTGCAGAGGTTGCACAACAAAGGGCAGGGAATAGATGACCGAGCCGACAAGCAGACCAGCGAAAGTGAAGGGCAGCAGCCCCAGGCCCAGAGCTTGAGTGAGTTGGCCGACCGGTCCGGTCGGCCCCATCGCGACCAGCAGGTAGAAGCCGATGACGGTCGGTGGCAGTACCAGCGGCATTGCGATCAGGGCGCTCAGCGGACCTTTGAGCCAGCTGCGCGTGTAAGCAAGCCACCAAGCCAGCGGTGTACCCAGCAGCAGCAGCAACGCGGTAGTCAGGCTGGCGAGTTGGAGTGTCAGGCTTGCGGCCCCCCAATAAAGATCTGCCATCAGAAGAATCGCTTAGGGAGTTTCATAGCCGAAAGAACGGAGCGTACGCTTGCTCTGCTCGGTTTTCAGGAAAGCAAGCAGCGCCAGGGCTGCTGTTTTGTCGCGCCCAGGCAGCAACAGCGCGGCGTCCTGTCGCAAGGGGTCATAGTAGCGGGGCGGGACGATCCAGCCGGAGCCTTTGCTGATGCTGCCGTTCTGAAAAACTTGTGACAGGGCAATAAAGCCCAATTCGGCATTCCCGCTGGCGACAAAACTGTAGGTTTGACCAATGCTCTCACCCATCACGAGACGCGGCGTCAGTGCGCCCAGCAGTCCAAGCCCGGTCAGTGTTTGTACGGCGGCAGTGCCATAGGGTGCCAGTTTCGGTGAGGCCAGCGCAAGATGTTTGAAATTGCCACTTTTCAAGATCGCACCCTGTGCGTCGACGACATCGGCTTGTATCGACCACAGGACCAGTTTACCGACGGCGTACGTGAAACGCGAACCAGCCACCGCAAGGCCTTCGCGCTCCATTTTTGCCGGTGTTTCATCGTCGGCCGAGAGGAAAACGTCAAACGGTGCACCACTCTTGATCTGGGTGTACAGCTTGCCGGTGGCTCCGGCTGACAGCAGCAGTTTGTGCCCGGTCTTCATTTCAAAATCGACAGCCAGCGCTCTGAGGGGCGAGGCGAAGTTGGCCGCCACCGCAATCCGTGCTTCTCCTGACTGTGCGCTGCTGCTCAGCGCCAAGCCAGCGATGAAGCACAACAGCGGCTTGATCATTTCGGATTGCCCAGTTTGCGGTACACCGTGGCGCGACTGATGCCCAAGGCGCGTGCGGCTTCGGCTACATTGCCGCGGGTTTGTTGTACGGCGCGGTGGATCAGCGAAATTTCGATATCCTTCAAATGCAAGTTGTCGCGCTGCGTGGCGTCGGCACCGGGTCGAACTGGCAGGCTCTCGCGTGAGCGCTCGATCGGCAGGGCTTGCAGGCGCAGACCGGTCCAGAGCGGAACTTCCAGCGTGCTGTCCGGGCGTCGCAGAGCGTCAAACAGCAATTCATAAGCCATGCCAAAGACTGAGCTGACATGGACGCTGGATTGCGCCGGGCTGGGCAGGTTCGGCACCATTTGACGCGCAACCTGGTTGGCAGCCACGATCCAGCCGTCGTGGTCGAGGCACAGCAGGCCATCGGCTTCACTGCCAAGGTTGGTGCCCGGCCAATTCAGTCGAAGTGTCAGACTGTGCGCTTCGCGTTGCACCAGCGCGTTTTCAATTTTTTGTGCCGATTGCGCTACCAGATGCTTGAGTTCGGGACGTTCCACCGCATCGATGCCGGTCAAGTCGAGCATACCAACACAAGCGCCGTTCGGGCCGAACAGCGGTGCGCCAGCGCAACTGTAATGTGAGGTACCGGAGAAAAAATGCTCACCCCGGTGCAACCAGACAGGTTGCAGATCAGTCAATGCGGCTCCGATGGCGGTGGTGCCGACCCGGCGTTCGGACAGGTCGGTGCCAATGCGGGTAATGTTGTTGGCGCGCCGGTCGGAGCGGTCAATCGCGCCGCTGGCAGCGATCACCACTCCGTCGACGTTGGTGAGAATGGCAAAGTAGCGCGTATTGATGATGGCGCGCCCGAGCTTTTCCAGGATCGGTCCTGCCGTCTCAACCAGATGCTGATTGGCGTCAGCGGTGTGGCGCATCTGTTGCTGACTTATCGCGTCAAAACTGACCGCCTGCTGTGGCTGCAGGCCCAGGCTGATGCAACGCTGCCAGGAGCGTTCAATCCAGGGCGCAATCCAGCCTGGGACCGGCGACGCATGGTCCTGCAGCACGGCTCGCCGCGCTTGCGTGATGGTCGTCAGTCGCAGTGCCGCCTGAATGTCAGTAGGGTTGGTCATGGAGGCTGATGGCCGTTTTCATGTGGTCGCCAATTTTCGTACACAAAGTGTTGCCACGTGCAGTGTCTCAAATTGAGAATTTCGTCGCTCTTGAGCTGTTACCTAGGGTTACCACCTAGGAAAAAGTTTATCGGAACGGCCAACAATCGCTATGTATTTCATTTCATAGGCATGGCACTTCATAAGTGCCGCAACCCCGCAGGAGAAACACATGCAAAAAGTGTTGCATATCAACGCCGACAAGTGCACCGGTTGTTTGCAATGCGAGATGGCTTGTTCTTTCGAGAACTACGGCACTTTCGCTACCGCTAAATCGCGCATCAAGGTATTCGACTTCCACCATACAGGCAAGAAAGTGCCCTACACCTGCACCCAGTGCGATGAAGCCTGGTGTCTGCATGCCTGCCCGGTCGAGGCGATCACGGTGGACAAGGCGACTGGCGCCAAAGTGGTCAACGATGCCACCTGCGTTGGCTGCAAGGTTTGCACCATCGCCTGCCCGTTTGGCACCATCAACTACGTCGAGACGACCGGCAAGGTGCAAAAGTGCGACCTCTGCGGCGGCGCACCGGCCTGTGCCGAGCACTGCCCGACCGGCGCCATCACTTTCATTGACGCCAACTGGACCGGTCTGTCCAAGATGGCGCAGTGGGCCGACAAACTTGGTAACCAGCCATCGGCTGCTTAAGGAGAAACAATCATGTCATGGGCTGGAAAAATTCTTCGCGTTGATTTGACCGCTGGTACCGTCAAATCCGAGCCGCTCAATATGGACTGGGCGCGCGCCTACATCGGTTCGCGTGGTCTGGGAACCAAATACCTGGTGGAAGAGGTGGACGCCAAGGTCGACCCCCTGTCTGCTGCCAACAAGATCATCTGGGCTACCGGTCCGCTGACCGGAACCATGGCCTCGACGGGTGGCCGCTACACCGTTATTACCAAGGGGCCGCTGACCGGCGCCATTGCCTGCTCCAATTCGGGCGGCTACTGGGGCGCCGAGTTCAAGATGGCGGGCTGGGACATGGTGATTGTTGAAGGCAAGAGCGCCAAACCGGTTTACCTCTATGTGAACGACGACGTGGCCGAACTGCGCGACGCCAGCCATTTGTGGGGCAAGAGCGTTTGGGAAACCGAAGCTGCTCTGAAATCCGCACTGCAGGACCCGCTGACGCGTGTTTCGAGCATAGGCAAGGCGGGTGAGAACGGCGTGCTCTATGCCAGCATTGTCAACGACCTGCACCGCGCTGCCGGACGCTCGGGCGTTGGCACCGTGATGGGTTCCAAGAACCTCAAGGCGATTGCCGTGCGTGGCACCAAGGGTGTTGGCAATATCCGCGACCCGAAAGCCTTCATGGAAGCGGTCAAAGCCGGCAAGAAGGTATTGGCCGAAAACGGCGTCACCGGAACCGGTCTGCCCGCCATGGGCACGCAGGTGCTGATGAGCGTCATCAACGAAGTGGGCGCTCTGCCAACGCGCAACCATCGCGACAACCAGTTTGAAGGCGCCAAGGACATCGGCGCCGAGGCCATGGCTGCACCGCGCAAGACCGACGGCAAGAAGCACCTGGTGACGAACCAGGCCTGCTTCGGTTGCACCATTGCCTGCGGTCGCATCAGCAAGATGGACGAAGGGCACTTCACCATTGTCAACAAGCCGCAGTATCGCGGTGCCAACGGTGGCCTGGAGTACGAAGCGGCCTGGTCGCTCGGCGCTGCCAACGGTGTGAACGATCTGGAGGCGCTGCAATACGCCAACCTGCTGTGCAACGAGGAAGGCATTGACCCGATCAGCTTTGGCGCTACCGTCGGTGCCGTCATGGAGTTGTATGACATGGGCGTGCTGACCAAAGAGCAGGTCGGCGTCGAGGCCAGGTTCGGCTCGGCGCAGGCGCTGGCCTTCCTGGCTGAAGAGACCGTCAACGGTCGCGGCTTTGGCAAGGAAATCGGACAGGGCTCCAAGCGCCTGACCGCCAAGTACGGCCACCCTGAACTGAGCATGAGTTCCAAGGGCCAGGAGTTCCCGGCCTACGATGGTCGCGCGATTCAGGGCATTGGTCTGGCTTACGCGACCAGCAACCGCGGCGGCTGCCACCTGCGCGGCTACACGATTGCGTCCGAAGTGCTGGGCATTCCGGTCAAGACCGATCCGCTAGAGCATGAAGGCAAACCCGATCTCGTCAAAGCCTTCCAGGACGCGACAGCGGCTTTTGATTCCTCCGGCCTGTGCATCTTCACCACCTTCGCCTGGGGCCTGCAAGACCTGTCACCCCAAATGCAGGGTGCCTGCGGTGAGCAGTTCACGATCGAGGAATTGGCTCTGATTGGCGAGCGCATCTGGAACATGGAGCGCGAGTTCAATAACCGTGCCGGCTTTACCAACAAGGATGACAGCCTGCCACCGCGTTTGACCAGTGTCGAAGGCGCCTGCAAGACCGGCCCTGCCAAGGGCAAGTTCAATATGCTGGCCGAAATGCTGCCCAAGTACTACGAAGTGCGTGGCTGGGACGCGGAAGGTCGGCCAACGGCCGAAACCCGCAAGCGCCTGAGCCTGTAGTCACGGCCCCGAAGACGTCATCGCGAGCAGCAAAGGTTTCGTCATTGCGAACGCAGCGAAGCAATCCATGCCTTCTGTATTCCGGCATGGACTGCCGCGTCGCGACGCTCCTCGCAGTGACGAGAGCTTAAGGACTTTTGAGATGATGAAGAGTATCGCAAGCTCGCAATGAAAAATTTGGCATAAGCGGCTCTGCGGAGTCGCTTTTCTTTTGGAGAAGCAAATGACCCATCACCTTATCCTCGGCGCCGGCCCGGCCGGCGTTATCGCTGCTGAAACGATACGCAAACACGCGCCCGGCGATGCCATCACCATCGTTGGCGATGAGCGCGAGCCGCCGTACTCGCGCATGGCCATTCCCTATCTGCTGATGGGCAAGGTGGGTGAATCTGGCACCTACCTGCGAAAGAGTGCTTCGCACTTTGCAGACTTGAGAATCAAATTGCTTCAGGCGCGCGTGACAAGGGTTGACAGCGCTGGCCGGTCGGTCACGCTGGACAGCGGTGAATCCATCAAGTTTGACACCTTGCTGATCGCCACCGGTTCGCAGCCACTGCAGCCGCCGATCCCCGGCATAAGCAGCGCTGGTGTTCACACCTGCTGGACCATGGCCGATGCCAGAGCGATCATGGCGCTGGCCACCCAGGGTTCGCGCGTCCTGCAACTCGGTGCCGGCTTTATCGGCTGCATCATCATGGAAGCACTGGCAGCGCGCGGTGTGCATTTGAGCGTGGTCGAGATGGGCGACCGGATGGTGCCGCGCATGATGGGCGCCACGGCCGGCGGCATGATTCGTGACTGGTGCGAGACCCAGGGTGTTGAAGTTTTCACTGGCACGCGGGTAGAGGCCATTGAGCGGCAAAAGACGGCTGAACCTGGCCTGATGAAGAAACTTGCCAGTGCGATTGGAATCGCCGAAGCAGAGCCACAGCAGCCGGCTTTGCAGGTGCGTCTGAGTAATGGCAAAACGGTGCTCGCTGATCTGGTCATCAGTGCAGCGGGCGTGCGCCCGGCCATCGGCTTTCTGGAAAATTCCGGTATCACTTGCCTGTTGGGTGTGCTGACCGATGAACATCTGCAAAGCAGTGTCAGCGGCATCTATGCTGCGGGTGATTGCGCCGAAGCCTTTGACAAGGTCTCCGGCAAAACAATAGTCTGCGCGATCCAGCCCAACGCCGCTGAGCAGGCGCGGGTGGCAGCACTCAACATGGTCGCCTTTGCCAGCGGTCTGTGTCCGAGCGCTGAGCTGAAGGGCGTCACGCAGATCAATGTGCTCGACACGCTGGGGCTGATCTCCAGCAGCTTCGGTGAGTGGCAGGGCGTTGCCGGTGGTCAGCATGTCGAGTTGACCGACAAGGCGGCGGGTCTGCATTTGAGCCTGCAGTTCAAGGACGACGTGCTGGTGGGCTGCAACGCGGTGGGCTGGACGCAGCACGTCGGTGTGATGCGCGGTCTGGTCGAGGGTCAGGTGAAACTGGGCGCCTGGAAGG
>CAITQH010000382.1 GCA_903894475.1 uncultured beta proteobacterium
CATATTACTCTCTACTTCAAACTCAATCATATCTCCTATCATATGAGCTGCCTGGTTACAGGAATAATAGCCTTTCTCAGTAGATTGCCAATTCAGAGCAGTGAAGCGTGAGAACTTCTTTTTCAAAACTGAATGCCTCTCTTTCGATGGAAGCAAAGGCCGATTCCCGCACGAAATAAACGCCTGAATTTATTAGGCCCTTGGTGCTCTGTCCCTTTTCCTCAAAAGCGAGCACACGACCAAGTGCATCGATATTCACCTTACCGAATCTGGCGCTATCTTCAGTGACCTTCAAAGCAATAGCAATATCAGCGCCTTGTTCTTGTGCAAACTGCAGTAGGTCCCCGGCATTCATTTTCAGAAACGTATCACCATTCGCCACCAACGCTTCGGTGACCCCTGATTGGCGCATCGCGTGCTTAATGGCACCCCCAGTGCCCAGCGGTTCCTGCTCTATCGAGTAACTCACCTTTACGCCGCACCAGCTATCACCAATTTCGGACCGCACCTTTTGCCATTGGAAGCTGACAGCCAAAATGATTTCATCGATAGGAGCGATTGCCAATTGGTCCAGCACATGCGCAAGAAAGGGCCGCCCCGCAACCGAAATCAGAGGCTTTGGAGTCTCGCGCGTCAGGTCTCCCAGCCTTGTACCCAAGCCTCCGCAGAGCACCACTGCTTTCATCTGCGCAACTCGCTGAATAGCGCATCTTCGATGCAAGCGCAAAGTGTATGCTCTATCACTAGGTGGCATTCTTGGATGCGCGGAGTGGAATCTGTTGGGGCACACAGACAGATGTCGCACAGCGGCTTCATCTTTCCGCCACTGCGCCCGGTCAACCCGATCACAAAAACGCCAATGGCTTTCGCTGCTTCGATCGCTTTGAGGATGTTCGGCGAATTGCCACTGGTGGAAATGCCAATGAACACATCACCGGTGCGACCATGGGCCTGCACCTGCCGGGCAAACACATCTTCGTAACCGTAGTCATTGCCAATGGCGGTAAGAATGGATGAATCGGTGGTCAAGGCTATCGCCGACAGGGCTGGCCGATCAAAGTAAAAGCGACTGACCAACTCGCCCGCGAAGTGCTGCGCGTCAGCCGCGCTGCCGCCGTTGCCGGCAATAAGTATCTTTCCGTGGTTGCGGTAGGTGTGCAGGCACGCTTCATATGCGCGCTCGAATGTCGCCGCCATCTCAGCTTCCGCCAATAGAGCTGATTGGGCAGCGATAGACTCCGTTAGTTGAGTTTGAAACATCGCCAAAGCATTACCAGACACTGCGGCCGCCGTCCATGACGAGGTTGGAACCATTCATGTACACGGATGCATCCGAGCACAGAAAGGCAATGGCACCCCGATACTCATCCGCCTTGGCCATGCGGCCGAGGGGGATCAGCCGGGTCAACTTGCTGACAAACACATCGTCCTGGTTGGCGTACACGCCACCTGGTGATAGGCTGTTGCAGCGTATGCCCTGCTCGCACCAATAGGTGGCCAAATACTTGGTCAACCCGATCAGTCCGTGTTTGACAACCGAGTACGTTATCGGCTTGACAGGCTGCAAATGGGCCTCGAGCTTGTCAGAGCGGTAGAGTCGCTGGTCTGGCGCGATTATGCCCAAGTCTGATGCAATATTGATGATGACCCCGCCTTGACCGGATTCGGCCATATGGCTGCCAAACACCTTGGAGCAGTTGAATGCCCCTCCCAGGCCGACATTCAAATCGAGCTGCCATTGGTCGGTGGGAAAATTTTCCAATCGGGAGAAGTTGACGCCGCCACTGCTCTCCACCTTGGGGTTGCGTGCGGCATTGTTGATCAGGATATCGACGCGACCATGGCGTTCGATCAGGGCTTTGCGCGCCGCGAGGACCGAGTCCAGCGAGGTGATGTCACACTCTAGGGAGAACACTTCCTGGCCACATTCGGCATGCAGCAACGCTTCGGTACGGCGCAGCCCGGCAGGATTAATGTCCAACAACACCGGTATGCCGCCACAGCCCAACACAGCCGCAGCATGCTCAAAACCCAGCAGGCCGCCACCCCCAGTGATCAGTGCCACCCGGTCCTGAAGGCTGAACAACTCACCGATACTTTTCGTGCTCAAGGGGCTAACTCCTGCTTCAAGAACACCACAGTCTGGCTCGCCATGGACTCCTTGGCAGCCAAGGCCAGTCGCATACTCTGCATGCCATCCCACAGATTCACCTCGGGCGCGGTCTGTCCGGCCACGCTAGCCAGAAAATGCTTTATCTGGGCCAGGAACATGTCGTTGCGCTTGAAATCGGAGCCATCCCACTGCTCCACGATCTCGCCCCCGGCGTTGTAAACAGTCAGTTGGTTGCGGATCAGGTCCACCTGTGCCAGGCCCTGGTCCCCCACCACCTTGAAAGTGCGCGCCGGCGGGCGCTGCAAATAGTCTTGGTGCAGCGCAATCGGGAAATTTCCCAGCGGACCGTCATATTGCATCAGGGAGGTGGCGGTGTCCTCGACGTCGATCTCAAGATGGCTGAGTTTGCCACCCAGGCAGTAAATGGATCCGGGCAGGCCAAAATACCAGTAGATCAAGTCCATTTCGTGGATCTGCGAAAGAATGACTCCGCCACCCAGGTCAGCGCGGGCCGCGTACATGGTGCGGTAGTCTTCATAGCGGTGCCAGTTGGGCAGGTACTCTCCAATTTCCGAGCGTACGGCCAGCAGATTGCCGAAATGGCCCTGCACCAGCAGCGCCTTGATGCGCATAAGGGCCGGATGGAACCGGAAGTTGTAGCCCACGTAGCAGACCAGTTGCTTGGCCTTCACAATGGCCAACAATTCATCGAGGCCGTCCATCGTATCGGAGACCGGCTTCTCGATGAACAAGTGCGCGCCCGCTCTGGCCGCCTGCAAGGCAATGCCGGTGTGCAGACTACTGGGGTTGCATATGAAAACCACATCCGGGCGGACCGCGAGCGCCGACTCCATGTCGATGTGCACCACGATCTCGTAATCTGTGACGATGCTGCGATCAGCCTCGATGCTCAGGTCATCGCGCAATTTTTCACTCCGCCCCAGCACGCGGTAGGCATGCACCTGCAGTTGCTCTTGCGGGACCAAGCTGCGCAAGTTGCGCAGGTGCCGTTGACCAATACCACCCAGACCACAGAATAGAACGCGCATAGTTTAAGCACCGGATAGGAGGTTGGTTTCTCCACGTAGCCATTGGCAGGCGCTGGAGTTCATCTTGGTAAGCCAGGGCAACTCGTCCCCGGGCTCGCCGCGGGCCACTTGCAACACAAAATCGCCCCGGTAGTCGATGTCCAGCAGGCCTGCGCGCAGGCTCGTGAAGTCGGCACTGCCCTGGCCCAGGGGCACGGTCTTGCCGCCAAGCACCCGGTCCTTGATGTGGAAGCTGCCAATGCGCTCGCCATAAGCGGCAAACTCTTCGGCCGGCTTGTAGCCCAGCGAGCTGCTGTTGCCCGAGTCGTAGTTGACCTTCACCAGCGGGTGCTGAATTTCCTGCAAAAAGGCGCGAAATTCGGCCGGGCCCATATCGGTTTCCAGGTGCAGTTCCACGCCGGCCGCCTGTGCCTGGGGTAGCACGGCATGTAGGACATTCAGCACCGCATCGGCGGTGGCACGGTCGGCAATTCTGGAGGCGTCCACAAAGGGCAGTACGATGCGTTGAATGGCTAACTCCGGGCAGAGCCCAATCAACCACTTCAGCCTGTCCTGCCGTTGCAAGCGGGTCTGGGCATCGGGGTGGACCAGCGGGCAGTCCATGAAGTAATCGGCACAGATAGAGACCACCTGCACCCCCGCGCGCGCCAGCTTGACGCTCAGCCGCTGCCGCCCCGCTGCGTTCTCCAGCGGGTTTGCGCCTTCGCCATACAGGTCGTAAATCCATTCGATGCCGCGCAGAGGCACTCGGGGTGCCAGTTCTATTTCTCTCTCCCAGGCAGTGCGGGGGAAGGATTGGAACCGGCCCTCTTCGGGCGCGCACAACCGGCCCTGCATGGTGTAGAGACCGGTGTTGGCGTAAGTTTCCAGGTAGTGGGTGCCCATGTTCAGTCCTCTATTCTTCAATGACGGGAATCAGCACATTGGACCGGAATTCTGCCCGCTCCAGAAACGGAAACAGGTCTTCCAGCGGGCTAGACACCATGGCCCCATCCTTGCCCAGCTTTGAGCTGATGCGCGGGCCTATGGCCTGGTCGGGTTGCACCATTACCTCGCAGATGGCGGGACCGTCGCTGTCGAGCACGGCGCGGATGGATGCGCGCAGGTCCGACTGGTCGCTGATGCGAAAGCTCGCAATGCCAAAGGCATGGGCCAGCTTGCCGATGTCAGGCAGGGTCAGGCCGGAGCTGCTGTCGCAGCCCACAACCTCCTTGAAGTAGCCGCTTTGTGAGGCTCGGATCGAGGCATAACCGTTATTGTTCAGCACAAAAAACTTGATCGGCAGGTGCAGGCGTCTGGCCACCTCCAGCTCCTGCATGTTCAGCATGAAGCCGCCGTCGCCATCCACCGAAATGGTTCGCCTTCCGCCGCTGCCTATGCAGCCGCCAATGGCCGCTGGCAGCCCGTAGCCCATGGCACCGAGGCCGCCAGTGGCAACGGCGCGCTGGCCCTTCTTCAGCTTGGCCGACAACCAGAAGGTGTCAATCGATGCGCCTGAACTGCCGGGGATCAGCATGTCCGTGCCTTCCAACTCCTCGCACAGGATTTCGGTGAAGACATAGGTGTTGGCATAGCCCACCTGCTCGTGAAACGCGGGTAGCACTACCGGGTACTGCTGCTTCCAGGCGGTGCAGCGGGCAATCCAGTCGGCGTAATCGGGTGTCGGCGCGTTTGCAAGGACCCGGCTCAGCCGCTGTATGAAGTCCTTGGCATCCGACACCACCTTCAGGTCCGGCATATCACCGAGCTTTTCAATTTCGGCCGCGTCGATGTCTACTACCACAATGTCGGCCGCCCGCGCAAAGTGCTTGCGGTTAAAGCCGGTGATGGAGAAGTCCAGCCGGCAACCGATAGCAATCACCAAGTCGGCATTTTGGATCGTGAAGTTCGCACCTCGTCCGGCAACGGTGCCGGGACGGCCGAAGTAAAGCGGGTGGGTGTATTCCAGCAGGTCGGCGCCAATCCAAGTGGTCTGGGTCGGAATCTGCAGCTGGTCCACCAGCTCATGCAAGGGGCTTTCCGCACCGGCGCAATGCACGCCATTTCCCACCAGCAGCACCGGACGCTGGGCGCGCGCAAGCAGTTCGGCCACCCTGGTGACCGCTGTCTGGGCTGCCGCTGCCTCGGTGGTGGCCCGGCTTGACGGGACTTCAGCCTCGCTGAACCCGACCTGCATGGCGGGGTCTATCTCGGTGGCCTGCACATCCATAGGGACGTCGATCCAGACCGGGCCGGGGCGTCCGCTACGCATCAGATGCAGGGCCTTTTCCAGTTCGTAGCGCACGCGCAAGGGGTCGGTCAGGCAGACGGCATATTTGCTGATCGTGGTCACCACTGAAACAATGTCCAGCTCCTGCGTGCCCAGCTGACGCAGGCCACTGTTGCCCTTCAGGTCGGGGCGCTTGACCTGTCCGGAAATGACCAGCACCGGGGTTGATTCAAACCATGCGCCGGCGAGCCCGGTAATGGCGTTGGTGGAGCCGGGGCCGGATGTCACCATGCAGACGCCAAACTTGCCCGAAGTGCGGGCGTAGCCTTCGGCTGCAATGGCGGCACCCTGCTCATGCAGCATGCTGACGGCGCGTAGGTCCTTGTTTCTCAGCAGGGCATTGTTCAAATGCATTGCGCCACCGCCGGGCAGGAAGAAAACGTCCCGCACGTTTTGTTTGGCAATGGTGTCCAGAAGGTAGTCGGCAACGCGCATGGTGATCTTAGGCTAGCGATTAAACGGGAAGGCGTGTCTTGGGAACGGCATACAGTACCAGGTCCCATCCATCGGCCAGATGGGGGCACAGCGAAAAGCTGTAGCCCCCGTAGTAGGAATGCAGTTGCAGCAGGATTTCCCAGATATGGGATTGCAGGTGGTAGACGCAGACGGCCACCACCGGGGCGGTGGTCGTGATGACTGTCTGTGCCCCCTGCAGGCATTGGGGCTCAAAACCCTCGATGTCAATCTTGATAAAGGTGGGCGCGGCGTGCGACTGGCTGAACAGGTCGATCGTCGTCATGGGCACGGCCTGGTTGCCCAAGCCCACCCGCGAAGCGGGTCCATTCTCGGTTTCCACCTGGATGCTGCCCACGGCGTCACCCAGGGCCAGTTGGTGCGCAAAGACCTTGTTCCTTTGCTTCCCCAGGGTGGCAACATACGCCTGCAGCGTGGCGAAGTTGTTCGGTGAGGGCTCGAACGAATGGATTGCTGCAAACTTCGCACCGCGCGGGGTCTTCAAAAAGCTTTCCACCGAATCCCCGGTGTAGGCGCCTATGTCGTACAGCACTTCCGTGTCCGAGCAGCTCACATAGCGGTCATTGAAGTAGATCTCCTGGCTCGACGGGTAGGGAAGCAGGTCGTAATCCAGGAAAAGGCGCCACTCGATGTGATCGACAAACAGCAAGCGGGATGCGTCATCGGTCAGCATGGCAAACGCAGACCGGATGTCGTCACCACTTTCAATCACCTTGGACGGACGGTCCAGGCAGTAGTGGGGCAGGAACTCATCCTGGAATCTCCATGCCAAATGGCCAAACAGGGCAATGTTGCGGAAGCCCAATGCGCGGATCGGGTTAATGCGGTCCGACATCTTATCGGTGGCCTCACCACACCAGATGGTGGTGATCACGCCCATGGTGGCGGCATCGTATTGTCTGGCGGCCTCGGCCGGAGCAATGACCGGTACACCCTGCACTTCGGTACCCCAGAGCTTGGGGTTGTTGTCAATGAAGGCTACGGGATTTTTGCCGATGGCGATGAGCTTCTTGAGGACCTTTCGTCCCAGATGTCCTGCACCAAACAGCAAAAAGGGCTTGTCCAAGCTGCCGATTTTTGCTTCTAGCGCCTCGGCTTCGCGCTTCAATACGGATGCGCCGTCTTCGGAAAGTAACTGATCCAGTCGCTGTGCTAGCTCAGGGTTGGCCATAGTTTGGACTCCATACGTGGGTGGTGATTAGGCCTTTATGCCATTCAGATAGTCAAGCGCAAACCAGAACCCGGCCCCGTGGTCCTTGTGCCCTTGCCACACTTCCGGGATGAAACTGACGCCTCTGGTGCGCACGATGGAGCTCCAAGCATGCGGCCATTGCACATCGCCAGTGCCCATCACCACGCCTTCACCATTGATACCAGAGGCGTCGGTGACATGCAGGTGGGCGGTTACGGGCAACAGCAGTTCCAGAGCGGCTTGAAAGTTCAGCCCAAAGTGGTTGCAGGTCATTTGTAGGTGGGCCAAGTCAAGGCATAAGCGCAAGCCATGGGTCCGTGCCTGTTCGACAAGTTCCTCCGGCATCATGAAGATGTTCTGGTGTCGCTGCCCCCCAAAATGCCAGGGAAACGGCGCCATGTTTTGCGGAATGAGCTCAGCGCCCCCGAACTTGATCTCGCTGCAAGCTAAATAGAAGCGTTCGTATAGCTCTTCTCGGTGCGTCAGTGGGAAAGGTGCGTCTGCCGAGAACCCCCCAACATTGGCGACAATCAACATGGAATCTGCCGTTGGGAAATATTCGCCAATGGCAAGCGTGGCATCAACAACGCGCTGCAAATTGACAATGGAGCGCGTGCGGTAGGCTACATCGGATGATGCAAGATCGAGTAATTCGCTGTTTTCAAATAGTTCAGGAGCATGCACCACCAAGCGCGTGCAGTCTACGGTATAGAGAAACTCGCCAGGGTTGACCGCCAAGTCCCTGTAAGACAAGTGGAATTCAAAAAGATCAGGTTTGATGAGTTTCGCAAAGTCTTGGAAGTCGTGGTACCTAACAGGTATCCCCCATTTCACGGGAAACGTAAACTCTCTTTGCTTTGAGACTTCACCGGTCAGGTCGCTCTCAAACAAAAAGTCTCCTTGAGCCACATTGCGCTGCGAAGTCTTACCCAGCAGTTGGTCGAGCTTATAGGGGGCAAGGCCTTGCCCAGGGCTGGCAATGCGGAAACAGTCCGCAGTGAACGATACCCTTGGAGCCGCCGGTGATCAGG
>CAITQH010000383.1 GCA_903894475.1 uncultured beta proteobacterium
CTTGATGCGCGCCGTCATCGCATTGAGTACGCCGATCGGCATCTGATAGACCGGGTGCAGCACGCCGTCGATGCGAAAACGGATCACCCCCTGCTCGCGCCGGGGTTCCAGGTGAATATCGCTGGCACGCTGGTCAAAAGCGTACTGCCAGAGCCAGTCCACCACCTGCACGACGCTCTGGTCATTGGCATCAATCTGCTTGTTGCTCTTGCCCAGTTCCACCAGTTGCTCAAAACTCGCGCCGCCGCTGTTGCCGCCCGCCTTGTTGGCGGCTTTGACCGATTTGGCAAGCGCGAAAAATTCGGCCGTGTAGCGCTGAATTTCCAGCGGACTGGCCAGCATCCGTCGCACTGTGCGGCGCGACTGGCGCTCCACTTCTGCGACCCAGTCGATGATGAAAGGTTCTGTCACAGCCACCACCAGTTCGGCCGAGCTGACCAGCACCGGCAAGATCTTGTGGCGTTCGGCAAAGGCGGCGCTCATGGTGTCGGCGACCTTGCCGACATCGACCTTCAGCGGGTCTATGCGCAAATAATCCAGTCCAGCGCGCTGCGCCAGCCAGTGCGTGAGCAACTCGATGTCGAGTGCCTTGTCGTCGCTGGCACGGCGCACCGAGACACTGGCCAGACGCAGCAGCGGGTGCTGCACGCTTTCGGCCTGCGCGCAACGCGTCGTGATGCGCTGCGCCTCTTGTGCGCTGATGAGATGGTCGAGTTGCATCCACTCGACCAGACGGCGCCAATCAAGGGGCCCACTGAACTCGATTCCGGCGGAGTTTTTGGAACGCGGGTTATTGCTCATGTCAGCATCGGTT
Organism: uncultured beta proteobacterium; assembly: GCA_903894475.1. Classification (GTDB taxonomy): domain Bacteria; phylum Pseudomonadota; class Gammaproteobacteria; order Burkholderiales; family Burkholderiaceae_C; genus Rhodoferax. Next base: position 815 of record CAITQH010000383.1, read on the forward strand.
TGAAAGTACGCACCCATTTGGTCGCCGGCAGACCCCACAGCGTCTGAATGATTTCAGCACGTGGCAGCAGAAGTTCGCGTCGCGGTCGGCTGGCGCTGCGCTGAGCCAGTACCACGGTATTGCCTTCGCGCGTTGGCTTGAAGGCCCAGACGGCGCCGGCGCCGAACGCGGCCGAGATCTTCTCGACACTGCGCACAAAACTCGATGAACGCCCAAACAAATTGACTGTCATGCAGCCTTCGGGTGTCAACAAACGCCGGCAACCGGCATAGAAGGGCAGGCTGTCAAGCACGGGGGTCGCCGCCTCATGGTCGTACAGGTCAACCTGCAGTGCATCGATTGTGCCCCACCACTTGGCATTTTCGATTTCGAGCGCAGCGTCGGCCAGCACCACCTGCAGGCGCGAGTTCTCAGCGGGCAACTTGAACCAGCCCCGGCATGCCACCAGTACCTGGGGGTTGAGCTCGATGGCAGTGGTCTTCATGCGCAGTTCTTTGTGGCAGAACTTGGTCAACGACCCGGCCCCAAGTCCCAGTTGCATGGCCTGACGCTTGGCCACGCTGTCGGGTTCGACAAACAAAAGCCAGGCCATCATGCGCTGGACGTATTCATGGAACAGCGCAGTGGGCGCCTCCAGCACCATGGTGCCCTGAATCCACTCCGTGCCCAAATGCAAATGGCGAAGCGGACCATCGTCCGAGAAATTGACTTCGGGTAAAGCGTGGCTGCGTTTTTTCAAGATAGTTTCATTATCTCCAAAGTTGATCGACACGATACAGACGAACGAGAATAGACAATAGAACCATGAAGTCACATTCACTTGACCCCTTGCTTTTCGTCCTGCTGGGACTGTTTGCTGGATTGCTGGCCGGCTGCGCCGTTCCGACAGCGCGACCGGACACGCCCGCGCTCACCTTGCAGACCGGCGATATGGCGGGCGTTCTGAACCGGGTGACCTGGGGCGCCACCCCGGCGCTGGTCAAGCAGGTGGAGGAAACCGGCCTGGCGCGCTACATCGAGCAGCAGTTGCATCCGGCTGCAGCGCCTCTGCCTGCAGCGGTGCAGGATCAAATCCATGCCATGACGATTTCCCGGCGCACTCTCGAAGAACTGCATCAGGACCTGGAACGCATGCGCAAAGACGCCGATGCCAAGGCCAGCGACGATGAAAAGAAGACCGCACGCCGGGCCTACCAGCAGGAGTTGACCCGACTCGCCAGGGAGGCGGCAACCCGCTCCCTGCTGCGAGCACTGTATTCGCCCGAGCAGTTGCAGGAGCAGCTGACCTGGTTCTGGATGAACCACTTCAATGTCTACCAGGGCAAGCACAATCTGCGCGCCATGGTGGGCGACTATGAGGAGCGAGCGATCCGACCGCATGCGCTCGGTAAATTCCGGGATCTGCTGGCGGCCACAGCCCAGCACCCAGCCATGCTGCGCTACCTGGACAACGACCAGAACGCGCTGCATCGCCAGAACGAGAACTACGCCCGGGAACTGCTGGAGTTGCACACGCTGGGCGTGAACGGTGGCTACAGCCAGCACGATGTGCAGGAACTGGCCCGCGTTCTGACCGGCGTTGGCGTCAACCTGGGCGCGGGTACGCCCAGGCTGCGCCCGGAGTTGCAGAGTCGCTACGTGCGCCGCGGCCTGTTCGAATTCAACCCGGCGCGCCACGATGAGGGCGAAAAGCAGTTGCTGGGGCAGACTGTGCGTGCAAGCGGTCTGGCCGAGCTGAGCGAAGTTCTGGACCGGCTCAGCCGCCAAAGTGCCACCGCTCACTTCATCAGCAGCAAGCTGGCCGTCTTTTTTGTCTCCGATGAGCCATCTCCGGCCCTGGTCGAGCGCATGGCGCAAACCTTTTTGCAGTCCGATGGCGATATTGCCGCAACCCTGCGCAGCTTGTTCACCTCGACTGAATTCGCGCAGTCTCTCGGAGGAAAATTCAAGGATCCCGTGCACTATCTGGTCTCGGCCGTGCGCCTGGCCTATGACGACAAGCCCATCACCAACGTGACGCCGATGTTGAACTGGCTGGCTCGCCTGGGCGAGCCGCTGTATGGCCACCAGACGCCAGACGGCTATTCGATGCTGCAAGCCGCGTGGGCCAGTCCGGCTCAGATGGTCACCCGATTCGAAGTGGCCAAAGCCCTTGCTTCTGGCAATGCCGGCCTGTTCAAAGCAGACGGGCTGCCCGACCAGCGACCGGCCTCGCTGCGGCAGGCCAATCCAGCCTATTTTTCGGCCTGGCAAGAGAATGCCAGTGACGCGACGCGTGATGCGCTCAAGCAGGCCGGCTCCCTGCCTGAGTGGGCTGAATTCGTGCTGTCGTCGCCCGAAATGATGCATCGCTGAGCAGGAGAAACTTTCATGAAACGACGCCAACTGCTTCAGTCCTGTGCGGCACTGCCACTGAGCGCAGCAGCCACGCATCTGTGGGCGGCGCCGTCCACCCAGACACGGTTGCTGCTGGTCTTTCTGCGTGGTGGCTATGACGCTGCCAACCTGCTGATTCCGACGTCCAGCCAGTTCTACTACGAGGCACGCCCGAACATCGCCGTGCCACGCCCCGGCAGCGACCAGGCCTCGGCCTTGCCGCTCAATGCCGACTGGGGTTTGCATCCGGCGCTGCGCGACAGCATTCTTCCCTTGTACAGCGCCGGTCAGGCCGCCTTTGTTCCTTTTGCCGGCACGCATGACGTTTCGCGCAGCCATTTTGAAACCCAGGACAGCGTGGAACTCGGTCAGCCGCTGGAGGGAAGCCGCAACTACCGTTCCGGCTTCCTGAATCGACTGGCAAGCACTCTTGGCAGTGACAGCGCCATGAGTTTCACCGATCAGTTGCCGCTGGTCATGCAGGGTGACTTGCGGGTCCCCAACGTGGCGCTGCGCTCCCTGGCCAAGCCGTCGCTCGATGCACGGCAAAGTCGCATCATCAGCACCATGTACCGCGACACTCCTCTGAAGTCCCAGGTTGATCAGGGTTTTTCCGTGCGCGACGAAGTGCTGCGCGAACTGGGTGCTGAAATGAACAAGGCCAACCGCAACGCAATCAGCGCCAAGGGATTTGAACTGGAGGCGCAGCGCATGGCGACACTGATGAAGGACAAGTACAACATCGGGTTTGTCGATGTCGGTGGCTGGGACACGCACGTAACCCAGGGTGGCGCCTCGGGTTACCTGGCGGGTCGACTCGATGAGTTGGGTCGCGGCCTGGCGAGTTTCGCCCGAGAAATGAAAAGCGCCTGGCGTGACACCATCACCATCGTCGTCAGTGAATTCGGTCGCACGCTGCGCGAGAACGGGAACCGTGGCACCGATCACGGTCACGGCACGGTTTACTGGGTGCTCGGTGGTGGCATTCGCGGCGGCCAGGTGCTGGGCGAGCAATTGCCGGTCAGAGCCGGCACGCTGTTTCAAAATCGGGACTATCCGGTGCTCAACGAATACCGCTCGGTTCTGGGCGGCCTGTTCAGTCGCATCTATGGGCTCGATGCCGGACAGCTTGAGCACATCTTTCCGAATGCCAAAGCCAGTGATCTCGGTCTGGTCTGACAGGGGGATGCCAAATGAAAGACCTGATTGGCGCTTGGCGTTGTCTGATCATCGAAGATGACGAAGAGAACGCCAACTACATTGCCAAAGAGCTCAAGGATCTGGGGTACCAAACACAAATAGGCCGTGACGGACAGTCCGGGCTGCAGCTGGCAAGCAGTGCGACCTGGGATGTCATCATCCTGGACCGCATGCTTCCCAACGAGGTTGATGGGCTCAGCATACTAACCACATTGAGGGGTCTGGGCAACAAGACACCGGTCCTGGTATTGAGCGCCCTGAGTGCGCTGGATCAGCGTGTGCGGGGGCTGAAGGCTGGAGGCGACGATTACCTCACGAAACCTTTCGCCATTTCTGAACTGGCCGCCCGTGCCGAAGCATTGATTCGCCGCTCAAGTTCTGCTGCCGAAAGCCGCAAGTTGGAGATCGCCGATCTGTACCTGGATCTGGCAAGCCGGCGCGCCGAGCGAGCGGGGCGACCGATTGTTCTGCAGCCGCGCGAATTTCGGCTGCTGGCTTACTTCATGATGAATCCGGACCGGGTACTGACTCGAACCATGCTGCTCGAAGCCGTATGGGATTATCGTTTCGATCCCCAAACCAACGTGATCGACGTGCACGTCAGCCGACTGCGCGGCAAACTTGAGGCGGGTGGGGAACGGCCATTGATTCATACCGAGCGCGGCACCGGCTACCGAATGACGGCCGACTTGCAGTCGAACAAGAAAAAATGAAAGTCGACAGCGGCCCCATGCATCGTCCCTGGCGTTCCGTCGGCTTTCGGCTTGCCTTCTACTATGGCCTGCTAGTCATCATCACGATGATCGTCACGATATCAATCATTTACATGCAAACGGTGGGGGTGTTGTATCAGGGCATGACACGCCAGGTCCTGACCGTCAGTCAAAAACTGACGACCCGGTTTGAGAGCGGTGGTCCGAACGCATTGGTACAGGACATTCAGCGCGAACTGGGAGATGAACAGAACTCGGCGACAGAAATCTTCCTCTATGTCGATTCGAGGGGGGCCAAGCTTGCCGGCAATCTGGATCAGCCACCCATGAAGGTGGATGGACTCAGAGGCGGTGATCACCGGCTGATGATGCGTCGCGGACAGGAAATATCGGGCTATGTCATTGCGCACTCTCTGGCTGATGGCAGCCAGCTCTTCGTTGGCAATGATCTGCACGATCAGGAGGCGATGGATTCGCTGGTCACGCGGGGCATTGCGCTCGCGTGCGCCGTGGCATTCGTACTCCTGCTGGGCGGCCTGTTCGTATTCCGGCAGGAACTTGATCGCAGCGTCGAGCCGATCCGACGGACCTTGACGCGCGTCGCTGGCGGCGAGATCAAGGAACGCGTAGAACCGATGGGTCAGGAGGACGAATTTGCGCTACTGGGAAACGATATCAACAAAATGCTTGACCGCATCGAAGTGCTGATGAATGGCGTGCGACATGTATCCGACACCATCGCCCACAATCTGCGCACACCGCTGACCAGAATTCTTTTGCGCTTGCGAACGGCCGCAGAAGATACCAGCATCAGTGCCATGCAGAAGAAACACCTCGAAGATGCCATTGTGGATATCGAGGAATTGATATCTGTCTTTGAAAAGCTGCTTCAAATTGCCGAGGCCGAGGCAGGAGCGCGGCGAATTGATTTTCAACCCGTCTCGCTTTCGTCCGTTGTCAGCGAAGTCGTGGACTTTTATGAGGCAGTTGCCGAGGTACAGAAAGCCACTCTCGGCTATGAACTCTCTGGAAAACCTGTTGTCATGGGGGATCCGGATCTGCTTGCCAGTGCCGTTGCCAACCTCGTCGACAACGCCCTGAAGTACGGTGGCATCGGCACCGCAGTGATGATCAGGACCGCAGTCACACGGGATCATGTTCTGCTCACCGTCGAAGACAACGGTCCCGGTATTCCCGCGCAGGAACTGAGGATGCTCGGCACTCGTTTTTTTCGATTGGATCGCGGCACAGCGGGTCACGGCTTGGGACTCGCGAGTGTCGTGGCTATTGCGAGCTTGCATGGCGGGCGCATCTCTTTTGATCCCGCAACACCGGGCCTCAAGGTCTTGCTGGAATTTCCCCGACACCTGCCCTAGCGTGTTCTGCCGGATCACTTCCGGCGAACATGGACAAACCGTAATGATTGCCACAGTTCAAGTGCAATCTTCCGTCCTACCATACTGTCTCACAAGAAGAGACAACGCGAATGAACAAGCACCCGAAATGAACAACCTAAATCTAGTCAGAGGCCTGGTCCTCATGGCCGTCGCCCTGGTATTTGGCCTGGGATCGCTGAATTACCAGTTGGGCCAATTCAGCAGAGCCGGCCCGGGGATGTTTCCCCTGATGGTCAGCAGCATGGTGTTCCTGATTGGTCTCATCACGGTAGTGCGTTCGCGCTTTGTCAAGCCCGAGCCCCTGAGCTACAACATGAAGAACATCTCGCTGGTGCTGCTCGCGCTGTTCGGGTTTGCAGTGATCTCCATGCACATCAACATGATTCTGGGCATCATCTTCCTGGTGTTCTGCTCCTCCTTTGCCGGCACCGTGCCGTATTCGATTGTGCGCAACGCCAAGATCTCCGCTGGCCTGATTCTCATTGGCTTTGCGTTTCAAAAACTACTCGGCCTGCAACTGCCCTTGATCTGATGGAAATCCTGCATAACCTGGCGTTCGGGTTCGAGCACGCGCTGACCCTGCAGAACCTGATGTACTGCGCCATCGGCTGCGTGGTGGGCACCCTCATCGGGCTGCTGCCCGGACTTGGGCCTTTGTCCACCATCAGCTTGCTGCTGCCCTTGACCTATTCCATTCCCACTACCGGCTCGCTCATCATGCTCTCGGGCATTTACTACGGCGCCCAGTACGGCGACTCCGTCAGTGCCATCACCATGAAGATCCCGCACGCCAGCAGCATCGTGGCCTGCATCGACGGCTACCAGATGACGCTCAATGGCAAGACCGGCCTGGCCTTGTTCACTGCGGGTATCTCCAGCTTCATTGGCGGTACCGTGGCCATTGTGGTTCTGGCAACGGCGGCCCCGGCGCTGGGCGAAGTGGCTTTCCTGTTTGGTCCGGCCGACTACTGCGCGCTCATGCTGTTTGGCTTCGTCTGCGTGAGCTTCGTCACCACCGGCAGCCTGCTCAACGGCCTGGCCATGGCCATGATTGGGGTGATGCTTGGGACGATCGGTACCGACGTGAACAGTGGTGTTCAGCGCTTTACCATGGATCTGCCCTTTCTGGCCGACGGCATTGGCCTCATCAGCATCGCTTTGGGCTGCTTCGGCATTGCCGAGATTGTGAAGAATCTCGACAGCGGCAGCCAGCTCACGCCCTTTAACGGCAAGATCAAGCTGATGCCAACCTGGCCCGAGTTCAAGCGCATCATCCCGAGTGCCTTGCGCGGCAGCGTGATTGGCTCCTTCCTGGGCATCCTGCCCGGGGGCGGCCCCACCATCGCCCAGTTTGCGGCTTACGCTATCGACAAGCGCTTCAGCAAATACAAGGACGAGATCGGCCATGGCGCCATTGAAGGGGTGGCCGGGCAAGCGGCAGCCGATGAAGCGGCAGCACGCACCAGCTTTATTCCGCTGATGGCCATCGGTATTCCCGAGAACGCGGTAATGGCGCTCATGATGGGCGCCTTCATCATCAAGGGCATCCAGCCGGGCCCCAACATGATTGCCGGTCACCCCGAGTTGTTCTGGGGACTGGTCGCCAGTATGTGGGTCGGCAACTGCTTTCTGGTGATCCTGAACGTGCCTCTGGTGCGCTACTGGCTCTCGGTCTTCAAGATTCCTTTTGCCGTGCTGTTTCCGTCGATTCTGTTTTTTTGCTGCATAGGCACCTACAGCATCAACAACAACCTCGATGACATCTTCATCACCTCCCTCTTTGGCATCATGGGTTATGTGTTCCTGCGCCTGAGGCTGGATCCGGCGCCCCTCATGCTGGGTTTCATTCTGGGCCCGATGCTCGAAGAGAACTTCCGCCGCGCCATGCTGCTAAGCCGCGGGAGTTTCAGTGTCTTCGTCAGCCGCCCCATCAGCGGCACGCTGTTTGCTGCGATTGCCCTGTTCATCACCTGGCAGGTGCTGGTGTTTTACTTTCAGACGCGAAGGCGGCAGGCTGACCCGCAGCCTGCATAGCGTTTACAGCGGGAATCAACAGGTAGCGCGATCAGCCCGGAGCACTCGAAGCGTCAAACTCCACCAGCATCAAGAGTCCATGACCACCATGCTCAGGCACTTGCACTTGCACCGTGCCACGGCATTGGGATACCAGTTCCTTGACAATGGCGAGTCCAAGACCGCTGCCGCTTGTTCCCGTGTCACCGGTCCGATAGAAACGCTCGAATATCCGGTGACGACTTTGCTCCGGGATGCCTGGCCCGTTGTCTTCCACGGCAAGTGAGAGCTTTTCAACGCTCGATCTCATCCGCACCGTGACCACGCCGCCCGCTTGCGTGTAACGGATGGCGTTATCTATCAGGTTCACCGTGATTTCGCGCAGGGCTGACGGATCGACAGAGACAACTGTATCTGTGCCACTGCGCTCAAAGCCGAGGTCAATATCTTTTTGATGCGCCTGAAATGCCAGGTCCTCAATCACCTTCTGCACGATTTCGCAGCAAGTCTGGGTAGAGATCGGCGTCATGACCGGGACATAGGCTTCGGCTGCTGACAGCGTCAAGAACTGGTTCACCAGACGCGTGGTCTGCTGCAGGGTCCGGCGCGCCGCCAGCAGAGGCGCCTCGGCCTCGGCCTTGCCTGGCGCGCGCACGGCGTCGCTGATTTGCGTGTTCAGTACCGTCAGCGGTGTGCGCAACTGATGCGCCGCATTCTGGATGAAGCTGCTGCGCAGATTCGTGTGATTTTCCAGGCGTTCAATGTAATCGTTAAAAGAATCCAGCAAAGGCATTAGTTCTGCTGGAACACCATCGGTCTGCAACTTCTCGAGCGACCCTTCCTTGCGCATTCGAACCTCAGCGCCAAGACGGATCAGTGGCCGCAGGCCACGCTTCAGACCCAACAGAATCAGCAAGGTAGCCAGTGCCAGAATCAGCAGTTGCTGGGCCACGGCGTGCAGCCACAACTTGTTGCTCAGTTGCACCTTGGCGTAGCTTGTTTGAGCCACTTCGACCACTACCGGCAGGGCTGAGGGGTTGCCAATGACCGGCTGGAAGAAGGCCACCACCCGCACGGTCTCGCCGCGCATGGTGGCGCCAAAAAAATACGGTGCATCCAACGGAAAGTTCAGCGCTGGCACCGGCAGGTCGGTATAGCCGGCCAGCAGCTGCCCGGCGCCCGTGGTCACCCGGTAGAAGATGCGATCCGGCGCCTCGGACTGAAAGAGTTCCAGGGCAGCTGGCGGTATGTGGTGCTGAAAGGCTCCCTCCTCGTAACTGATCTGCTGCGCAATCATGCGCGCCGATCCCAGCAGCAGCCTGTCCTGCACCACGGCGGCAGTGTCCAGCGCGCTGCGGTAGGTAAGCCAGGCATTGATCGCGACCGCCCCCAACAGCGGCAGCAAGACCCAGATCAGCAGTTGCCGGCGCAGGCTGCTATTCATTGCCTGCCGGGCGCAGCAGGTAGCCCAGACCACGCAAGGTCATGATTTTTGCCGTGCTGTGCTCCAGTTTCTTGCGCAGCCGGTGCACATAGATTTCGATGGCGTCGGTGGAGACATCCTCGTCCAGCGAAAAAAGGCTTTGCGCCAGCGCCTGCTTGGTGACACTGGTGCCGGCCTTGCGCAGCAGCAGTTCGAGCACTGCACGCTCACGCGGGGTCAGGGCCAGCGTCTGGCCGGCAATCAGGAATTCGCGCGTGTTGGTGTTGTAGTTCAGATCGCCGCAAGCCACCACAGGAGATGCCTGGCCGGAGGAACGCCGCAGCAGAACCCGGATACGCGCCTCCAGTTCCTCGATATCGAAGGGCTTGGCCATGTAATCATCGGCCCCTTCGTCGAGTTCAGCGACCCGGCTTTGCACCGTGTTGTTGGCAGTAAGAACCAGCACCGGCGTCATGTCATTGCGTCCCCGCAAGCGCCGCAGCACCTCCTTGCCGTCCATTCTTGGCAGTGAAAGGTCCAGAATGACCAGGTTGTACTGCTCCGAACGCAGCGCAAAATCGGCGTCAACGCCGTTGTCTATGCAGTCAACGGCGTACTGTTCTTTACGCAAAGTGCGTCCCAGCCATTGCGCCAGTTCGGTGTTGTCTTCGACGACCAGTATCCGCATCGCAGGCGAGCCCCGTGAGGTGATTCAAGAGTGAAAGTCGATCATAGACTGAGCGGCGTATTGGTGTTTACCCTAGCGTCGAGCCACTGAAAGCGGACTGAAAGCAGTCACCGGCTATCGTCAGCCCACAAACCACCTCAGGAGCTCCCATGAAATTCATCTTCAAACCCAAACAACTGCTGCAGGCCATGGGGCTTGCCGTCATGCTCGCGGCGTCTGGCACTGCCATGGCGGCAGACAAGGTCACCATCATCGTCGGCGGCTACGAAAAGCAGATTTACCTGCCGGCCAAGTTGACCGAGGCGCTTGGCTATTTCAAGGCCGAGGGCGTGGACGTCGAGTTGCTCAACGAAGCCTCTGGCGTGGATGCTGAAAACGAAATGCTGGCCGGTGCGGTACAGGGTGTGGTCGGTTTTTACGACCATTGCGTCGATCTGCAGACCAAGGGCAAGTACGTTCAGTCGGTGGTGCAATTCAGCCAGGCACCGGGCGAAGTGGAACTGGTTTCCACGAAACATCCACAGATCAAGTCGATGGCTGACCTGCGCGGCAAGAGCCTGGGCGTTACCGGTCTCGGTTCCTCAACAAACTTTCTTTCGCAATACCTGATGGTCAAGGCCGGCGTGCCGCTGGGCGAGTTCAGCACGATCCCGGTCGGTGCCGGTACCACCTTCATTGCCGCCATGACGCAGGACAAGATTCAGGCCGGTATGACCACCGAGCCCACCATCTCGCGCATGCTCAAGACCGGTGAGGCGCATATTCTGGTGGACATGCGCACCGTTGAAAAGACCAAGGCAGCCCTCGGTGGCACTTACCCTGCGGCCTCACTCTACATGTCGACCGACTGGATCGAGAAGAACAAGCCAACGGTGCAAAAACTCGCCAACGCCTTCGTCAAGACGCTCAAGTTCATCAACACGCACAGCGCAGCCGAAATCGCCGACAAGATGCCGAAAGATTTCTACGCCGGTGACAAGGACAGCTACGTCAAGGCGCTGGCCGACGGCAAGGGTATGTTCACTGCGGATGGCGTGATGCCTGCTGGCGGACCCGAGACCGTGCTCTCGGTGTTGGCCGCTTTCTCCAAAAACGTCAAGGGCAAGACAGTAGACCTGTCCAAGACCTACACGACGGAATTCGTCAAGAACGCCAAGTAAACCAGGCAGATCCATGAGCCCTGAGAACAACAGCCCGGCGATCGAACTGATCAATGTCAGTCGGCGCTTTCTGACACCGGACGGCAAGTCCATGACCGCCCTGCGCGACTTCAACATGAGTGTGGCGCGCGGCGAGTTCGTGGCGGTGGTTGGCCCGACCGGTTGCGGAAAATCGACCACGCTGAATCTGGTCACCGGACTGTCCAAACCCTCGGCCGGCGAGGTCCGGGTGATGGGTGCGCCGGTCGATGGCATCGATCCGCGCATCGGCTTTGTTTTTCAGACCGATGCGCTGTTTCCCTGGCGCAGCGTGATCGACAACGTCGTCACCGGTCCGATCTTTCGGGGCATGCCAAAAGAGCAGGCCTACGCCAAAGCACGCGAGTGGCTGGCGCGGGTCAACCTGTCCGAGCACGCCACCAAGTATCCGCACCAGTTATCGGGCGGCATGCGCAAGCGCGTCTCGCTGGCGCAGACTTTCATCAACGAGCCGCAAATCCTGCTGATGGACGAGCCGTTCTCTGCGCTGGATGTGCAGACGCGCGTCCTGATGCATGAAGAACTGCTCAAGCTGTGGTCGCAGTCCAAAGCCTCGGTGGTCTTCGTCACGCACGACCTGGAAGAGGCGATTGCTCTGGCCGACAAGGTCTATGTCCTGACCTCCGGGCCGGCCACCGTCAAATCGGTTTACCACATCGACATTCCCCGCCCGCGCATCGTCAGCGAAATCCGCTACGACAAGGCCTTTATCGACATCTGCCGCACCATTTGGGAAGACCTGCGTGACGAGGTGCTGCGCGGTGCGGCGCGCGACGAAGCAGCCGTCGCCTGAAAAACTACCATGACCCAAGCAACTCAGACCGGTGGCCCCGTTTTTCAGCCCGGCACTTCGGACGCCGAAATCGAAGCCGCCGCCGCCCTGGCAGCCCGCAAACGCAAGTTCGCGGTCTACTTCTGGCGTTACTTTATCCTGGTGGTCTTTCTCGGCGGCTGGCAACTGGCGGTCGGGTTCAAACTGATTGACCCCTTCTTTTTCTCCAGCCCCTGGGCCATTGTGCTGCGGCTGCAGGAATGGATCGTCGAAGGCACTTCAGAGGGGCCTTTGTGGTTCCATCTGTGGGTCACCATGGAAGAGTCGCTGCTGGGCTTCTTCTCGGGCTCCATCGCGGGTGTCATCGCCGGCATTGCGCTGGGACGCAACCGCATGCTGGCCGATGTGTTCTCGATCTACATCAAGGTCATCAACTCGGTGCCCCGGGTGGTGCTGGCGCCCATTTTCATCATGATCTTCGGCCTGGGCCTGACCTCGAAAGTGGCACTGTCGTTTGTCATGGTGTTCTTTGTCGTCTTCTCCAACGCCTTTCAGGGCGTGGTGGAAGCAGACCGCAATCTGCTGGCCAACGCCCAGATCCTCGGCGCCAAGGGTTGGCAGCTGACCCGCTCGGTGGTCATCCCTTCGGCCATGAGTTGGATCTTTGCCTCGCTGCATGTCAGCTTCGGCTTTGCGATTGTGGGCGCCATCGTCGGTGAGTTCGTCGGTGCACGGTACGGCATCGGCCTGCTCATCAACGTTGCCAAGGGCTCGTTTGACGCTGCCGGCATGTACGCCGCCATCGTCATCATCATGGTGGTCGCCCTGGCAGCAGAGTACGTCATGACGCAAGTCGAAAACCGACTGGCCAAGTGGCGCCCCGCGCCGTTGCAGGAAGCCAACTGATCGTGCTCCAAGGACTAGGTACTTTCCCTTGGTACACAGTACTGAAAGCATATTGAAAGCATGGTCACCATACCGTGCCAGATGAACACCAACCTAGGAAAAACCATGAAACAAAAAGCCCCTCGCCATCGCCTTCTCCAGACCCTGCGCCGCCCGGCCTTCGTCCTGACGGCACTGTCCAGCCTTGCCGGCATGGCCCACGCCCAGGCGAACGTCGAAATCTTCGGTCTGCTCGACATCGGCTACCTCTACACCAGCGCCGATGGCAACGGTTCGGTCAGCTCCATCAACACCGATGGCAATACCTCAAGCCGCCTGGGTTTCAGGGGCACGGAAGATCTGGGTGGCGGCCTGAAGGCCGCGTTCTGGCTGGAAGCAGCCGTCAGCCCCGACAACGGCACGGGTGGCTCAACCAGCGTGGACAACAAGACCGCTGGC
>CAITQH010000384.1 GCA_903894475.1 uncultured beta proteobacterium
TCGCAGATAGAGAAGACCTGATTCGCATTTTCCGACTCGGTGCGAATGTAGAGTTAGTGAGTCGTTAACCCCGGGGAGCCCGGACCTGCAATTTCACTGCATGGCCGAGCGTTAGCACCCGCAAGGAGAAAAGCATGGCGAAAAAAATCGTCGGTTTTGTCAAACTGCAAGTCCCAGCAGGCAAAGCCAATCCGTCGCCGCCGATTGGACCCGCATTGGGTCAGCGCGGCTTGAACATCATGGAATTCTGCAAGGCGTTCAACGCCCAGACTCAGGGCATCGAGCCTGGGCTTCCGTTGCCCGTGGTGATCACGGCATTTGCCGACAAGAGCTTCACTTTCATCATCAAATCGCCACCGTCGTCGATTCTGATCAAGAAGGCAGCCAAGATCGACAAGGGCTCGGCCACGCCGCACACCGCCAAAGTTGGCAAGGTGACGCGTGCCCAGTTGGAAGAAATCGCCAAGACCAAAATGAAGGACCTGACTGCGGCCGACATGGACGCAGCGGTTCGGACCATCGCTGGCTCAGCCCGTTCGATGGGCGTGACTGTGGAGGGTGTGTAAATGACACAACTGACCAAAAAGCAAAAGGCCTTCAAAGGCAAGGTTGACTCCAACAAGCTGTATCCGCTGGCGGACGCCCTGGGCATTGTCAAAGAATGCGCCAATGCGAAGTTTGATGAGTCTGTCGACGTGGCGGTGCAACTTGGCATCGACGCCAAGAAGTCGGATCAGGTCGTGCGCGGCGCCGTTGTGCTGCCCAACGGCACTGGCAAGACCAAGCGCGTTGCGGTGTTTGCGCAGGGTGCCAAGGCGGAAGAAGCCCGTGCCGCGGGCGCTGACATCGTTGGCATGGAGGACTTGGCGGCCAGGATCAAGGCGGGCGACATGCCATTTGACGTGGTGATTGCTGCCCCCGATGCGATGCGCGTTGTTGGTACGCTGGGTCAGATTCTGGGTCCGCGCGGTTTGATGCCCAATCCCAAGGTTGGCACGGTGACGCCGGATGTGGCTACTGCAGTCAAGAACGCGAAAGCCGGTCAGGTGCAGTTTCGCGTTGACAAGGCTGGTATTGTTCACTCGACCATTGGTCGGCGTTCGTTCGACAACGACAAGCTTCAGGGCAACCTGGTTGCTTTGGTGGATGCCTTGACCAAGGCCAAACCGGCCACCAGCAAGGGTGTGTATTTGAAGAAAGTAGCAGTTTCGTCGACGATGGGTGTGGGTGTCCGGGTGGACATGCAAACCATCGCAGCGTGATTGCGTGAATTCAAGCGGTTCGAAAGAGTCGCTTGATGTGGTGGGTCGTTTTCGTCGCAGGACGAAGACGAGTCATCCAAGACCGTTGGTGTGCCAGTCGCAGCGATGCGCAACAGCACTTAATTGCCGAGTCGGGGGTAGTTCCCAGGCTTGAAGCCAACGCAGATGGCGATCCCGCTGCAGATGGAATAGGGTTTTCCGAAACAGTTGGTCGCTGCAATGTGGCGTACTTGAAGGCTCCGGCTGACATGTACATTTTGAAGGAGTAGACCTTGAGTCTTAATCGCAGTGAGAAAGAAGCGGTCATCAACGATGTGACTGGCCTCGCCGCAAAAGCTCAAACGCTCGTGCTGGCGGAGTACCGTGGCATCACGGTCGCTGACCTGACTAAATTGCGCTCTACAGCGCGCAGCAATGGTGTGAGCCTGAGTGTGTTCAAGAACACGCTGGCTCGCCGTGCTGTCGCTGGTAGCGGCTTTGAAGTTGTGTCCGACTTGATGACCGGCCCGCTGATCTATGGCTTTTCCGAAGATGCAGTGGCCGCCGCGCGAGTGGTGGCTGACTTCGCGAAAACCAACGACAAGTTGGTGATTCGCGGTGGTGCATACGGCGGAAAAGCGCTGGACATGAACGGCGTGAAGCAGTTGGCAAGCATACCTTCCAAGGAAGTGTTGCTGGCCCAGTTGCTGGGCTTGATGCAATCCCCGATTTCCCGTCTGGCACGTGTGCTCGGCGCGATCGCGGAAAAAAATGGTGGTGCTGCGCAGGATGCGCCCGCTGAGGCAGTTGCGGCCTGACGGCCTGCTGCATGTGCTTATCAAACTAAAGTAGGAAATTAAAATGGCATTCGATAAAGACGCATTTTTGACCGCGCTGGACAGCATGACGGTCATGGAACTCAACGAACTGGTGAAAGCCATCGAAGAGAAATTTGGCGTGAGCGCTGCCGCCATGTCGGCACCGGCCGCAGGTGGCGGTGCAGCAGCGGCAGTCGCAGAAGAGCAAACCGAGTTCAACGTTGTTCTGCTCGAAGCCGGTGCTGCCAAGGTGTCGGTCATCAAGGCAGTGCGCGAAATCACCGGTCTGGGCCTCAAGGAAGCCAAGGATCTGGTGGACGGCGCTCCGAAGAACGTCAAGGAAGCCCTGTCCAAGGCTGATGCTGACGCTGCACTGAAAAAGCTGGTGGAAGCTGGCGCCAAGGCCGAACTCAAGTAATCGGTCTTTCCACAAGGGCTGGGTGCTCCAAAAGGGCCCCAGCCTTTGGCGCTTGTAAGAGAGCACTGCAAAGCAGATTTCTTGTCTGCTTTGCAGTGTCTTCTGACCCCGACTTCAGAAGATGCCTTGGTTCGGGTTGCACGCAATGTGTGACCGTCCGCCAATGATTGGTAGTGGCCAATCACCAAGAATTACCCAGGAATCCTTAGTCTTTGCCCGGAGATCTCATGGCTTACACATACACCGAACGAAAGCGCATTCGCAAAAATTTTGGCAGTCGCGACAGCGTGCTCGAAATTCCCTACCTCTTGCAAATGCAGAAGGACGCCTACACCGCTTTTCTGCAAGCTGATGTGGCCCCGAAGAAACGCACTGCTGAAGGACTGCAGGCCGCTTTTGAGGCTGCGTTCCCGATTGTTTCCCACAATGGCTTTGTCGAGATGAAGTACCTTGAGTACAACCTCGCCAAGCCGGCTTTTGACGTGCGCGAATGCCAGACCCGGGGCTTGACTTTTGCGTCAGCGGTACGCGCCAAGGTGCAGCTTTTCATCTATGACCGCGAATCTTCAACCTCGCAAAACAAGGTCATCAAGGAGGTCAAGGAGCAGGAAGTCTACATGGGCGAAGTGCCCCTGATGACGAGCAAGGGATCCTTCATCATCAACGGCACCGAACGCGTGATCGTCTCGCAGTTGCACCGCTCGCCGGGTGTCTTTTTCGAACACGACAAGGGCAAGACGCACAGTTCGGGCAAGTTGCTGTTTTCCGCGCGCATCATTCCCTATCGCGGCTCCTGGCTTGACTTCGAATTTGATCCGAAAGACATCCTCTATTTCCGCGTCGACCGTCGCCGCAAGATGCCGGTCACCATTCTGCTCAAGGCCATTGGCCTGAACCACGAATCGATCCTGGCCAATTTCTTTGTCAATGACAACTTCCGCTTGATGGACAGCGGTGCCCAGATGGAATTTGTGGCCGAGCGCCTGCGTGGTGAAGTCGCCCGTTTCGATATCACCGACAAGAGCGGCAAGGTGATTGTGGCCAAGGACAAGCGCGTAACAGCGCGCCATACCCGCGAACTCGAACAGTCGCACACCACGCACATCAGCGTGCCGGAAGATTTTCTGATCGGTCGCGTCGTGGCACGCAGCATCGTCGATGCCGAGACCGGCGAGATTCTGGTCAAAGCCAACGAAGAGTTGTCAGAAGCGCTGCTGAAGAAGCTGCGCAGCGCCGGTGTTCAGGACCTGCCCTGCATTTACACCAATGAGCTCGATCAGGGCGCCTACATTTCGCAGACCCTGCGCAGCGACGAGACGACCGACGAGTTCGCGGCACGGGTGGCCATTTACCGCATGATGCGCCCCGGCGAGCCGCCGACCGAAGACGCTGTGCAGGCCCTGTTCCAGCGTCTGTTCTACAACCCCGACACCTACGACCTGTCGCGCGTCGGGCGCATGAAGTTCAACGCCAAGATGGGCCGTCCGGAGTCGACCGGCCCGATGGTGTTGACCAACGAAGACATCCTGGCTGTGGTCAAGATCCTGGTGGATCTGCGCAATGGTCGCGGCGAAGTCGATGACATTGATCACCTGGGCAATCGCCGTGTGCGTTGCGTTGGCGAACTGGCAGAAAACCAGTACCGCACCGGCCTGGCACGAATTGAAAAAGCGGTGAAGGAGCGACTCGGTCAGGCCGAGCAGGAGCCACTCATGCCGCATGACCTGATCAACAGCAAGCCGATTTCTGCGGCCCTGAAGGAGTTCTTCGGTGCCTCGCAGTTGTCCCAGTTCATGGATCAGACCAATCCGCTGTCCGAAATTACCCACAAGCGCCGTGTTTCGGCCCTTGGCCCGGGCGGTTTGACGCGCGAGCGAGCTGGCTTTGAGGTGCGCGATGTGCACGTTACCCACTACGGTCGCGTTTGCCCGATTGAAACACCGGAAGGTCCAAACATTGGTTTGATCAACTCGCTGGCTCTGTATGCGCGTCTGAACGAGTACGGCTTCATTGAAACCCCCTACCGTCAGGTCGTGGACAGCAAGGTGACGATGACGATTGATTACCTGTCGGCCATCGAAGAAGGCAAGTACGTCATTGCGCAGGCCAACGCTGCGCTGGACAAGGATGGCAAGCTCACAGGCGAACTGATTTCTGCACGCGAAGCCGGTGAGTCCATTCTGGTTGCCGCCGAGCGTGTGCAGTACATGGACGTCTCGCCGGCGCAGATTGTCTCCGTGGCGGCTTCTCTGGTGCCCTTCCTGGAGCACGATGATGCGAATCGCGCCTTGATGGGCGCCAACATGCAGCGTCAGGCTGTTCCCATCCTGCGTCCGGAAAAGGCCTTTGTCGGAACCGGTATCGAGCGTGTCTCGGCGGTTGACTCCGGTACCGTCGTGACGGCAAGCCGTGGCGGCGTGGTTGACTATGTGGATGCGACTCGAGTCGTGATCCGCGTCAACGACGACGAGGCACAGGCTGGTGAAGTGGGTGTCGACATCTATAACCTGATCAAATACCAGCGTTCCAACCAGAACACCAATATTCACCAGCGTCCCATCGTCAAGAAGGGCGACAAACTGGCCAAGGGTGATGTGATTGCTGACGGTGCTTCAACCGACCTGGGCGAACTGGCGCTGGGTCAGAACATGCTGGTCGCGTTCATGCCATGGAACGGCTACAACTTTGAAGATTCGATTTTGATCAGTGAGCGTGTGGTCGCTGAAGATCGCTACACCTCGATTCATATCGAAGAACTGGTGGTGATGGCCCGCGATACGAAGCTGGGTTCGGAAGAAATCACGCGCGATATCCCGAATTTGAGCGAGCAGCAACTCAACCGTCTGGATGAATCCGGCATCATTTACGTTGGCGCTGAAGTGCAACCCGGCGACACGCTGGTGGGCAAGGTCACGCCCAAGGGCGAGACCACGCTGACGCCAGAAGAAAAACTGCTGCGCGCCATCTTTGGTGAAAAAGCCAGCGACGTCAAGGACACTTCGCTGCGCGTCGATCAGGGCTCGCAAGGCACCGTCATTGATGTGCAGGTCTTCACCCGCGAAGGGATTGTGCGGGACCGTCGCGCACAGCAGATCATCGATGATGAACTCAAGCGTTTCCGCCTGGATTTGAATGACCAACTGCGCATTGTCGAGGCAGATGCATTCGACCGGATCGAGAAATTGCTTAGCGGCAAGCTGGCCAACGGTGGTCCGCAAAAACTGGCCAAGGGCAGCAAGATCGACAAAGCCTATCTGGCCTCGGTCGAGAAGTTCCACTGGTTCGACATTCGACCGGCCGACGACGAGGTTGCCTCGCAGCTTGAGAGCATCAAGAATTCGCTGGAACAAACCCGTCACAGCTTTGATCTGGCGTTTGAAGAGAAGCGCAAGAAGCTGACCCAGGGCGATGAATTGCCGGCGGGGGTGTTGAAGATGGTCAAGGTCTACCTGGCTGTCAAGCGTCGCCTGCAGCCTGGTGACAAGATGGCAGGTCGGCATGGCAACAAGGG
The DNA here is from genome assembly GCA_903894475.1 of uncultured beta proteobacterium. Taxonomy (GTDB): domain Bacteria; phylum Pseudomonadota; class Gammaproteobacteria; order Burkholderiales; family Burkholderiaceae_C; genus Rhodoferax. The sequence goes on from CAITQH010000384.1 coordinate 5,989, forward strand.
TGTGGTGTCGAAAATTGTGCCAGTCGAGGACATGCCTTTCATGGCCGACGGTACGCCCTGCGATATTGTTCTGAACCCTCTGGGCGTGCCCTCACGGATGAACGTCGGGCAGGTGCTCGAGGTGCATCTGGGCTGGGCTGCCAAGGGCATTGGTCAGCGCATTGGTGACATGCTGCAGGAGCAGGCCAAGCTGGCAGATCTGCGCAAGTTCCTCGAGGCGCTGTACAACGGCTCCGGTCGCAAGGAAGACCTGTCCAGGCTCAGCGATGCCGAGGTGCTCGAGATGGCGGGTAATTTGAGTGCCGGCGCGACTTTTGCAACGCCGGTGTTTGATGGCGCTTCGGAAGCAGAAATTCGTACCATGCTGAAACTGGCTTACCCAGACGACATCGTCAAGGCCAAGGGCCTGACGGCTGCGCGCACGCAAGCCAATCTGTTTGATGGGCGCAGCGGTGATGCGTTTGAGCGTCCTTCGACGATTGGCTATATGCATGTCCTGAAGCTGCACCATCTGGTCGACGACAAGATGCATGCGCGCTCGACCGGGCCGTACAGCCTGGTGACGCAGCAACCGCTGGGTGGCAAGGCCCAATTCGGCGGCCAGCGCTTCGGCGAAATGGAAGTCTGGGCGCTGGAAGCCTACGGCGCCGCTTACACGCTGCAGGAAATGCTGACGGTCAAGTCAGACGACGTGCAGGGACGTACCAAGGTGTACGAGAGCATTGTCAAGGGTGAGCACTCGATTGATGCCGGCATGCCGGAATCGTTCAACGTGCTGGTCAAGGAAATTCGTTCCTTGGGCATCGATATCGAACTTGAGCGCGGTTAAACCTGAGACTTTGCGGGACAGACCAATATTCGCGCAGCGAATTTGCTCTGTCCTCAACTGATTAAGAAGGATTAGACATGAAATCATTACTCGACCTGTTCAAGCAGTTCACTCCGGATGAGCATTTCAGTGCCATCAAGATTGGCATGGCCTCACCCGAAAAGATCCGTTCCTGGTCTTTCGGCGAAGTCAAGAAACCCGAAACCATCAACTACCGCACTTTCAAGCCGGAGCGCGATGGTTTGTTCTGCGCCAAGATTTTTGGCCCCATCAAAGACTACGAATGCCTGTGCGGCAAATACAAACGCCTCAAGCACCGCGGCGTGATCTGCGAAAAGTGCGGCGTTGAAGTGACGCAGACCAAGGTGCGGCGCGAACGCATGGGTCACATTGACCTGGCTGCACCCTGTGCGCACATCTGGTTCCTGAAGTCACTGCCCTCGCGTCTGGGTCTGGTGCTGGACATGACACTGCGTGACATCGAACGCGTGCTGTACTTTGAAGCCTACGTCGTGACCGATCCCGGCATGACGCCGCTGAAGAAATTCAGCATCATGTCGGAAGACGATTTTGATGCCAAGTTCAAGGAATACGGCGACGAATTCCAGGCCAAGATGGGTGCCGAAGGTATCAAGGAATTGCTGCAAAGCATTGACATCGAAGGCTCCATCGAAAAGCTGCGCAACGACCCAACCGGCTCCGAGCTCAAGATCAAGAAGAACACGAAACGCCTGAAGCTGCTCGAGGCGTTCAAGAAATCCGGCATCAAGCCAGAGTGGATGGTGCTCGAAGTGCTGCCAGTGTTGCCGCCGGACCTGCGTCCGCTGGTGCCGCTGGACGGTGGCCGTTTTGCCACCTCGGATTTGAACGACCTGTATCGCCGCGTCATCAACCGCAACAGCCGTTTACGCCGTCTGCTGGAATTGAAGGCCCCCGAAATCATTGCCCGCAATGAAAAGCGCATGCTGCAGGAAGCGGTCGACTCGCTGCTGGACAACGGTCGTCGCGGCAAGGCCATGACAGGTGCCAACAAGCGCGCCCTGAAGTCACTGGCAGACATGATCAAAGGCAAGAGCGGTCGTTTCCGCCAGAACTTGCTGGGCAAGCGGGTCGACTATTCGGGCCGCTCGGTCATCGTGGTCGGCCCGACACTCAAGCTCCATCAATGCGGCCTGCCCAAGTTGATGGCGCTTGAACTGTTCAAACCCTTCATCTTTGCTCGCCTCGAAGCCATGGGCATTGCCACCACCATCAAGGCGGCCAAGAAGGAAGTTGAATCCGGCACGCCGGTGGTATGGGATTTGCTCGAAGAGGTGATCAAGGAACATCCGGTGATGCTCAACCGTGCACCAACCCTGCACCGTCTGGGCATCCAGGCGTTTGAGCCGATCCTGATCGAAGGCAAGGCGATTCAGCTCCATCCGCTGGTCTGTGCTGCCTTCAATGCCGACTTTGACGGTGACCAGATGGCTGTTCACGTGCCGCTGTCGGTCGAGGCGCAGATGGAATGCCGCACTTTGATGCTGGCCTCCAACAACGTGCTGTTCCCGTCCAACGGCGAGCCGTCGATTGTGCCGTCGCAGGACGTTGTGCTGGGCCTGTACTACACGACCCGCGAACGCATCAACGCCAAGGGCGAGGGCCTGATCTTCTCCGATATCGGCGAGGTGCAGCGTGCCTTTGATGCCGGCGAAGTGGAGCTGACCGCACGCATCAATGTGCGCCTGACCGAGTACACCAAGGACAAGCAAACTGGTGAACTGCTGCCTTCGACCAAGCTGTGGGAAACCACCGCCGGACGTGCCCTGCTGTCGGAAATCCTGCCCAAGGGACTGCCGTTCTCGAACCTGAACAAGGCGCTGAAGAAGAAGGAAATTTCCAAGCTCATCAACGTCTCGTTCCGCAAGTGCGGCCTGAAGGAGACAGTGGTGTTTGCCGACAAACTGCTGCAAAACGGTTTCCGTCTGGCAACCAAGGCAGGCATCTCGATCTGTATTGATGACATGCTGGTCCCGGTTGAAAAGCAGGGCATCATCGAGCGCGCCGAGAAAGAGGTCAAGGAGATTGCACAGCAATACACCTCGGGTCTGGTGACGTCAGGTGAGCGCTACAACAAGGTGGTCGATATCTGGGGCAAGGCCGGCGACGAAGTCTCCAAGGTCATGATGGCCCAGTTGTCCAAGGAAACAGTCACCGACCGGCACGGCAATCAGGTGACGCAGGAGTCCTTCAACTCCATCTACATGATGGCTGACTCCGGTGCCCGCGGCTCGGCTGCCCAGATCCGCCAGGTGGCGGGGATGCGCGGCCTGATGGCCAAACCCGATGGCTCCATCATCGAGACACCGATCACGGCGAACTTCCGTGAAGGCCTCAATGTGCTGGAGTACTTCATCTCGACCCACGGCGCTCGCAAGGGTCTGGCGGATACGGCGCTGAAGACCGCCAACTCAGGTTACCTGACGCGGCGTCTGGTTGACGTGACACAGGATCTGGTGGTGACAGAGCATGACTGCGGTACCCACGGCGGTTACCTGATGCGCGCCATCGTCGAAGGTGGCGAAGTGATCGAGTCCTTGCGCGATCGCATCTTGGGCCGCACCGCGGCTGATGACGTGATCCATCCGGAAAATCGTTCTGTACTGGCCAATGCCGGTGACCTGCTGGACGAAGACCTGATCGAGGAGCTTGAAGCTGCCGGCGTGGACGAAGTCAAGGTGCGTACCGCACTGACCTGTGAAACCCGGTTTGGCATCTGTGCCAAGTGCTATGGCCGTGATTTGGGCCGTGGCGGCCTGGTCAACGGTGGTGAAGCCGTCGGTGTGATTGCCGCGCAATCCATCGGCGAACCCGGTACGCAGCTGACCATGCGCACCTTCCACATTGGTGGCGCGGCCTCACGTGCCGCGATCGCGTCGAGCGTGGAGGCCAAGTCCAACGGTAACATCGGCTTCAACGCAACTATGCGTTATGTGACGAACGGCAAGAAGGAACTGGTGGTGATTTCCCGTTCCGGCGAGATCGTCATTCATGACGAGCACGGCCGTGAGCGCGAACGCCACAAGGTGCCGTATGGTGCCGTGCTGGCGGTGAAGGCGGACCAGAGCATCAAGGCTGGCGCCATTCTGGCCAACTGGGATCCGCTGACGCGTCCGATCATTACCGAGTTTGCCGGCAAGGCGCACTTTGAAAATGTCGAAGAAGGTCTGACGGTAGCCCGCCAGGTCGATGAAGTCACGGGCCTGTCGACCATGGTCGTCATCGATCCGAAGCGCCGTGGCGCTGCCAAGGTCGTGCGACCCCAGGTCAAACTGATTGATGCCACTGGCAATGAAGTCAAGATTCCTGGCACCGATCACTCGGTGACGATCGGCTTCCCGATCGGCGCCCTGGTGCAGGTGCGTGACGGCCAGGACGTGGGTCCGGGCGAAGTATTGGCCCGTATTCCGATTGAAGGCCAGAAGACGCGCGATATTACCGGCGGTCTGCCGCGCGTGGCCGAGCTGTTCGAGGCTCGTTCACCCAAGGACAAGGGCGTGCTGGCAGAAATGACCGGTACCGTGTCCTTCGGCAAGGAGACCAAGGGCAAGATCCGCCTACAGATCACCGACCCGGATGGTGCTGTGTGGGAAGAACTGGTGCCCAAGGAGAAGAGCATCATCGTGCACGAAGGCCAGGTTGTGAACAAGGGCGAAAGCGTGGTTGACGGTCCGGCCGATCCGCAGGACATACTGCGCTTGCTGGGTTCCGAAGAACTGGCGCGCTACATTGTTGACGAGGTGCAGGACGTGTACCGCTTGCAGGGCGTGAAGATCAACGACAAGCACATCGAGGTGATTGTTCGCCAGATGCTGCGCCGCGTGGTGGTCGAGAATGCGGGCGACTCCGGCTACATCAATGGTGAGCAGGTCGAGCGTTCCGAGATGCTCAATACCAACGATGCCCTGCGCGCTGAGGGCAAGGTACCAGCGACCTTTACCAACCTGTTGCTGGGCATTACCAAAGCCTCCCTGTCGACTGACAGTTTCATCAGTGCGGCGTCCTTCCAGGAGACGACGCGCGTTCTGACAGAAGCAGCCATCATGGGCAAGCGCGATGAACTGCGTGGTTTGAAAGAAAACGTGATCGTCGGGCGACTGATTCCAGCCGGTACCGGTCTGGCCTATCACGAAGCCCGTAAAGTCCGAGAAAACATGGACGACGCGGAGCGCCGCGCTATTGCTGATGCCGAAGCTGCCGAGTTGGCAGGAGTGGGCGAAGGCGCGCAAGCCGACGAAGGAGCGGTGTCCGAGTAAGGAGTCCGTCCACCGGGAACCTGACGCCTCAAGCCTGCTAATCCTGGCTTGAGGCGTTTTGCGTTCAGGTTGAAGACCATGAGTTCTTCCGTCTTCCTGTGGTTTGGCGCCGCCGTGCTGCTGTTTTGGGCTGTTGGGGCCTATAACCGTCTGGTGCGTTTGCGTTCGCAGGGCATTGCAGCGTTTGCGGTGCTGGGTGACCTGGTCAATCAATTCGTGCCGATGGCAAGCCCTGAAGTTGCCGATTCCGCAGTGCTCGTGGCGGCGGCGGATCAGTGTCGGGTCGCACTCAAAATGTGTCGTTCACAGCCTCTCAACGGCGCCACGATCGGAGCCCTGACGATGGCCTACGAAACCATGTGCCTGAGTTGGTCGCGCCAGCAGCAACTGACACCACAGCGCAGTTCCCCTGCGCAGCCAGAGGTCGTGCCATTGCATTGGGAGCAACTTGTCGCGCAGACTGAAATGGCGCGTGCTGACTTCAACAAGGCAGTTGCCAGGTACAACGCAGCCGTGACCCAGTTTCCGGCCGTTTTGCTGGCACGCCTGTTTGGCTTCAGACCAGCCCAGCCGATGTAAATTTGATGATCAGCGTTCAAGTTCAACCCATTCCACTGTGGCGGCAGTTGCAGTCGGTAGCGGCTGTCCTGCTGGCCATACGCTCCGGCGTATCCGGTACCGCGGCACTGGCCGAGGTCAGCGCAGAGTTGCGCCCCGGTGTGCAGGCGCTCGTTTTTCACGTCCTGCGCTCCCTGGGGCGGGCCCAGGCGCTGCGCCAGTTGCTGGCCAAGCGAGCACCACCTCCAACGGTTGATGCGCTACTGTGTACCGCGCTGGCGCTGCTGTGGAGCGAACACGACGCACCCTATGATGCATTTACCCTGGTCAATCAGACAGTCGAGGCGAGCAAGAAAGATCGCTCCACAAATTCTCAGTCCAACTTCATCAATGCCTGCCTGCGCAGATTCCTGCGCGAGCGCGAATCACTGGTAGAAGCGACGGACACTGATCCGGTGGCACGCTGGAATCATCCCCGCTGGTGGATTGAACGTCTTCGAAAGGAATGGCCGCAGCAATGGCAGGAAATTCTTCTGACCAATAACCGTCAGGCGCCCATGAGTTTGCGCATAAACGCCCGACGCTCTGCACCATTGTCCTATCTGCAGACTCTGGAAGCGGTCGGTGTCAGCGCCGCTGCTTGTGGCGCCTGTGGTGTGACTCTGGAGCGAGCCAGACCGGTACAGCAACTGCCTGGCTTTGCTGACGGAGTGGTGTCGGTCCAGGATGCTGCAGCGCAACTGGCTGCGCCGCTGCTACTGTCCGGTTTGCGCTCGCAGGAGCCGCTGCATGTGCTGGACGCCTGCGCCGCTCCAGGTGGGAAAACGGCTCACTTGCTGGAGCTGGCAGATTGCGACTTGACAGCGCTCGATGTCGACCCGCTGCGTTGCCAGAGAATCCGGGAAACCCTGCAGCGCCTGGGTTTGCAAGCCAAGGTCCTGACGGGTGATGCTGGCGAGCCGTCAGCTTGGTGGGACGGTCATTTGTTCGACGCCATTTTGCTCGATGCACCCTGTTCCGCTTCGGGCATTGTGCGACGTCATCCAGACGTGCGATGGCTGCGCCGCGAGACCGATATTGCGCAACTTGCCCTGATCCAGGCCAGGCTGCTGAATGCCCTGTGGCCCTTGCTCAAGCCGCAAGGGCGACTGCTTTACTGTACCTGTTCGGTTTTCCGGGCCGAAGGAGAGGATCAGATACAAACGTTTCTTGCACACAACACCCGGGCCGCCTTGCTGGCTTCACCTGGGCATTTAATGCCTCTGGACCGAACAAATGGGGAATCCGTCCCAGACAATCCGGGGGGTGACCATGACGGCTTTTATTACGCATTGCTTGAAAAGCGCGCGCCTTGACCTGATCGGGCTGCTGGCCTGTGCATGTCTGGCGTGGGGCCACGGCACCGTCGCTCGCGCAGAGGCCCCGGTAACCGAGATCTCTGCCTTTCGCCTTGAGCGCGATGGTGAAGCCATCATGCTCACCGCCAACGTCAAGTTCGAGTTGTCGGCCGCCGTGCAGGACGCTTTGTTCAAAGGTGTCCCTATGGTTTTTGTGGCTGAGGCCGACGTGTTCCGGGAGCGCTGGTATTGGACCAACAAGCGAGTCTTCAGCGCCGAGCGCCACATGCGGCTGGCCTACCAGCCACTGACCCGGCGCTGGCGCTTGAATGTTGCTTCCGGCCTGATGACACAGGCCGGCCTGGCGCTGGCCCTGAATCAGAGCTTTGACTCATTGCCTGATGCACTGGCCGCAGTGCAACGACTGTCCCGCTGGAAGATCGCCGACATCTCCGATCAGGATCTTGACCAGCGCCACTACGTGGAATTCCGTTTTCGTCTTGACATGTCACAGCTGCCGCGCCCGTTTCAGATCGGCACGCTGGGCCAGACCGACTGGAATGTCTCCGCCTCGTCAAGTCAGGCTTTGGCACTGGAAAGTCTGAAATGAGTGGCAGCGGCGCAGCGATCCGGGCGCGAGAACGCTTTTCCCTGAATAGCTCGCGGGCCTTGCGCTGGACCGTCGGGCTCGGTTTGGCCGTCATGGTTGCGGTTGGCCTGGTGTTGCTGTTCCTGCTGACACAGGCGACGACCAACCGCGAAATGTACGAGCGCAATTACGCCAGGCTTTTTGCTCTCAATGTGGTGGTCGCGGCTTTGCTGCTGGCGGTTATTTTCTGGATTACCTTTCGACTCATCCAGCGCTTGCGTCAGGGCAAGTTCGGCAGTCGTCTGCTGGTCAAGCTGGCAGCCATTTTTGCGCTGGCCGGATTTGCACCGGGCGTGTTGATCTACGTAGTCTCCTACCAGTTCGTATCTCGCTCGATCGAAAGCTGGTTCGATGTCAAGGTGGAGGGGGCGCTGGATGCTGGTCTCAATCTTGGCCGTGTCACGTTGGAAATGCTGTCCACCGAACTGGCCAGCAAGGGCCGCGTGTCGGCGCAGCAGATGGCTGACCTGCCGGATGTCAGTGCCGTGCTGGCGCTGGAGCGTGCGCGCGAGCAACTGGGCGCGACCGACCTGACCTTGTGGAGTGCCGCGGGCCAATTGATTGCGTCGGCCGGCAATGTTCGCTATCAACTCAATCCCGCACGACCCAGCCAGCAGCAGTTTCGCAACGCACGATTGCAGCGCTCGGTCACCTGGGTTGAGGGTCTTGAAGACGCTGTACCCGGTGTCACCAGCAATGCCCGCATCAAAGCCTTGGTGATGGTTTCAAGCAATAACCTGGGGCTGCTAGGCGAGCCTCGATTTCTGATGGTGACACAGTCTCTGCCATCGACCCTGGTGGCCAATGCTTTGGCGGTGACGGAAGCCAATCGGGAGTACCAGGAGCGCGCGCTGGCACGTGACGGCTTGCGCCGGATGTACATAGGCACACTGACGCTGAGCCTGTTTCTGGCGGTCTTTGGTGCGGTACTGCTGGCCGTGCTGCTTGGCAACCAGATTGCGCGCCCGCTGCTTTTGCTGGCCGATGGCGTCAGACAGGTGGCAGCAGGCGATCTGACGCCGAAGGCCTCGCTGCAGGGGCGCGACGAACTGGACGGTCTGACACGCTCCTTTGCCGACATGACACAACAACTGGCCGATGCCCGCCATGCAGTCCAGCTAAGTATGGAGGAAGTCAATGCAGCTCGCGCCAACCTGCAGACGATTCTGGACAATCTGACGGCAGGTGTCATGGTGCTTGATGCGCAGGGCGTCATCCTGTCATCGAATCTTGGGGCCCAACGCATTCTTCGTGTGCCCCTGGCAGCGCTGGAGGGGCAGCGCCTGGCCGACATCGAAGGCCTACAAAAATTTGGCGAGGACGTACAGGACCAGTTTGATTCGTTCCTGGGTGTGCGCACCGAGCATGGACTCGATCATTGGCAGCATTCGTTTGAACTTGGCAATGCCAGCGCCAGACTGGTTGGCCGCCAGGCGGAGGACGCTCTGGTGCTGGTGGCGCGCGGTGCTGAACTGCCAGGCGCTTCCAGGCTTCTGGTCTTTGACGATATCTCGGAGATTGTTTCGGCCCAACGGGTCCAGGCCTGGGGCGAAGTGGCGCGTCGCCTGGCACACGAGATCAAGAATCCGCTGACTCCGATCCAGTTGTCGGCAGAGCGACTGTTGATGAAGCTCACGGACAAGGTGGCGGCACCGGAGCAGGCACTGCTTGCCAAGTCAGTGAAGACCATCGTCGATCAGGTGGATGCCATGAAACGACTGGTCAATGAGTTTCGGGACTACGCGCGTCTGCCGGCGGCCGAACTGCGACCGATTGACTTGAACCTGCTGGTGTCGGAGGTGCTGCAACTCTATGCCAGTGAAACCTCGCAAGTGCCGGTGCGCATGGAACTCGATCCACGCTGTCAGCGCGTGATGGGTGACGCCCAGCAACTGCGCCAGGTCTTGCACAACCTGCTGCAAAACGCACAGGACGCAACCGAATCTGCAGGCAAGGTCGGTGAACTGCAAAGTGTCACGGTCAGGACCCAGTGGATTGAAGCGAACAACCGGGTCCGGCTGAGTGTTCTCGATAACGGCACCGGTTTTCCGGAGCGCATCCTGAAACGCGCTTTCGAGCCTTATGTGACGACCAAGTCAAAGGGCACCGGCCTGGGTCTGGCGGTCGTGAAAAAAATTGCGGACGAACACGGTACCCGTGTGGACGTTACCAATCGGCAGCTTGAGGGGCAGGTCATCGGGGCCCAAGTGTCGTTATCATTCAGTACTGAAAACGTTGCGCAAGGCTAGCTCAGCGGCGCAGGTAGATCCAAGGAACACGCTACATCATGGCAAACATACTGGTGGTTGACGACGAACTCGGCATCCGCGATCTGTTGTGGGAAATATTGAACGATGAAGGGCATAACGTCGAGGTGGCCGAAAACGCCGCGCAAGCGCGCGCTGCCCGCCTGCGTGACCGACCGGATCTGGTGTTGCTCGACATCTGGATGCCCGATACCGATGGCGTGACGCTGCTCAAGGAGTGGTCGGCTACCGGCGCGTTGACCATGCCCGTCATCATGATGAGTGGGCACGCCACGATTGATACCGCGGTGGAGGCGACCAGAATTGGTGCCCTGGCCTTCCTGGAAAAACCCATCACCCTGCAGAAGTTGCTCAAGGCAGTCGAACAGGCTCTGGCGCGCGGCACGGCGCGCAAGTCCGTGGCACCTCTGGCGGCGCTGCCAGCGTCACCGGTGCTGGATGCTTCCGCTGGCGGGCAGCCGGCACTCGTTGCGACCGACGCAGGGCCCCAGTCGCAGCAGAGCTTCATGCTTGACAAACCTCTGCGCGAGACACGCGATGAGTTTGAGAAGGCTTACTTTGAGTACCATCTGGCCAAGGAAAATGGTTCCATGACCCGGGTTGCGGAAAAGACAGGTTTGGAGCGAACCCACCTCTACCGCAAGCTCAAACAACTCGGTGTGGACTTGACGCGTGGCAAGCGTCACGGGGCCTGATTCCGCGGCTTCAGCGCAGCGCAGTTGCTGCTATACTCCACCGCTCTGGCCCGGTAGCTCAGTCGGTAGAGCAGAGGACTGAAAATCCTTGTGTCGGTGGTTCGATTCCGCCCCAGGCCACCAGTTCAAAAAGCCAACTGTTCTCAGTTGGCTTTTTCATGTCTGTGCTTTCCCCAAGCCACGCGGGCTTCTGGCCGATTCTGCCTGTGCCACACGGTCCATGGTTATCTGAATTAACTGCGGTTTTCGCGCCGGTTCGATTCTTTTCTGCTCTCTGTTCTCAAATAATAATGAAGAACCGTGTCGATTTGGCACAAGCAGAAAGCGTTTGAATTCAACAGGTTGTGCGTGTGTCGGTGAGGGAAGTTCTACGGGTGAAGTGGTACAGCAGTTTGGGTTGTGAACCTTTTGAAGCCTTCATCCGGCCAGTCCCCTGTCGCGTGAGGCAACCAAGCGGTGCGGATGCATCTGTCATGGAAGCGTTCTGAGTCAGTCGATCGGACTGACATCAGGCAAAAGATAAATCCCTGTCCTGCGGATTGAAGTGACGGGTACACGTACAGGCCAACTCTGGCGCGTGGCAGTTGAATGCTGGCCACGCTGGCCGATGAGCAAGCCCCGACCTGGGCTAAGCACAATGGCACTGAGTCTGAGCGTCAGGTACCGGCGACGGTGACTGTCTCTGAAAGACACTTACCGGTAGTAGAAATCTCCAATCTGACTCCTCCAAAGCAGCCGTCGAAAATCACAGACTGACACGCCCCAACGTGGTGACGAACTTGAGGATGGCGCCACGCCCACTCGACCATTGACCGGCAAGTTGGGGCACCCTTTGCGCAAGCGATTGCGACCAATTGATTGGTTCTAATGGACTATAGACCTCAAGCAACCCTTCTGGGATGATTGTTATTCAGAAAATGAACACCGATTCTCGAAATGCGGCTCGACGTTCGACCGGTTCGGTGATATTGCGGGGAGGCAAAAATGAAGTTCAACCAACGCTTGGCATGTGCCATCGCACTCGCCCGAGTGGGGTTATGTGCGACGCCAGCAAGGGCTATCTGGATTTCATGTCAGCCAGCAAGACCGTGGGTCTTAGCGTCGGCTTCTGGGTCAACAAGCAATGACTTGCAAGGACCATCACATCAATGACAACCGCCAAGACAACACTTGTTCCTAGTTGACAAATTGCTAATCCCGTTAGACCTCGTCCAAAGCCCCCTTATGAAACTCAAGATCACGCTGCTTTTACTTCTCTGGACTGTTCTCCACTCCGCACAGGCTGGACGATTGGAAGACGATCCTTTTGTCGGCACAAAACTGGATACCTGCCGGTGGTTTGATTGGAGCCGAAGCGAGGGTGTCGTTTCTCAAAATGACGCGCTAAAGATGTCAACGAGTGGGGCCAACACGTTTTCCAATCCCCGTATCATTTCACAATACTCTGTTGGCGGCGACGCAAGTATTGAGGTATCGGTAACAGTTGACTCCGGCTTTGAAGCACCTATTGACAACGCTGCACAGATGTACGCGGCGTTTGGATTGTGGGCTGACGAATCCAATTTCGTCATCATTGCGCTAGCCAAATCGACGAACAGCTCAGTCGTGAGAATACTGCGCGGCAATAGCTCAGCCTCGGGACAGGAGTATCAGAGCTTCCCTGACGTACCGATATCGAGCAACGCAGCAAGTTTTCGCATATCCCAGTCAAGTGGACTGATATCGTTGGAGTACCGTATTGACGGAACTTGGATTCCACTTCAGACTGTCAATGGATTCGGTTCGAGCACCTACGCTATCTTGCAGGCAACTACTGTCGGAGTAAAGCGACAATTCTCCGCAACTTTTTCCAACTACAGGATCAGTAGCGGAGCGACGAGCTTCCGTCCCTATGTGCGCAGCCCATTAGTGAGGCGTGCGGACTTCATGAGCGGAGCGATCGTAGGTGACTACATTAACTACCGCACGTGGGCTGGAAAGTGGACTGCCACTGACCCAATCCAAGTTATGGCTGATAACGGCATGAACTGGATTGGTACAGATCTCACGACAGTATCTTCGCCTGTTCTTGCGGCGCTAACGCCCGATCAATGGCATACCGTACCATACGGAAGCATTGAGGCCGGCCACTGGCGATCAAAGGAGTTGACCGGCCAAGTCATGAAAGAGATTGCATCGCGGGGAATGAAGATATACCTGCAGCTTTACTTGACAAACGATTCCTCCTTTGCCGGAAAACAAAATGCGCCCTCAGATTGGCGAAATTTGTCTGTTGATGAAACCGCCCTACGCTTGAAGTCCTACACCCAGGAAATTGTTGCCGCCTACAAGGCAATGGGGATTAGTGTCGGAGCCTATTCAATTGGTAATGAAATTGAAAACGGGATCTTGAATTTTTACTCAGCTTCAATTGAGGGCGGCAGAATTCCAGTTCAGCCTGGTGTTCCCTCAAATGACCTTCGCTATCTTAGGACTGACGTGTGGCCGGTTGAGGCCAAGTTGCTTAAAGCGGCAATTGAAGGCGTGAAGGCGTCCGACCCCAACGCGAAAATCGTTCTCCATGCTGCCGGGTTGGATTACTACCCCTCTGATGTGATCACCAAGGCGTTCTTTAAGTCGATGGTCGACGAAGGCGTCAACTACGATTTTGCGGCGCTTTCGCATCCTTATGCTGTCTACCAATGGAATCTCCATCGTTACACAACCGACTGTTGGATGCAGCGAATGCAAGAAACGACGGACTACATTGCTGATCTTGGCAAGAAAACAATTTTCAGTGAGGGCAACTACCCAGCAATTGACGGAGCCTATTCGGGACCACCGATGCCTGAGTTTCCCTATTCACCAATGGGTCAAGCCAGTTGGGTCCGCGAAATGCTTCGATTTGGCAATAACAATCCGAATATCGCGGGCTTCTTGTACTGGGATGCTGACTACTATCTCGGAGTCAGTACGGATCATTCAATCGATTTGAATCCTTCAAACACCGGCCTTTTTGATTCCAATGAACAACCTCAGCCCGCCATGGGCGAGTTCAAATATTCGACAGTGAACTTAGCCTTCCCTAAGGGTTGGAGCTTGACGGGAAATGGTGTGAAAGCGGCTGTTCCGGTAGCCTCCACATTTGGCGATTCCGCCAACGTCTCCTCGGTCTGGTCATGGATAGCCGCCAAATCAAAGTGGGCTTTCTTCACACCACTGGAAGTGGATGGCGGCGCTACGTACGCGGCAGCCAACGGTTATGACAGCCTCACCACGATCAACCCCGGGGATGGATATTGGGTCAATGCCAAGACAGCCTTCACCGCCCAGCTGCCCGCCGGCGCAACGGTTGCATCCTCATCATTTCAAAACCTGACCTCTGGATGGCGTTTGATTGCCACAGGTGACACCATTGCGCCCAGCGCGTTTAACACTGCCTTGAGCACGACACCGCCAGCAGTAGGGGTAGTGCCACAGAACTTCAACACGCTCTGGACATGGGACAGCACTCAGTCCAAATGGTACTTCTATGCCCCCAGTCTGGAAGCACAGGGAGGAACAGCACTCACCGACTACATCACCGCCCATGGCTATCTCGATTTCAGATCGGCCAACAAGACATTGGGTCCGGGCGTCGGCTTCTGGGTAAACAAGCAGTAGCACATCGATGAATGTCATCTTCTCAAAGGCGCTCATGAAAACACTCTTTGCACTTACCTTCTTGGCTATGTTTTTGGTCTCCTGCGGTGGCGGTACTGAGAGCAACACAACGAATGGCACCGGATCCAGTGGAAACACACCAGCATTCGAAGCACCACCTACACCAGGGAAATAGATTTCTGGCCAATCTGCCGCGTAACATCGAAAGGAACTCAAATGAAATTCTTCGCGCTGGTTTTAAGTTTATTGTGGCTCGCTTCATGTGGAGGAGGAGACACCCAGATTGTTGCTGCAACACCGATCAAATCACTGAATGCGATCTTCCCGCATCCTGTTCGTAATGCTTCGACAGTTTCTGGAAGTGCCGAGGTCGCAATTCATACGTATCAGGCACTATATGGGCAGGCGCCCAGCTACACACAGCTAAGTGGCTTTATGAACCAAATCGGAACCAGTAATGGTTTTGCATGGGCAAATGCGATAGCTGCAACCTTCAACGGGATGTCGGACTCTGCCTTTTCGACGCTGGTTTTGAATAACATCAACGTGACTCCGACGAGTCTGACATCTACTACTCTTTTTGGTACAGGACGCCAAGCGTACGACGCTTTGCAGGCGGCTTTGGCCGACTACCTGAGGGCTGCTGGTATAGCCAACCGGGGAACGGTCGTTGTGCAGTTATCTGAAATCATATCGAATTTTGAGGGAGAAACGACCTTCGGTGTTTATGGTGCAGCCGCCACTTCATTCAACAACCAAGTCTCTGCCAATATCGACTACAGCACCAATGCCGCCAATACGGTAGCGAGCGCTGTCATCGCACCAGCCTTCCAGACTCCGCCTTCCCCGTTTTAGGCAGCTTCTGGGGGAAATCTTGGACATATGCCAACGCTCAAGGCAATTGTTGGCTCTGTCACACCGACCACCGATGTTTCAACGCCAGAGCACATTGCTACGCTGATTGGTATTGAAGTACCGGGTATGCATTGAATTCGGTCATCAGATCAGTGGAGAATACAAATGAAACTTCTTGCAATGCTTATCGCCTCACTGATGCTACTGGCTTGTGGGGGTGGTGAGTCCAGTTCCATAAATAGCGCTGGCAGTCCGGCAACCTTTGATCCACCACCGACGCCGGGGCGTTAGTCTTGCCAAACAAACTAATTCTGGACTTAGTTCCGCCTAAGGGCGGTCGAAATCGTCCCAACGCTGACCACTGTCAAGCGGCTGCTTAAAGTGGACCCCAGAGGCTAGACAGTTTAACGGTTAATTTAAGCTGTACTCTGGTTGATGCAACTGGACGGCGTTGCCCCGGTTTTCTGGTTTTGAGACTTCAATTTTAAATGGCTGTTTGGCAAGCGCAAGCGCGTCA
>CAITQH010000385.1 GCA_903894475.1 uncultured beta proteobacterium
CATCACCTGGCGCACCAGGCGTCGGTCCACCGAGCCCGAAATCATGACCACCGGAAGTTCCGGATGATTCTGGCCAAAGAGGGCGAGCGCCTCCAGCCCGTTCATGCCGGGGAGTTGGTAGTCGAGCAGGACCAGGTCAAGGTCCGGGTGCAAGACGGCGAGTTCAAAAGCGCGCTCGCAGTGAGCTGCTTCCAGCACCTCAAGCTGCTCGTCCAGGCCCTTGAGGACCTGGCGCAAGCCCTCGCGCACCAGCGCATGGTCATCGACCACAAGAATTTTCAACATTTAGAATGAACCATGTTTGTTCATTTGCGTTTACACACCGAGTTTTCTGTTGTTGATGGTACCAATCGCGTCGATGATATCGTCAATTGCGCTGCCGCTGATGGGCAGGGCGCGTTGGCTATCACCGATTTGAGCAATCTGTTTGGTGCCATCAAGTTTTATCGGCAGGCGCGCAAACGTGGTGTCAAACCCCTGATTGGTGCTGAAATCTGGCTCGACGGAGCCGCCGCCGATGCGCCTCTTGCATCCCGCTTGTTGCTATTGGTGCAGAACCGGCAGGGCTATCTGAACCTGTCGGAACTGCTGGCGCGGGCCTGGACCCGCAATGCCAACAAGTCGCAGGCCCTGGTCAAACTTGATTGGCTGGCGGAACTGAGTGAGGGATTGATAGCGCTTTCGGGCGCCCAGGCCGGGCCGGTGGGTCAGACGCTGCTGGCTGGCGATGAAACACGCGCCAGCGAAGTGGCGCTGCGCCTGGGGAGTATTTTTCCACATCGTTTTTATCTGGAGTTGCAGCGCGCCGGTCGCGCCGATGACGAGACGCATGTGATGGCCACGGTTCAACTGGCGGCCCGCGTCGGCTTGCCTGTCGTGGCCACGCACCCGGTGCAGTTCACCAACGCCGACGATTTCGAGGCGCACGAGGCCAGAGTCTGCATCGCCGAGGGCGAGATTCTGGGCGACCAGCGCCGCATCCGACGGTTCACCCGTGAGCAGTATTTCAAGTCCACCGCGCAGATGCAGGCGCTGTTTGCCGATCTGCCTTCGGCGCTGGAGAATAGCCTGCAGATTGCCAAGCGCTGCAATCTGACACTGGTTCTTGACAAGCCGCAGCTACCTGACTTCCCGATTCCCGAAGTCGATGGTCAGCGCATGACGCCCGAGGCCTACTTTCGCCATGCCTCGCACCTTGGGCTGAGTGAGAGACTGCTGCGCCGCTATCCGGTGGAGGCGGAGCGCGCGAGCGTGCGCGCCCGCTATGTCGAGCGCCTTGAATTCGAGATCGACACCATCCTGAAAATGGGCTTTCCGGGCTATTTTCTGATCGTTGGGGACTTCATCAACTGGGCCAAGAAGAACGGTTGCCCGGTCGGACCCGGGCGCGGCTCCGGTGCCGGCTCGCTGGTGGCCTATTGCCTCAAGATTACCGATCTGGACCCGCTGCAGTACAACCTGCTGTTCGAGCGCTTCCTCAATCCGGAGCGGGTCTCCATGCCCGACTTTGACATTGATTTCTGTCAGGGCAACCGCGACCGCGTTATCGACTATGTGAAAGAGAAATACGGCAAGAACGCGGTCAGCCAGATCGTCACTTTCGGCACCATGGCGGCGCGCGCCGTGGTACGCGATGTCGGGCGCGTGCTCGACATGAGTTACACCTTCTGCGATGGCATCAGCAAACTCATTCCGAACAAGCCCGGTGTCAGCGTCAGCCTGCAGTTGCCGCCGGCGCTTCGCAAGAGCGACGACAAGACGGTTTACGCGGTCGAGGCAGAGCCGATTCTGGCGGAACGCGAAAGTCGGGAAGAGGACGTCAAGCTGCTGCTGGAACTCGCGCGCAAGCTCGAAGGCCTGACGCGCAACGTCGGCATGCACGCGGGTGGCGTGCTGATTGCTCCGGGCAAGCTGACGGATTTTTGTCCGCTCTACCAGCAACCCGGCAGCGAAGCGGCAGTAAGCCAGTTTGATAAATACGACGTCGAAGCCATTGGCCTGGTGAAGTTCGACTTTTTGGGCCTGGCAACGCTGACGATACTGGAGATTGCCAAGGACATGATCGTGGCCAGGCACAAGGGTTGCGAGAATTTTTCCTATGAGGATTTGCCGCTGGACGACGCGGCCGTCTATCAGTTGTTTGCCGATGGACGGACCGAGGCGGTGTTCCAGTTTGAAAGCCGCGGCATGCAGGGCATGCTGCGCGACGCCAAACCGTCCCGGCTGGAAGACCTGATCGCCATGAACGCGCTGTATCGGCCGGGGCCGATGGACCTGATCCCGACCTATATCGCACGCAAGTTGGGGCGCGAACCGGTGGAGTACCCGGATCCCCGCGTCGAAGGCATCCTGAGCGAAACCTATGGCGTCATGGTGTACCAGGAGCAGGTGATGCAGATGGCGCAGATCCTGGGCGGCTATTCGCTGGGTGGCGCCGACATGTTGCGACGTGCCATGGGCAAGAAGAACGCCGAGGAGATGGCCAGGCACCGGCAGATATTCCGTGACGGCGCTGCCGCCAATGATTTGAGTCAGGAAAAGGCTGACGAAGTTTTTGATCACATGGAAAAGTTTGCCGGCTATGGCTTCAACAAGTCGCATTCGGCAGCCTATGCCTTGCTGGCCTACCACACGGCATGGCTCAAGGTTCATTACACGGCTGAGTTCTTCTGCGCCAACATGACGGTCGAGATGGATGACACCGACAAGCTCAAGGTCCTGTACGAGGACGCCCTGAAGATGGGCCTGAGCTTTGAAGCGCCCGATGTGAACCGGGGGGTCGGTCGCTTTGAGCCGATTTCCGACAAGATGATTCGCTACGGACTGAGCGCCATCAAGGGCTCGGGCGAGCAGGCGATCGAGGCGATTGTGGCGGCGCGCGAGGGGCGCGGCACGGGACCGTCTGGCCAGGATGTCGGCCCGTTCAGGAGTCTGTTTGATTTTTGTGTGCGGGTTGATCGCGGCCGCATCAACAAGCGCACGGTGGAGGCCCTGATCAAGGCCGGAGCCTTTGATTCCATCCAGCGCAACCGCGCCAGCTTGCTGGCATCGCTGGACTGTGCTTTCGACTTTGCTGCAGCCACGCTGGCCAACGCCAATCAAGGTGGTTTGTTTGACATGGGGGGTGATGACGATCATGGCTCCAGCACCCAGGAGCCGGAACTGGTGCAGGCCACGCCCTGGGGCGTGCGCGAGTGCCTGATGCTGGAGAAGTCGGCCATCGGCTTTTATCTGTCGGGCCATCTTTTTGATGAGGTGGCCGTCGAGGTGCGGCGCTTCGTGAAACGCCAGATCGAAGAACTGATGGATGCGCGCGAGCCGCAACTGCTGGCGGGCATCGTGTCGGATTTTCGGATCATCAACGGCCAGCGCGGCAAGCTGGCCTTGTTCAAGCTGGATGACAAATCAGGGGTGATCGAGGCGCGTGCTGACGAGGCACTGATCAATGCGAACCGGAACCTGCTGAAGGACGATGAACTGATCATCGTCATGGGCAAACTGCAGCCGGACCGTTTTTCCGGCGGCATGCAACTCACGGTGACGCAGATTTGGGATCTGGAGCAGGCGCGCTGCCGCTTCGGCAAGTTTCTGCGTGTCCGCGTCAATGGCAGGGCACCTGACGTGGCCGGACTGATTCGGGACTATCCGGCGCAGCGCGAGCTATCGGAGCAGGGTGAACTGGTTCGCGGCTTGGCCGTGCGCTTGCTGGTGTCAGGTCAGGACCCGGAGGGCCAGGCGCGCGCAGAACTGCAACTGGGCGAGCGTTTCAAATTCTTCCCAAGCGACGCGGCCTTGGCAGGCTGGCGGGCCCAGGCAGACCAGGGGATGGCCGAGATCGTTTTCGACTGAAACTGCGCGTTTGGCGTCGGGCATGGATCGCCGCGCTGCGCTTTCCATGACGAAAACCGCTTGTCATTGCGGACTTGATCCGCAATCCAGCGGTGGGCGAGCACTGGATCCCGGATCGAGTCCGGGATGACAAGTCTCTTGAATCGATTCACAGACTGACCATTAGTTCCAGACCCTCGCGTATGACGATGGCCGGGATGGTACCGTCGGTGTCGCGGGGCAATATTTCTATTCTGTCAATAGCCCTGAGAACAGCTTCATTCCAGGCATTGTTGCCGCTGGAGCTTACGATTCTCCGGCTCAGAATGGAGCCGATGCTACTCACACGCACCATCACTGTCACGGTTGGGCGGCCTGCATTGGGGTCGGAATACTTTGTGTTCGATTTGATCAGTCCGACAATCTTTCCGGCATAGCTGGCCGACGGGCCGGACGATTGCTGAGCTGTGCCCTTGGCATCGGGCGCGCCGCTGGCGCCGGCCAGGCCGGCGATGCGCTTGAGGTTGTCGCTGCGCTGGGCTTCGATTCTCTGCGCCTCCTGCTTTGCCAGCAGTGCCTGTTTGCGCTGCTTTTCCAGCTCGACCTTCTTCTTTTCCTCGGCAGCTTGTCGCTCCTTCTGTTGTTTCTCCTGCAGACGCTTCTTCTCAAGCATCTCCTCGGCCTTCAGTTTCTTCAGGCGCAGCTTTTCCTGTTCGATGGCAATGTCGACCTTGGCCGGTTCGACTGGCGCAGGAACCGGTTCGACAACGGGTGCAGGTACGGGCACTGGCTCTACTGCTACTGGCAGCGGAACTTCAAGGGCTTGCGGGGCCGCTTCCTGCGGCAGCGCGGACCACAGTTCTGCTTCGACACTGAGCGTTGTGGCTTCACGCTTCCAGTGCACGCCCCAGGTCAGCGCTGCGAGCAGGAAGGCGTGCGCCAGCACGGCGAGAGCCAGTGCGCGCAGCAGGCCCGGCGCTGGCGGCGGAATGAATTCAAGGCGATCGGTGGCGGCCAGCATCTAACGTTCTAATTGGCAAGTTGTACTGACAGGCCGACGCGAGCGATGCCGGCACGCTGCAGCGTGTCCATCAGCTTGACGACGGATTCGTACTTGATGTTGCGGTCGGCACTGATGACAACCGCCGAATTGCTGGAGCCACTTTGCGCCTGTTTGACGGCAGCCACAACAGTCTGCAGACTCAGGGGGCTCGACTTGTCTTTTACTTTGAGCTCGAGCGCTTCATTCTTGCCAATCACAATCTGGATCACCTGATCGGGCTGCTTGGCGGCCTTGCCGACACTGGGCAGGTCAATCATGCTCGGTGTGATCAGCGGCGCGGTCACCATGAAGATGATGAGCAGCACCAGCATCACGTCGATGAAGGGCACCATATTGATTTCGTTGATGGTGCGCCGACCACGTCCACGACCGACCAGGGATGGCATGTTCAGGCTCCTTTCAGTGGCCGGAGGCCGTCTGCGCGCCGACGTTGCGCTGCAGGATGTTGGAGAACTCTTCGATGAAGGTCTCGAGCTTGATGGCAATGCGGTCGATGTCACGCGCAAGACGGTTGTAGGCAACCACGGCCGGAATGGCGGCAAACAGGCCGATGGCGGTGGACACCAGGGCCTCGGCAATGCCGGGTGCCACAGTGGCCAGCGTGACCTGCTGCAAGGAAGCCAGACCGGTGAAGGAATGCATGATGCCCCAGACCGTGCCGAACAGGCCGACATAAGGCGAGACCGAGCCGACCGACGCCAGGAACGACAGATGCGTTTCAATGACGTCCATCTCACGCTGAAAACTCGCGCGCATGGCGCGTCGTGCACCGTCCATCAGAGTGTTGGTATCGGCGATGCGCTTTTCACGCAGCTTCTGGTACTCACGCATGCCGCTGGCAAAAATACGCTCCATCGGGCCGGAGTTGCGGGCGTTTTTGGCAGCCGCAGAATACAGGTCGTTCAGGCTGGTGCCAGACCAGAATTCGCGCTCGAACAAGTCGTTCAGTGACTTGACCCGGTGCAAGGCAAACAGCTTGCGAAAAATGGCGGCCCAGCTGGATACCGAGATCAGCACCAGCAAGAGCATTACCAGTTGTACCACCAGGCTGGCGTTGAGGACCAGGTGGAGAATTGACAGGTCTTGGTTCATTTCAGTATTTCCAGAAGTTCTGGCGGCATGCGCGCCGGCTTGTAGTTCAGTGCATCGACCCAGCCAATGCGAATGCTGGCTTCACACAGCAGGATGTTTTCAGATCCGGTTTTCTGCCAGGCCTGCTGTTCGATGGTCAGTGAAGCTCGACCAAACTCCTGTGGCCAGGCCGTCACCCGTAGTTCATCATCCAGTCGTGCCACCCGGTGATAACGCAACTGCGCGTCGCTGACCACAAACATGCCGCCGCTGCGCTGTCGCAAGGCCTGTTGTTCGAGCCCGAGTGAGCGCAGCCACTCGGTGCGCGCGCGCTCAAAAAACTTCAGGTAATTGGCGTAGTAGACGATGCCGCCGGCGTCGGTGTCTTCCCAGTAGATCCGCACCGGACAGCAAAACCTGGGCTTGTCTGTTGTTGCCTGGTTCATGCGTGACCAAATCGATTCATTGACGCGGCTGCAGACGGTCTGAACCGACCTCGGCCGCACGCAAACGTGGTGCCAACTCGTTGAGTACCGCGTTGACATACTTGTGGCCATCGGTACCGCCGAATTCCTTGGCCAGTTCAATGCATTCGTTGAGGACGACGCGCCAGGGCACATCCAGGCAATGCTGAAGCTCAAAAGCGCCAATCCAGAGAACGCCGTGCTCGATCGGTGAAATTTCATCGAGCTTGCGGTCCAGCAGGGGCACGATCAAGGCGTCGAGCTCTGCCATTTCCTTGCTGCAACCGTTGAGCAGCAGGGTAAAGTGCGCCGCATCGGATTTTGAAAAACCGGC
>CAITQH010000386.1 GCA_903894475.1 uncultured beta proteobacterium
AATTGGTGTCATTGCGGGCCCCGACCCGCAATCCATGAACCTGGTTTTCGATTTCGGTGCGGTCCTGATTGAGTGGCAACCGACCAGACTGGTGGCATCGCATTTCCCGGAACTGGCCGCAACACCCGAGGCAGCGCAACAAGCAGCACAGTCCATCTTTGGCCATGCAGACTGGCACGCTTTTGACCGTGGCACGCTGAGTGCTGACGACGTGGTGCAGCGGACCGCACAGCGCCTGGCCTTGCCACCGGATGAGATGCAGCGCTTGGTGTCGGGCATTGGTGAGCGCCTGACTCCGATCCAGGAGACGATGGACGTTCTGGCTGATCTGGCGCAGCGACGCGATCAGCGCGGTGATGTGCGGCTGTACTACCTCTCCAATATGCCTGCACCCTATGCGCGCACGCTGGAACACAAGTACGCATTTCTGCGTTGGTTTGATGGTGGCATTTTTTCCGGTGACGTGAAGTGCAGCAAGCCTGATCCGGTGATCTACCAGTTGCTGCAGAGCAAATACGCGCTGGAGCCGACGCAGACCCTGTTTGTTGACGACCTGCAGGACAATGTGGATGTTGCCTGCAGCCTGGGATGGAACGGCCTGCGTTTTGTCTCAGCGCCGTTGTTGCGATCAAGCCTGGCAAACTTGCTGCCTCAACTACAAGGAGTTTTATGAAACTGGTGCGCTATGGCAAGCTCGGCAAGGAAAAGCCCGGCATGATCGATGCCGAGGGTCGCCTGCGTGATCTGAGCGCCGTGATCCCGGATCTGGGTCCGGCCCAGCTTGGCGATGCGGTGCTGGCGCGCTTGCGCCGTCTGAAGCCGCAAACGCTGGCCTTGGTGCCGGGCAAGCCGCGTCTCGGCGCGCCAGTTGCCAATATCGGGAAATTCATTGCTATCGGACTGAACTATGCGGACCATGCGGCCGAGGCCGGTATGCCGATTCCGAAGGAGCCCGTGCTGTTCACCAAGGCCATCAGCTGCATCCAGGGTCCGAACGATCCCATCATGCTGCCCAAGGGCTCGGTCAAGACCGACTGGGAGGTGGAGCTCGGCGTCGTGATCGGTCAGCGTGCGCGCCACGTCTCGCAAAAAGACGCGCTCAATTACGTTGCGGGTTACTGTGCCGTCAACGACATCAGCGAACGCGAGTTTCAGATCGAGCGCGGCGGTACCTGGGATAAGGGCAAGGGCTGTGACAGTTTCGGACCGCTCGGTCCCTGGCTGGTGACACGAGATGAAGTGCCGAACCCGCAAAGGCTCGCTATGTGGCTGGAGGTCAACGGCCAGCGTACGCAAAGTGGGAGCACCAAAACAATGATTTTTGGCGTCGCCAGGATCGTCAGTTACGTCAGCCAGTTCATTACGCTGATGCCTGGCGATGTCATCACCACCGGCACGCCACCCGGTGTCGGCATGGGCAGAAAGCCACAGCAGTTTCTGAAAGCCGGCGACACCATCGCCATGGGCGTCGAAGGCCTGGGCGAGCAACGCCAGACCGTGGTGGCGTTCAAGCGCTGAGATAACGACGCGCAACAAAAAACCCGCGAAGCGTAAGCCAGCGGGTTTTTCTTTGTATCGAATCTACGGCGTAGTTCGACGCAGCATGAGGTTTCAGAGCTAGACGCGACGGCGTAGACAGTACCGAAGGTACGGCAAGCCGTCGCAACGACGCTCTGGAGCCTCAGGCAAGGAAGCTTACATGCCCATGCCGCCAGCGCCTTCGGCCTTGGGAGCCTCAGCCACCATGCACTCGGTCGTCAGCATCAGGGAAGCCACAGACGCTGCGTTTTGCAGCGCCGTGCGGGTCACCTTGGTTGGGTCCAGAATACCCATTTCGATCATGTCGCCATAGGTGTCGTTGGCGGCGTTGAAGCCGTAGTTGCCCGTGCCAGCGAGCACGGCGTTGACGACGACAGAGGCTTCGCCACCGGCGTTGAAAACGATTTCGCGCAGCGGCGATTCAATGGCCTTGAGAACCAGCGCAATGCCATGGTCCTGGTCGGCGTTGTCGCCCTTGATGGTGCCAGCAGCCTGCTTGGCGCGCAGCAGCGCCACGCCACCGCCGGCCACAATGCCTTCTTCCACCGCGGCACGGGTTGCGTGCAGGGCGTCTTCAACGCGGGCCTTCTTTTCCTTCATTTCGACTTCGGTGGCAGCGCCAACCTTGATCACGGCAACACCGCCGGCCAGCTTGGCCACGCGCTCTTGCAGCTTTTCACGGTCGTAGTCGCTGGTCGCTTCTTCGATCTGAACGCGCACTTGTTTGACGCGGGCTTCGATGTCAGCAGCAGCGCCGGCGCCGTCGATGATGATGGTGTTTTCCTTGCCCACTTCAACGCGCTTGGCAGAACCGAGGTCGGCCAGCGTCACTTTTTCCAAGGTCAGGCCGACTTCTTCAGCGATGACCTTGCCGCCGGTCAGGATGGCGATGTCTTCCAGCATGGCCTTGCGACGGTCACCAAAGCCCGGTGCCTTGACGGCAACAACCTTCAGGATGCCACGGATGGTGTTGACCACCAGCGTTGCCAGGGCTTCGCCTTCGACGTCTTCCGAGATGATCAAAAGCGGACGGCCCGACTTGGCGACTTGTTCCAGCGTCGGCAGCAGATCGCGGATGTTGCTGATCTTCTTGTCGTACAGCAGCACAAACGGGTTGTCCAGCAGAGCGGCTTGCTTTTCCGGGTTGTTGATGAAGTAGGGCGACAGGTAG
>CAITQH010000387.1 GCA_903894475.1 uncultured beta proteobacterium
ATTACCGGCGTCGGTTCATCAACCACCTACCCAGACTACAAACCGGCACCGTTCATTGTTTCATCCAAGGTGGCAGGCGTTGATACGGTGACGGTGGTGACCGAGGGCATCTTCAGCTATTGCAGCTTGAAGGTGAAGATTGATACCGACCGCTTTCTGGGGCCGGAGCAGGCACCGGTACGCTGCAAGGGCGAGATTGTTGGTCACGTCACCACCGCCGAATATGGCTCGCAAATGTTGTCGCTGGGAGGTGTGCACCACCTGACCGGCGGTAGCAAGAAAGAGGGTCGGATCACGGTCGAGATGATGATGGCGCTGGGCAACAAGCAGGCGATCGAACTTTCGATTGAAGGTGGCTCCGAACTGCTGATTCAGGCCGGCCGCGCGCCTGTCGTCAATGGTGTCGAGGAAAAACGCATGCGTGTCGGTTGCGGCTCGGCGACCGTCGGAATTTTCGCCGAGCAGTTGCTCGGTAAGGCAGACGAGGTGGTGGTGGTGGACGATCACATCACCGGTGTGCTAACCGAACACCAGGCCGGATGTTGTCTGGACATGCGCGCCTCCGGCATCCGGATGCACGGTCGCAAGTCCACGCCCGGGCGCTATTTTCAGGTGGCCAATCCGGGCACCGGCTGGGGTGGCACCGACATCGCCGACCCGCTGTCCATCATCGAGGGCTGGGACGCCAAAGTGGCGTGGCCTGGCTTGCGCTTGCTGATGACTTCCACCACCGGCGAGCACGCCAGCTGGTACGTGCTGAATGAAGCACTGCAAGCGGTCGAGCAGCAAATGCCGGCCGAAGTGCGTGCGGTGGTGGATCGTGTTGGCGAAAACTGCGAACCCGCACTGACCACCGTGCTCTTCCTGGCTGGTGCCGGCGGCAGCCTGCGCGCGGGTGTCACCCAGAACCCGGTGCTGCTGACGCGTGCCATCAAGAGCGGCTTGGTCAACGTCACCTGTGGTGGCGCGCCGGCTTACGTCTGGCCGGGCGGCGGCATCACCGTGATGGTCGATGTCATGCGCATGCCCGACAACAGTTTTGGCACTGTGCCCACGCCGGCCATCATTGCGCCCATCGAATTCAGCATGAAGCTGGAAGCCTACCGCACACTGGGTGGCCACATGGACTATGTGCGAACGCTGGAAGATGCGCTGCAAAGGGGCGCCTGGCACAGCGAAGGTGCGCCGCTGGCCAGGCAGTGGCTGCAGGCCCCTGCGAATAATCCATGGCCGCTGGGACAACCGCCCATGCTGGGCTGAACGCGCGATCACCTATGGCTGCATCCCGCACACGATTCTCCGATGGCCGCTGGCATTTCCAGCACGGCCCGATGGACATCATCATCGGCGCCGAGGGCAGCGCCGTTGCGCTCGAAGCAGCACATGAAGCGGCGTGGCTGCGCTTTTGTGGCGTGCTCGACGAACTGGTGCAGGAACTGCCACTGCTGCGTTTGCCAGTGCAGGGGCAGTGTTCCCTGCAGGGACGCATTGCCCGGCGCATGTGGCAAGCCTGCAAGCCCTACAGCGCGAGCTACATCACGCCGATGGCGGCGGTGGCCGGTGCGGTTGCACAGGAACTTGCTGCTTGCTACGACAGAGTCGGCGTGGATCGCGCCTGGATCAACAACGGCGGCGACATTGCTTTGTACCTCGCGCCATCGCAGTCAGTGCGCGTCGGTCTCTACGCCGACCTGGCGGGCCTGGACGCGCAGGCACTGTGCCACGGCATAGCCAGCGACGGGCAGTTTGAAGTGACGAGCCAAATGCCGGTGCGCGGCGTGGCCACTAGCGGTTGGCGCGGACGCAGTTTTTCGCTGGGTATTGCCGACAGCGTGACCGTGCTGGCCGGCACGGCAACAGCGGCCGATGCGGCAGCCACGGTGATTGCCAATGCGGTGGATGTGGTGGATGCGCGCATCGTGCGGCGCCCTGCCTGTGAGCTCAAGGATGATTCGGATCTGGGCGAAATTGCTGTGACCGTGGATGTGCCAGCACTGGAACCCAAACTGGTGCAGCAGGCCTTGCAAGCCGGACTGCAGCGCGCGCAAGACTTGCAGCGCGCCGGCTTGATCTGGTCGGCTGCGCTGGTGTGCCAGCAGCAACTGCTGGTCACCGACGCAGCGGAACCGGAAATCGCACGAAGGACCTTTGGGATTGGAAACATGTTGATGCAGCGCTGTCATACCGGGCTCGACCCGGTATCCATGCAGTCGGTGCCATGGATTGCCACTTTCGTCGTCATCGCGAAGGCCGCAGGCCTGTGGCGATCCATGCATGGATTGCCGCGCTTCGCTCGCAATGACGAAGTGGGTGGCCCTCGCAATGGCGAAGCGAGGCGGCCTGGCGATGGCGTCACTCCAAGCTGGCGCGGTATTGGCATGAAACACGGAATGGACGTACGGTCATGATTGAAATCAGACGCATCTTTACGCAGGTGGAGGAAATCCACCATGAGTTTGGTCCGGTCGCCGCAACGCCGCTGCTGCGCGGCGCAATCGGTGCCGTGCTGACCAATCCCTTTGCCGGCCGCTATGAGCCGGATATTTTGCCCATGATGGATGAGTTGCAACCGGTGGGCGTCGAGATGGCGCGGCGCCTGCTCGCCGCCATGCAGGTGCCGGCCGCGCGCGTCGAGAGCTATGGCAAAGGGGCCATCATCGGCGCTGACGGGGAACTGGAGCACGGTGCGCTCTGGCATGTGCCCGGTGGTTACGCGATGCGCGAGCTGTTGGGCTGGAAGGGTGAGCTTGGCAGCTACAGCAGGGGACAGGGCGAGCTCAAAACCGGCCAGCCGGGCAATGCGCTGGCGATTGTGCCATCGACCAAAAAGGTCGGTGGCCCGGGTGCCACGCTGGACGTGCCGCTGACAAACATCAATGCCAGTTATGTGCGCAGCCACTTTGATGCGATGGAGGTCCGCGTTGCGGGTGCACCCGCGGCAAAGGAGATTGTTTTTATTCTGGTGATGAGCACGGGGCCGCGAGTCCACGCCCGCGTCGGCGGCCTGGCGGCGAGCGCCATCAGCAAATGGGACGGCTTGCGCTGAGTTCCATCACCATTAGCCCTATCTGAAGGAAAGACCATGAGTGCCAAAATTCGGAAAATCATTGTTCAGGTTGATGAAACCCTGATGGAGATGGGTCAGACCGTCAACCCTCCCACACGCCGGGCGCTGGCCATGGCGGTGATCGAAAACCCCTACGCCGGCAAGTACGCGCAGCAGCTTGACGAACTGATTTCCATCGGTGAGGAACTGGGCGGTCTGCTGGGCGGCAAGTGCGTTGAGGCACTGGGCATCACGCCGGCGCAGGCGCAGAGTTACGGCAAGGGCGCCATTGTTGGCGAGGCCGGTGAGCTGGAACACGCGGCCGCCATCCTGCATCCCAAGCTCGGCGCGCCGCTGCGCAAGGCGGTCGAAAAAGGCGCAGCGCTGGTGCCCTCGGCGAAGAAGATGGGTGGCCTGGGCAGTGCCCTGGACGTGCCGCTGGGCCACAAGGACGCGGCCTTTGTGCGCAGCCACTTTGATGCGATGGAGGCCCGCGTCAGCGATGCGCCGCGTGCCAATGAGATTGTGGTCGCGGTAGTGGTCACTGCCAGCGGGCGCCCCTTGCCGCGCATCGGTGGCTTGCAGGTCAGTGAGATCGTAGGCCAGGACGGCCTGCGATAAGGGAGATGAAGATTGTGATGTATGGTTGTCGGCCAAGCTCGTATTTGTCATCCCGGACTCGATCCGGGATCCAGTGCAGCGCGACCACTGGATTGCGGGTGCTGAAACCCCGGACCCCGGATCGAGCCCGGGGCAAGCTCTGATCCGGGGCCGCAATGACGAGCAGGGAAACTGTTGCCCCTAAGCTATTTTGCCGCCTTGATTTTTTAACTTTTATATGAGGAGACTTTGACATGAAGATGCTAAGAACGATGCTGTACACGGCCGGCTTTGCCATGACTTGTGCTTTGCTGCCTGCAGCGAATGCGCAGGGCGTGATCAAGATCGGCGAGGTCAACAGCTACAAGGCGCAACCCGCTTTTCTGGAGCCCTACAAAAAGGGCATGGAGCTGGCGGTCGACGAAGTCAATGCGGCTGGCGGCGTCAACGGCAAGAAGATCGAATTGATCACGCGTGACGACAATGCCAATCCGGGCGACGCCGTGCGTGTTGCCGAGGAATTGATCTCGCGCGAACAGATCGATGTATTGATGGGCACCTTCCTGTCCAACACCGGTCTGGCCGTGGCCGACTTTGCCAAGCAGAAGAAGTTCTTCTTCCTCGCCGCTGAGCCTCTGACCGACAAGATCATCTGGGGCGGCGGCAACAAGTACACCTACCGTCTGCGCCCTGGCACCTATATGCAGGCCGCCATGCTGGTGCCGGAAGCGGCCAAGCTGAAGAAGAAGCGCTGGGCTCTGGTGTACCCCAACTACGAATACGGCCAGTCCGCGGTGGCTGCTTTCAAGCAGTTGCTCAAGGCGGCGCAGCCTGATGTCGAGTTTGTGGCCGAGCAGGCACCGCCGCTGGGCAAACTCGACGCCGGCAGCGTGGTGCAGGCACTGGCCGACTCCAAGCCCGATGCGATCTTCAACGTGCTGTTTGGTGCCGACCTGTCCAAGTTCGTGCGTGAGGGTAATACCCGCGGCCTGTTTCAGGGACGTGAAGTGGTGAGCGTGCTGACCGGTGAACCCGAATACCTTGATCCGCTGAAGGAAGAAGCGCCGAATGGCTGGATCGTTACCGGCTACCCCTGGAACGGTATCCAGACGCCTGAGCACAAAGCCTTCCTGGCCGCCTATCAGGGCAAGTTCAAGGACTACCCGCGTCTGGGCTCGGTGGTTGGTTATAGCGCCGTCAAGTCCATTGCCGCCGGTCTGAAGAAAGCCGGCAGCAGCGACACCGAAAAACTGGTGGCAGCCTTCAAGGGTCTGCAGGTTGACACCCCGTTTGGCAAGATCACCTACCGTGCCCAGGACAACCAGTCCACCATGGGTGCCTTCGTGGGCAAGACCAAGAACGACGGTAGCAAAGGTGTGATGGTCGATTACGTTTACCTTGACGGCGCCAGGTACCTGCCGTCCGACGCCGAGGTTGCCAAGCTGCGCGCTCCCGACTGACGTGGCGCTTTGCACGCACTGGATTGCGGGTCAGGCCCGCAATGACAAGACAAATGTCACGACGGACATGCCTTGTCATCACGGATCTGTCTTGTCATTCCGAACCCGCCTTGTCATCCCGAACCTGCCTTGTCATCCCGAACCTGCCTTGTCATCCCGGACTCGATCCGGGATCCAGTGCCACGCAGACACTGGATTGCGGGTCAGGCCCGCAATGACAAAAACGGGCCCAATGACAAAAACGGGTGCAATGACAAAGGCGGGGGCACTGGAAGAAGTGAGTGCAATGTCAACGCGCCGGGGTTGTGAATTCCGGCAGTGTCGATAGGTTCATCAGAGGATTGGAATGGATTTTTCAGGCTTTTTGGCCCAGTTGCTTAACGGGCTGGCCGGTGCCTCCTCACTGTTTCTGGTGGCGGCCGGTCTGTCGCTGATTTTTGGCGTTACACGCATCGTCAATTTTGCGCATGGCTCGTTCTTCATGGTCGGAATTTATGTCGCCTACAGCCTGGTCGCGCGACTGGGCGGTGCCATTGGCTTCTGGCCCGCGGTGCTGCTGGCGCCGCTGGTGGTGGGCGTCCTCGGAGCATTGATTGAAATGACATTGCTGCGGCGCATCTACAAGGCACCCGAACTGTTCCAGTTGCTGGCAACATTTGCGCTGGTGCTGGTGATCAAGGACGCCGTGCTCTGGTTCTGGGGGCCCGATGAACTGCTCGGCCCCAGGGCGCCGGGTTTGCGCGGTGCGGTGCAGATTCTGGGGCGCGCCTTCCCGTCTTACGACCTGTTCATGATCGTGGTGGGTCCGGTGGTACTGGGCCTGCTCTGGTTGCTTCTCACGCGCACGCGCTGGGGCACACTGGTGCGCGCTGCGACGCAGGACCGTGCCATGGTCAGTGCGCTCGGTGTGAATCAGGCATGGCTCTTTACCGCCGTGTTTGCGCTGGGTGCCTTGCTGGCCGGACTCGGCGGCGCATTGCAGCTGGCGCGCGAACCCGCCAATCTGGAAATGGACCTCAACACCATTGGCGCAGCCTTTGTCGTGGTGGTGGTGGGCGGTATGGGCTCCATCCCCGGCGCCTACGCAGCAGCGCTCTTGATTGCGGAAATCAAGGCAGTCTGCATCTGGCTCGGTGTGGTGCAGATCGCCGGCATCAGCCTGTCGTTTTCAAAACTGACGCTGGTGGTGGAGTTTCTGGTCATGGCCACGGTGCTGGTGGCGCGTCCCTGGGGGCTGATGGGGCGGGCCCAGGCGCCGAGCCGCTATGTCGGTATGCAGGAAGAACCGCTGCGCGGTGCCTCCCGCAGCTACCTGGTCGCCGCCGGCTTGCTGGGGCTGGCGTTGACGGCGCTGCCCATCGTGACCGCCGGTTCGCCCTACACCACGGTGCTGATGATTGACCTGCTGGTGGCTGCCTTGTTTGCGGCCAGTCTGCACTTCATCATGGGGCCGGCCGGCATGCATTCGTTCGGGCACGCCGCTTATTTCGGACTCGGTGCTTACGGCGCGGCCTTGCTGGCGCGCAGCGCCGGTTTGCCAATGGAAGTTTCACTTCTTCTGGCGCCTCTGGTGGCGGCGCTGGGAGCGCTGATTTTTGGCTGGTTTGCAGTGCGCCTGTCCGGTGTTTACCTGGCCATGCTGACGCTGGCTTTTGCGCAGATCACCTGGGCCATCACCTTTCAGTGGGACAGTTTCACCGGCGGCAGCAACGGGCTGACCGGGGTCTGGCCGGCGCCCTGGTTGTCGAGCAAGATCAATTACTACTACCTCACTTTGGCTCTGGTGGCCGCTGGCGTGTTGCTGCTGCGCCGACTCTTGTTTTCGCCCTTTGGCTATGCGCTGCGCGCCGGTCGCGATTCTGCGCTCAGGGCGGACGCCATCGGCATCGATGTCAAGCGCATGCAGTGGGCGGCGTTTGTGGTGGCCGGTACCTTTGCGGGGCTGGCCGGTGCGATCTACGCCTTTTCCAAGGGCAGTATCTCGCCCGAGACACTGTCGGTGGGCAAGTCGGTCGATGGTCTGGTGATGGTGCTGCTGGGCGGCATCCAGACCTTGGCCGGGCCGGTCGTCGGGGCCATCACCTTCACCTGGCTGCATGACACGGTGGCGCGCAATACCGACTACTGGCGCGCCATGCTGGGCGCCATCATCCTGATGCTGGTGCTGTTGTTCCCGCAGGGCATTGCCGGCTTCATCCAGCAGCTGACGCAGCGCCGGAGCGAAAAGCAGGAGGGCAGGACATGAACCCGGCTGCGACAAGCTCGCCTGCACCCCTGCTTCGAGTCAGCCAGCTCGGCAAGTCCTTCGGTGGCGTGAAGGCGGTGGACAGCGTCCATTTCGACCTCGCGCGGGGGGAATTGCTTGCGCTGATCGGTCCCAACGGCGCCGGCAAGTCGACGACCTTCAACATGGTGAACGGGCAACTGCGCGCTGACAGCGGATCAATCCAGCTCGACGGCGTGGAACTGGTCGGCCGCAAGCCGCGCGAAATCTGGCACATGGGTGTGGGTCGCACCTTTCAGATCGCAGAGACCTTTGCCTCGCTCACGGTGATTGAAAACGTGCAGATGGCGCTGCTGTCGCAGGACGACAAACTTTTCTCGCCCTGGCGCCGCGCCGCGCACTATCGCAGGGACGAGGCCATGGCGGTGCTGGAGCAGGTCGGCATGAGTGCACAAGCAGAGCGCTCCTGCAATGTGCTGGCCTATGGCGACGTCAAGCGCGTGGAACTGGCCATCGCCATGGCCAACAAGCCGAAGCTGCTGCTGATGGATGAACCGACCGCCGGCATGGCTCCGAAGGAACGCAAGGAACTGATGGCACTGACCAAGCAACTGGTGCTGGAGCGCGGCATGTCGGTGCTGTTCACCGAGCACAGCATGGATGTGGTGTTTGCCTATGCAGATCGGTTGATCGTGCTGGCACGCGGGCGCCTGATCGCCGAGGGCGCGCCGCTGGAGATTCGCGACCACCCGAAGGTGCAGGAAGTGTACTTTGGCAGCGGCAAGACCTTCGAGAAACTGCATGCCGAAGTGGCCGGGGAGAAGGTGTGATGTCTGATCCTGCCGAAACCCTGCTTGAAGCGCGTGGTCTGGCGGCCTGGTATGGCGCAGCGCAGATCCTGTTTGATGTGGACCTGAAGGTCCAGCGCGGTGAAGTAGTGGCCCTGATGGGGCGCAACGGCGCTGGCAAGTCGACCACGCTCAAAGCCCTGATTGGCATGCTCGGCAAACGCCGTGGCAGCATCAGCTTTCTGGGGCAGGACATTTCGCGCAGCGAGCCGCACCACGCAGCGCGCATGGGGCTGGGCTATGTGCCCGAAGACCGCCGCATCTTCACCGATTTGACAGTGGCGGAGAACCTGATGGTTGGCCAGCAGGCGCCACGGCGTTGGAAGGACGGCAGCGAGGCGCCGCTGTGGACGCCGGAGCGGCTGTTCCAGCTCTTTCCGAACCTGGGTGAAATGCCGAACCGCATGGGTGGGCGCATGAGCGGCGGTGAGCAGCAGATGCTGACCGTCGCCCGTACCCTCATGGGCAACCCCTACCTGGTACTACTGGATGAGCCCTCCGAGGGCGTGGCGCCAGTGATTGTGGAGCAGATGGCTCACATGATCCTGGCGCTCAAGAAGCAAGGCGTGAGTATTCTGCTGTCGGAGCAGAACATGCATTTTGCCGAGTTGGTCTCTGATCGGGCCTACGTGCTTGAGAAGGGGCAGATTCGTTACCAGGCGTCGATGGCCGAGCTCGCCAGCAACGAAGAGGTGCGGCGGGCTTACCTGAGCGTCTGAATGGTTTTCTGTGTCAGTCTTTTTCAACCCACTCCGGAGTATCCCTATGCAATCCACACACCGCAGAACCCTTTTGAAGACCGCCGGCGCAGGCATCGTTGGCAGTTTGGGCCTGGGCCTGATCAGCAATGTCTTTGCTGCCGCAAAGATCAAGCCGGCTGGCAGCGCCGCCTTGATCGTGGTCGACGTGCAGAACTGCTTTGTTGACGGTGGCACCCTGCCCGTCAGCAAAGGCGCAGAGGTGGTGCCCATCATCAACAAGCTCGCTCGCGCCTTCGAGAACATCGTTGTAACGCAGGACTGGCACACCCAGGGTCACGCCTCCTTTGCCACCAGCTACCCGGGCAAGAAGGTTTTCGAGACCACCAAACTGTCCTACGGCACGCAGGTCTTGTGGCCGGACCATTGTGTGCAGGGTACGGACGATGCTGCTCTGCACAAGGACCTGAAACTGCCGACCGCGCAGATCATTGTGCGCAAGGGTTATCACAAGGCGGTGGACAGCTACTCGGCGTTTGAGGAGGCGGATCACAAGACAGCGACCGGCCTGGCCGGTTACCTCAAGCAGCGTGGCATCAAGACCGTTTTTGTGACCGGTCTGGCCACCGACTTCTGCGTTGCCTGGACGGCGATGGACGCGCGCAAGCTGGGCTTTGAGGTTTATGTGATCGAGGATGCCACGCGCGCCATCGACCTCAACGGTTCGCTCGCAGCAGCCTGGAAGCAGATGAGCGCCAAGGGCGTCAAGCGCATCCAGTCGGGCGACATCGAGTCAGCCTGAGTCGCGGCACAAGCGGGTGGTCGACCGTTTCGGACGCCACCCGCAGCTCAATACCCTTCCCGGTCGCAGGTCAACGCAGCAGGAGCTAGACTTTCGTCAGATGCCGGGTTCGTCATTCTGGAGATGACTTGATTGCCGGCACATTCTTTTTCGACCCATCCAAGGAATCACGATGCTTTTTGAATCATTCACCGCTCGCAAGCTGCAACTCGGCAATCGGAGCGTCATGGCGCCCATGACGCGCAACCGCGCAGTAAAAGCCAGTACCCCAAATGAATTGATGGCCCAGTACTATGGCCAGCGTGCCTCAGCCGGTCTGATCATCACCGAGGGCGTCGCGCCCTCACCCAACGGTCTGGGCTATGCACGCATACCGGGTCTGTTCAACGCTCAGCAAGTCAGCGGCTGGAAGCTGGTGACGGATGCTGTGCACGCCAGGGGCGGCAAAATTGTAGTGCAGCTGATGCACACGGGCCGGGTGTCGCACGCCGCCAACCTGCCAGCCGGTGCTGCGGTTGTGGGTCCCATGGCAGTGGCCTGCCCTGGCCAGATGTACACCGACGCACAGGGCATGCAACCACACAGCACACCGCGTGCAATGACTGAAAAGGACATTGCAGAAACGGTCGCCGAATTCTCCCGGTCAGCCACCTTGGCGATCGAAGCCGGCTTTGATGGCCTTGAATTGCACGCCGCCAACGGCTACCTGATCGAGCAGTTTCTCAACCCGATCGTGAATCAGCGCAGCGACGCCTACGGTGATGGCATGGATGGGCGTAACCGGTTTGCCCTGGAAGTTGCCCGTGCCGTATCTTCGGCGATTGGAGCTGACCGGGTCGGGATCAGGTTGTCGCCTTACGGCGTCTTCAACGGCACTGGAGCCTTCCCGGAGGTGGACGCACAATACCTGGCGCTGGTCAGTGAACTCTCAACGCTTGGCCTGCTGTATGTTCACCTGCTGGATCATTCGGCGATGGGCGCGCCGCCGGTACCGGCCGGGCTGAAGGCGTTGCTGCGCCAGAGGTTCAAAGGTCCATTCATTCTGACTGGCGGCTTTGATCGAGCCAGTGCCGAAAGCGCCCTCGGCGCAAACCAGGCCGATCTGATTGCCTTTGGCCGCCCCTTTCTGGCCAACCCGGACCTGCTTGAGCGCATGCGTACCAACGCCACACTGAACGCGCCCGACATGGCGACGTTTTACACGGCCGACGCCAAAGGTTACACCGACTATCCGACGCTGGGGAACTGAGGGGGTCTGCTTCGCGGCACGGAGCAGTTTGACGTTAGGACGCGCTCATGCCCACAGTCAATTTCAGTGTGCCTGAAGACGTGAAGGATGCTTTCAACACCGCTTTTGAAGGTCAGAACAAAAGCGCCGTCATTGCCGATTTGATGCGCGAAGCGGTTGAGCGCATTCTCGCCAGCGTGGCAGTGAAGTGGTTCGCCCAGGGCGACTGGGCGCTGCGCGAAGAGGGCGTTGAGCCGGCTTTGGACATTCTCAGGGCCAGCAAGACATCGACGACCTGGCCGCGCTGAATATCACGTGGGCCGAGCCGACTGTCGCTACTTCGACAAAGCCCGGCACTTGGGCCAAATTGCCGGGCTGCCGGAGTTTGCAATAGCCTGAACTTGTTCTGGCCGCACGCAAGGGTATGGAATCGTCGGCATCGGAGAAAAGTGGATGGCGTCAAATGACACTTACCGGCAGTAGCAATGTGCGATGTGGCGCCTCCTGTGTCGTGATGGTACGGACTGGATGAAAGAGTTCCTGGCCTACTACGACTTTGATCGGCAAACTCCTGCTGTCGCCGCGGTCGATCTGCTGCGCATCGTCCAGGCCTTTGGAACTGGGCGTCTGGTTCCAGCATGGCTGCTACATGCCTTCATTCAAATAGGCGGAAAAGGCCTGGGCTCAAGCTGATGCGCAGTCTGGGATTTACGATCAAACAGTACCCGGACGACGCCGATTTCAAACTCGTGACGCAAACGCTCTAGCCTGCATATTTCACGCTACACCACTGTACGGCCCGATTGGCGGTGATTTTTGCGCTGCACGGGGTTGAACGGGTCGTTTTGCAGGCATAGAGCTGTGATTGGTTGGTCATCAACTCGGTTTGGACGCAACTACCCCC
>CAITQH010000388.1 GCA_903894475.1 uncultured beta proteobacterium
ACGCCCACCGGCGAAGTTTGAAGAAAACGCAGAACGACCCCAAGAAGACGCGTCAGAGACGATCTTTGGAAGAAGACGGAGTCAGAAGAAAATGCAGATTCACTCCGGCTGAATCACTGCACATTCAGCTTGGCGGCCACAGGTTTGATTGTGTCTATCACCAGAACTTCAGCCTGGGGGTCAGTTGTGAAGCCCTCTGGTAATCGATATGTCGTCCGATGACTATCTCGGTCCAAAAAAAGCTTTTCAAAGGCAACCAGGCCGATAAAAGGCCCGAAATGGCCCGGTGTATGGTTGTGGAGGTGACGCGCAGCGTTACCAGGCGTGAATAAGCAGGGCAACTCCCACAAGACCGACACGTCAATCGCGAGGATGCAAATGTCTGGTCGTTGCTGCCTGTACTTATAAAGCATTAGGTAGTTTGGAAAATCGATGGATAGGCAGCTGGCTTCCCGGAGCCCGTCATACCGCGCTTCATCGCTAAACGTAAAGCCAGCATGGCTCAGTTCCATCATGTGCCGCGGTATCAGCCCCATCTGCAGGATTTTTTCTATGCTTTCGGGGTACGTGAAATGCAAGAGGTAACTGATGCCTCTTTGAACGACGTTGGCCCGAATTGCTTCCCGTTCCAGTTCTAACTGCTGCTTGATGTCCTCAGAGACCAAGTAAATCTGTTCCGCGCGGCTTAGGCTCCATTCCGGCTGTGACCGAAGAAACGTAACTCGATTTGCATATTTGGCGGCTTCGAGCTTCGCATACTCAACCTCCCTGCGAGCCTTAGAAAGACGTTCACGCTCTTCCGCAAGACGTTCTCGCTCATTTTGTCTTGCTTCGCGGCACTCGTACCAGCGCTCAAGTCCAGTCAGCAAAGTCTCCGCCTCACCAGGAACAAGAGCAACGTGTGTGTAGAACTTAATGTCGCCCCACATCTCCTTCTTTAGCTTTAGGTCTTGTGAATTTTCGATTTGTTCAAAATGAAAATACTCGCCGCGCCCGTTTGGTTCATTGCCATCTCTCGTACGGTCCAACACAACCCAACCAAACATTGCAGAACGACCAACCCAAATTTTTTTAGGTCCGCCAACTTGATTGCAGAACTGCTCTACACGACTTAATGAGTTGCTCATATGCCCCTGGGGTCTAGGCTGACAATTTGTCCATACGGGAGTGCCATCACTCTGCTCAGGATTTCTTTAATGCTATCAACTTGAGGTCTCAATTCGGCTTGACGCATCACCCCATCTTCAGCAGCAACGCCCCGCGCTTCGCGCGGGTCAGTGCAACATACAGAAGCTTGCGCTGAGTCTCGGTCTCCTCGGGCTTGCCGAGATAGCTCTTGGGCGTCACGACAATCACGCAGTCGAACTCAAGACCCTTTGCCCGATGCATGGTGGCCATATGAATCACATCGCGCGCACCTGCATGGTTGTTTTGCGCTGTGATGGCCACGCAGCGCAGCCCTGAGGCCTGCAGCAAGCTGGCCAGGGCCTCCCGGTTCTTTTCGCTGGAGGCAATGACACAGAATGACAAGGCGCCACCCTCCCCCTGCGACGCAGTCCACTGGCTGACAAAGTCGGCCGTTTCCTGGGCTGCCGCTTCGAGTCCGGCTACATCCTTGACTTGAGGCGTCGGCCCGTGCGAAACCGACTTGTACCGCTTGGTCTCGTCGTGCCCGTCATCCAAGTCATCGACCTCGCAGCCCTCAAGCAAGGCCACCGCCTGGCGCCGAATTTCGTCTGTGGTGCGGTAGTTCAGGTAAAGCTTTCGCGCGCGGCCGCGGATGTCAATTCCGCACTTGCTCATGGCCGCCTTATTGCGGCTGTAAATCCGCTGGTGACCGTCCCCTACAAAGAACAAGTCGTTGCTCCCGTTGGCAATCAGCGCCCGCAACAACCGCAAAGCCTGCGGCCCTAAATCCTGAGTTTCATCGACCACGATGGAGCTGTATTGCCCCATTGATTCCGGTTCGGCCCTCAGAATGTCTGCTACCTCACGGTAGGCATCGTCGACCTCCTTGAGCTTGCGCGAAGCCAATTGCCCACGGTACTCTTCGAACACAGGCCATATGGCGTTGCGCTTGCCTCGGGTAAGAATCACCCCGCGACCGGTGCGGCGAGCAGCTCGGTACTGGTCTAAAGTCGTGATGCCCTGCGCCAACACTACCTGCTCCAATTCCTGTTCGTAAAAGTTGTCGGGCAAGTCCAGTGTCGAATCCTTCACGGCCAAGGCTGCTTGCCATGCTTGCAGCGCCGCATCCTGCTTGCGGTCATAGACGATTCGATGCTCAAGCTTGCGGCTCCGCATAAAACCATGGACCCAAGCATCAAGGTTGCGCACCTCCAGCTTGGCCATGGTCTCGCCACTGCAAAGGGTCCGCAGGTTCTGCTCGATGTCTGCGGCAAGATTCTTGGTGAAAGTCGTGAAGAGCAGCTTCTTCCCCGGGGGAACCCTGTTTTCCGCCAACCACTTGGCACGGTGCATCGCAAGCACAGTCTTTCCGGTTCCCGCCCCGCCCAGCACTCGCACCGGGCCACTGCGGTCACCCATAGCCAGTTTGTGCTGTGTGGGGTGCAAGAACACGCGCCATTGCTCCAGCGGGGCATTCATGATGGCCAACATGGTCTGGTCATCATTGACCACCACGAACCGCGATTGCGATTCAGGCGTGGCCAACGCAGTTGCAAAGTCCGTCGTATCTATGGTGCGGTCGACCCGGGTCTCACGGTCGGTGAGAACCTGGTTGACGCTATCCCCTGCGGCCACCAAAAACAAGCCCTCATACGCCTCCAGCGGCAGCGCGGCCTGCATGGCGTCCAGTTGAGCCTCAGTCGTGATGGCTCGCACAGATGACAAAGATTCTTCGGGCACGCCGATGCTCATCAACTCGCGGTCATCCCAATTGCCAAACAGGGCCTGTGACGAAGGCGCCGCAATTGCCTGGGTCGGAACCACAGCCCGAATTGCGGCAAGAGACTCTGGCTCATCAGAAGATTCGGTCTGCTGCACCACGCTCTCAAATATCACCATCTGCATGGCGCCAGTGACCGGATTGATGGTCAGCTTGCGGTTCTCTGCCCAACGGTATGCATCGTCGTGGTGGTCCACGTAGAGCAGCACGTAGACATCGCCTGTATCAGGCTTGAAGACAATGCCGCGCCAGTCCTTGTCCAGGCGAATTGACTTCAGGTTCGGGTCACGTGCACCGTTGATATTTTCGTAATTGATGCTGGGACTCTTGGGGTCTGTCTGAAACAGAATGGCCCACTTCATCACCTTTGAATGCACGTTGACTGGCAGCTTGGCCAGTTGAAGCAGGAAGTCCTGCGACAGGGCGACCTTGGGTTTCAAGCTCACAGCATTACTCCCGGTTATTGAGTTCAAGCCCCAGCAGCGGGGCAACGGCCTGTGGCCACGGCTTCTCGGAGGCCAATGTGAATGACTCATCCAGCAGCACAACGTGCCAGCCGGCGCCCAGCCAAATCATCGCCATATCGTCCTGGTCGGGCCTGAGCAGCGCTACTTTGGCCTTTGACCAGGTCAACTCTGCATCCGCCAATACCCGACCCTGTTCATCCGCCAGCTCCAGCCCGACTTCTGGCGTCGGGGCGCCCGCATGAGCCAACTCGGTCAAGCCCGGCTTCAATGCGCTCAGTGCCTGCGCGAGTATCTCTGCCCAAGCATTGTTCAAGGCCGCCTGGTCTGCAGGCTGGGCGGGTGCTGTGTCTGCGCCTGCCACGACCGCGAACACGTCGTAATCGTGTCCATCCAGTCCAGTGGCGCTTGCCATCAGCATGCCGGGTAAGCACTGCGCCGTATTGAAGATGTGCAGCCAACGGCGCCAAGCCTGATGCAGCGCCTCCTCATCGTCGGCCGCTGCGGCATCCATCACCAGAACACCAGGAGCCGACCAACCCTGCTCAGCAATCGCCCCTTTGGCCAACGCCAGCGGCCACCATCCAATTTGGCTACAGGCACCATTGGGCTTGGATACGCTGGGTGCAAATCCTTGGCCGGGCTCTCTCATACTTTGCGGCAAACGCGGCAGCCACTGCCCCATTTGGTGAAGACCTGCAGCCTTGTCTTCTGCCGTGGCCGGAATCATCAAGAAACCGAGCCACAAGGCATTGCGCTGCATCTGCTGCAGACCGGCATCGCGACCCTGAGCATCGTTGCCGATTGCGAGCCATTGCAGCAGGCGGGCCACAGCATGCTGGGTAAAGGCCTTTTCCTGGGCTCTGGGAACCGTGGGTGACGCTTTGCTGCCGTCGTGCCGGGACATGGCCACCAATGGCGATTCAAGGTCGGTATCGAGGCTTCCCTCCATGGCTGACATCACATCGTTGTGCGTA
The DNA here is from genome assembly GCA_903894475.1 of uncultured beta proteobacterium. Lineage (GTDB taxonomy): Bacteria > Pseudomonadota > Gammaproteobacteria > Burkholderiales > Burkholderiaceae_C > Rhodoferax. Next base: position 4,350 of record CAITQH010000388.1, read on the forward strand.
ACTGACCAAATGCAGAAACGCCCACTGGCCACAATAGCGCTGCGCTTGAGGGCATCTTCCCGCATTGAGTCCTTGTGGTAAGCCCAGCCATCGCAAAAGACCGCTATCGGCTTGCGCTTGGAAGTCACTGACCAGGGCCAAATCACAAAATCAGGCTTGCTCTGGACTGCAACTCCTTGGTCCAGGCCCAGCTCACACTGCGGCTCTACCCGGTAACGCTGTTTGCCAACCTCAAGCACATATCCCGACTTGCCATTGACGATGTCTTGCACCAGCTTGACCATCGGAATGGAACCCACGCCACCCAAGCGCTTCAGACACTCGATAAAACGGGATTCCAGAACGGAATCGAAATTCGGGTTGATGTAGATGTCCGAGATGGTCTGAACGCGCTCCAACTGGTCCAAGGACCCGACCAGTTCCGACAACACTGCTTTGGCGGAGTCGCGCGATACCTGCTCCATGGTGCGCCCCAGCCGATACTGGTACAGACATCGATAGCAACCGTCCTTTTCTGGGTCGTCATTGCAAGAGCATTTGGTCAGTGCCGTCAGCGCCAAGCGCAAAACATCGGCCAAGGTTCTGGCATCCTGGGCCAAGAGCTGATGCAGGTATCCCGTGCCGCCCGGTACCGAGTCGTACAGCATCACGTAGTGCTTGCGGGGGCCACCATCTTTGCCTGGCTCATCCTGCAGCACCATCCGCAAGTGGTCAACTTTGCCGCCAAAACGCTTCTTCAACCCCAACTGCACCGCTGCCATGAAAGACTGCACCACCCGCTCGTCCACACCGTTCTTGGTGTACGGCACCAGAATCCGCAAAGCTTCGGATTCGAACTCGCGGTACAGGTAGAGGCACTCCAGAAGATTGACCGGGTCCTCATTGCCATACTTGGCGCAATCAAAGCTGTGCGTTTGCCCATTCGGGTCGGCGTTGCGGCGCGGTGGCTTCTGCACCTTGCCGCAGTGTTTGCAGAGCTTGAAGCCAGGGCGTGATGAATCTTTGTCTGCAACCTTGAAGGCTTCACCGGGTTTTGACAACTCGCCGAAGTTCACGTCCCGGAAAGTGACCCGCGAAATGAACTCGAAACCAAAGGGCAATGCCCCGGTGGAAATTTGCCAAGCCTCCCTGATATTGGACGGCAAAAAGTCTGCCATCAGTTGCCTGACGTAGAACTTGGGCTCACGGTCCTCGGCGCTGTCATCGATGCGGACATCGGTGTCATTGCTGTTGGCAATTGCCTGCTTAAACCGCAGCAAGGTCCGTCGCTGTGCGGAATCTGACCACATGGCGTCGCCGCAGCGCGGGCAGGTCAAGTGCACATCGGGCTCCTTGACCAGGTTTTGCATGTGGTGACAACTGGGACAAAAGCGCCAGTCTTCGGTCTTGGCCAAATCCATGTTGATTTGGTCCACCTCGACACGCCGCTGGTTGGCATAGAAGCGGTTTTCCGGGGCGAACTCTGAGAGCGCTGATTGGGCTGGCCGCTCATACTTGAGCGTAGTGAGCGTTACATAGGCACCCACCCCAGGTTCATCGGGGGCACGTTTACGCCACAACACGGACTTCAGTTGTACTCCAGCCTCGGGGAAAGCGTAGTTGGGAATCAGGCCCGCATCGGTCAGGGTGTTGAGCAGGTCGCGCGTGTTGATTTCCTTGATTAGCTCCAACATCTTGTCGCGCTCACGCAGCAAGTTGTCAATCTCGGCCTGGGTTGCTTCGTCCTTTGGTTTTTGCTGCGCTTTGAGTTTGGCTTTGTCCAACTCGTCTTTCCGCTTCTTGTACGACCGCCGCTCTTCCAGCAATTCTTCCAAGGCTTTCAATAGCCGCGCGCGCAGACCGTCAACATCACCCTGCCCCTGCATGTAATCGAGCAAGCGGGCTTGCACTACGTCGTTGATGTCGTCTGCCAGCAACTGGACGAAGGCATTGAACAGGCGCACTTCGTGGGTTAACACGTAATTGCAGAAGATATACGGAAACCGCTCCTGCTTACCCTGCTCCATCGCGTCAAGGGCCTGCGAGGTCTTGTCAGGCAAGGCCGTGGTGTTGGACAGACTGGCAACCCAGTCATCCATGCAAAACGCGAACAGCTGGCGGCGCAGCACTTCAGCGGCCTGCAGGAACACCCCGGGTGGCGCAACCTCGCCTGCAATCATTTCCTCGGTTGCAGCGAAGAAGTAAAGGTCATGCGGGCTGCTGCCGTCTGCTAGGGTTGTGGTCATGGCGTTACCGTCACGACGACCGGCACGGCCCATGCGTTGCAGAAAGCTTGCCTGGTTCGGTGGTACCGAGCAAAGCAGCACCGACGACAGGTCACCAATATCGACGCCCATCTCCAGCGTGGGCGTGGCAGACAGAAGATTTTCAAACCAGGGCTTGGGGTTCTTGTCCTTGAAGCGGCTCTCCAGCGCCTCGCGCTCTGGGCGGTCAAGCAAACCAGTGTGCTCGGCAGCAATCACACGGCGCAGGTCGCCCTTACTGAAACGTTGAGCCCACCAGTCGGCAGCGATTGGAATCAGCGCTTCGTAATGTGATTCCATTGCATCCAGACAAGGCATACCCAGGAGATGCTCGGCATCGAGCCTTGGTACCGCCAGCTTTCGTTTGCTCCCCTTGTTGGTCACAAAAGATACTTCGGTATCCAACTGCAATGCATCCGGGTTAAGCGCCAGCGTATTTCCCTGGTGGTGCAGGGTCTGAAGAAAGATGCCATCTTCCAGCAACATCTCAAAGGCAGCTTGGTACAGGTCGGCCGCCATGCCTTTTGCCAACAAGATTTGCTGACCCAGCGCGGCGGCCGCCCACCGGTCATACCAAGTGGCGCGAGAGGTTCCGCTCAGCTTGTCAAAGTCGCGCTGCTTGCCCAGGGTCAGGAATATCGGCCGAGGCGTGCTCTCCCCCATCTTGGGCATCCACTCGCCGCGCCCGGCGGTTCGGAGCAACGCATACACATTGCCGTCACCTGCGTACAGACCAAGCTCCGGATGCATCACCCCGCCCCTGCGGCGCATGTAGGTCAGTGCGCCCCATAGCCATTGGGTCAAGGTCTGTTGCTCAAGACCATGTGCTCCGAACTGCTCATGAATTTTTGGCAACAAGCGCGCCGTCACGGCATCCAGGCGCTGCCAGGGTACAGATAGAGTGGCTTTGCCTATGCGCTCTAGCGTACGACCGCGTTGGCTGTAGTAGGTCATTTCGCTGAAGGCCTGCCACATCAGCCGTTTCTTGACTTTCTCTGGAAGACGGCTTGTCGCCGGCAAACGATTGTGTTGCAGTAACTCCACAGACCAGTCATGCAGCCAGGCCATGTTCGGTCCAAGGAATTCGGAAACCAGAGTCTCTGGGTTCATATGCAGGATGGAGTCGACTTTGTCGAACTTGCCTTCGGCTTGAACCAGGAATTGGGACCAGCTCAAGCCGGGCTGCGCCAACTCATCCATGACGTGAGCCAGGGCTGTGCGCACGTTGTTGAGATAAGTACGCGCACCAAAAAAGCCGGCGCGGTGCGCTGCATCCTGCACAGAGTCCGAGAATGCGATGAGCTTCTTATCGTCGTTGAAGACACTGGCCCAGCTGCTTTCAACCACTTGGGAGCCCAAGGTGGCGTTGCGAGCACCGAGCAGCAACATCTGGTCTCGTTCACCACAGGCTGGGCAGGTGTTGTCGTGCCGCGTGTACTGTGCTTGGCCTACTACTTGGGTTCTTTGCGCCGTGACACGGAACACAGGCAGCAATTCCTGGTGTCCGCATGCCAGGCAGGTCTCATCGCCCTGCTGCACATTGCCACAGGCCACACAGACTTGTTGATTGACACCTTCTACGTGCGAGCGGCCAATGCTTTCAGCAGCGTAGAGCCGTACTGCCTCTGGCCGCCTGGAAAACCAGGTGTTGTAAATCTCATCAAGCTGTGTGGACAGCTTGCTGCTGCCCTGCACCAGACGCGACAACCAGCCCGTTGTTCGGCACTGGATGCACTGCACCATGGGCAAGTACACCCCGTCGCGCTCACCGGGCAGGTCGCGTTCGCTGCGCAATGCAACTTCCGCTGAGGTGACGCTGAGCTTGCCCACCATACGGCGCAACTCGCGCACCCACAATTGCACTCGCAGCGTTACCAGCGGCTGGTTACCCTCCCGCAACGCCCAGGCCACGAGCACCAAAAGAGCATCAAGCACCAAGCCCACTTGGCCCGTCGTCGCGACTGGCATGTTGCGGGCAAAGGCTTCGGACAAATCTCCATAACCGACGACGCCGCCCTTGAGTAGTTTGAGCAAATTGACAAAGAGTTGATGCTGCTTGAGCAGTTGCCCCAGAGCCCTGCGCCAGGCGAGGTCAGATACATCTTTCGGTTGTGGCTCGTCCGGAAAGAACAGATGAAACCAGGCCCGCACTGCCTCTTGGGGAGATGCATACTGTGCCGACTCAAGTTGCTCAGCCAACTCGGGCCGAAACAGAAACATGAAGTCCACCGTGGCGTCTTCCAGGAAGATGCCCACGGACTGGCGGTTTTCGGTCACCACAGAATCCGGACCGAATGGAACGCCAAAAACCTGTCGTGCGTATTCACGCAGGGGTGCAGTATCTGAAGTGCCGCCCAGGGTGGCCGACGTACCCGCACAAATCAAGTGTTCCTTGCCGATTTGGAGGCGGGCCCGCAAGCGCCGCAGCAGCAGGGCCAAGTCAGTACCTTGGGCACCATCGAAGGTGTGCAGCTCGTCCACCACAACGTAACGCAAGGTGGTAGATGTATTGGATGACCAAAGCTGACGGTCCTTGGGACGCAGCATTAGGTAGTCCAGCATCTTGTAATTTGTCAACAAGATATCTGGGGGATGCTTGCGCAAAGTGTCCCGGTCTGTAATGACACTGTGCGGTGTCATTACCATTCCCTGCCCCGGCGGGCCCGCGTTGCCGCCTACATACAGCCCGACACGCAAACCAGCAAACGCCGGCACCGTGGCCACCAATTGCGCGATACGCTTGGCTTGGTCTGCTGCCAGGGCGTTCATGGGGTAAATCACCAAGCCCTTGATACCTGCTTCACCGACCGCCCTGGCGCGGGCACTGTGGTCAAGCAGCGGGTACAAGAAACACTCGGTCTTACCGCTACCGGTACCGGTAGCGACCAAGGTGTTAGCTGCCTGGTGCCGACTCGACAAGCGCTGCCAGGCTTGCTCCTGGTGGCTGTATCCGGGGTACTGCGTCTCGAACGTCGAGAAGAACGTCTTGCCCTTGCCGCCAGCCACAAACGGCAACCCAACTTGCACATAGGGGCCTTTGAGCCAAGCGGATTCATCTTCCACGAAACGACTCATGAGGCCGTGCATAAAGACGTCGGCAGGCTCGAAGGCCGAAACAAGAAACTGTTTCAGGCCGGTCTGGATGTCTTTAGCAAGTAGCGATGGAAGCATATTTGTTTCGCTTCTTCACTCAAGGGGTTGAGTTCTCAAAGAAAGCCCAGGCCATTCGGTAGTCTTCCTCGCGATTGGCGCGTGCAAAGGGAGCAACGTAGGTGCGCTCTACCGTGCGGGGACCTCCGGGCAGTGTGTCGTCGGTCACCCACTGCGTAACGACAGTCCCATCGGGCACCAGCCAGTTTCCATCTTTGTAAAGGTCTTCCCAGCCGAAGGTGTCTTCACGGGCTTTACCGTCGGGCGTTTGGATGCGAACCCGCGATGTAGCACGGCCGCCTCTTCGCGGGAGACCCACCCCCACCAATCCTTTACTGATAGTGAAGACCACTCCGCCCCTAATGTCGTACCAAGTGTCGCGCTCGTAGTCCTGCATTACCGGGAACTGCACACGATAAATTAGCAGTAACTCATATAGCGTTAGACCCAGGGACTGAGCCACTAGAACGTCGATTTCGACCAACGCCATGCGTCGGGCATAGTCACTGCGGAGCGCACAGTGGCGCGACCAAGTGCCTGTAAGGTTTTGCCAGAAATCTTGTGGCAACCGTGGGTTATCGGTCTGGCTCCAGGTTTGGTCAGCAAATGCAAGTTCATATACTTGTTCCCAAAAGGGGGCATAGTGGTTTGTGAGGCAATTGAGTACAAGATAACGACCATCACGGCGGTAGTCCGCCTCCAAAAATGGCATCTGCAAAGTAAGTTCGTCTCGAATGTGACTCTTTCCCGTTGTCTTGATATAAAAGTCCAACACAACTGAAGCCATTGGCGAACCAATCTGAACGACAAGGCCCACATCCTTGAGAGCAACGGTGTACACAGAATCTATGTGCCCACTGCCTGGTGGAAGAATGATAGGAGAAAGTGTCCGTTCAGTTGCAACAGAAACGTAATTGCGATGGCAGTGTCGAAAATAGTCCGTCACTGGTTTCGCTATCGTCTCCCCCTCCTCTATCCAGTTCACTCTAGGTGTACGACGCAAATATTCCGTATGGTCCACCATGGGTTTGTAGTTGGTGCGTGGCAAGTAGTCTTCTGGCAGGGCCACTAGGTCGATGTTGTCATATGCCTTGTGCGTTTCGCAGACCTTGCGAGGAGTCTTGTTGAACGGATTCGCGACAAAAAAGTGCGGTCCAGATATGACACATTCGCTCGTCGCGGTAGGAAAACCACCGTCGCTGGTTCCCCGGCGAGTGATGGTGCCATCGTCTTGCGATAACTTTTCATTCCAGTGCTGCGTCGAGAAATAGCCATCCCCAAGGCTGGCAAGGCGGTGCGGATAGGTTGCAAGTTTTCTCAAAACACTGCTCAACGCCCCAGCATGCAAGGCAGGCAGACGTGCACGTCGCGACGAAGTGTCAGGTTCGTCATAAAGCTGGGCGAAGGTTGCCAAAAGTAATTCATTCACCTTAACGATGCGGTCACGGTGTCCCTTGGTGTTCCATTTCCCATCCTCTTCCTTGATGCCAACAGTCAAACCAGAACCGTCGTGCTGATAACAGGCGTCGACCGTGTTCGGAATAAACAAATTTGCCAGTTGGTCAAACTCCAGGTTGACCTTCACGGGACCGTAAATGTTGATGCTGAAAGTCTCCCTATTTCCAATTGGAAACAACTTGAACTCATTTTGAAACCCAAAGACAGCTCGCAGCCGTGCGTACACGACCTCGCGCAAGGCTCCACCTTCGGGGTCATGGTAAGGCCCCTCAGGGTGCAGCAAAGCACTTACACCCTGCGGGCCGGCAAGTTGCCAAGCCAGCGGCATGAAGCATTTGTACAAGTTGGTTCTCATACCTTGAAGCAACGGATAGTTCTGTACCGCATTTAGAAAATTCTGCGAACCCTCAGCCTGTTGCAGTTCCTCGGTCCATGCGGTCTGCAGACCCGGGAAATCGACGAAGGCCTGAGCACGCAACTTAGTCAAGTCAGTTGCACTAACTTTACGAATTGCAAACGCCGGATTCAATTCGCCCAAAATGCCCGACTCGTTCCACTCCACCTTCAACCACGGCGGATTCCCCAAAATTAGGTCAAAGCCGCCACGCTTTAGCAGCACATCCGCAAAGCATAACTCCCAGTGCATAAAGCGCCTGACTTCGGCCACAACTTCCACCTGTGGCACCCGTGGAAAATGCTGTCTGAAGTGGACCCCGGATTTAAGACAACGATTTAAGATGTCCTCAAGTCCAGGAAATCCAGAAAATGACCGAAATCAAGAAACGCAAAATTCACACATCGGAGTTCAAAGCGAAGGTGGGATTGGAGGCCTTGCGTAGCGG
>CAITQH010000389.1 GCA_903894475.1 uncultured beta proteobacterium
CCTGAGATGAAGCCGAGCAGTTGCAAGACAATAGCCAAAACAAGGCCCAAAACGAATACGGCCGCCCCAAACAACACGAGACCCGCAGCGCCACGGACCGCCCACCGTGCGATGCCTCTATACCCCGACGGAGGTGCCAAAGACCAAGTACCCAGCATAGAAACGACTCGCCAAAGGATAAGCAACGGGCACAAATACCACAGCACAATGCACAAGGGACCTGAAAGACTGAACAAAAGAGTCCCGTACATCTGGAAGAACGCCAAGAAAAACTTAAAGCCGAGTGGTACGGAGTATGGCTCTTTGAGCATAAGCTGAACCAGCCAGAGACAAAAGGGGACCAGCACTGACAGGACCAGTAGCAAAACCCCACAAAGATAGGTCAGGCTGACCCGCGCCGGGCTCCCAGACGGCGAGGTGCCATTCACTGCAACTTGTGGCGCTGAAGGCGCGCTGTCCACGTTGGTGCTAGGAGCAGGTTGAGCGGATGAAGCTATATTGGTCATGGTAGTTTTATGCGCTCAATTTGTCGACAGTGGCCCGCGACGGTAGCAATTCAACTGTTGGAGCCAAGTAGTCACCAACCGTGACAAAGCTTGAGCCATGCTGGTAAACCAACCTACCTCCAATGTGTATTGGCTAGTGGGGCGCAACATGAGTAAATGGGTGGCAAGAGTCAGAGCGGCTATAGGCGACCCAAACACCTTATAGACCCCATAGGTGAATACCAAGCTCAAAACCAAGCCTAGCGTCGTGCGAATAACAAGTGTCTTGAGGGAGTACATGGCGGTGGACGTTAATCACGATGTCCGTCTCCTACCAACTGTATGCGACAAACGAAGCTTGATACTGATGAACGCCTCAAATTCGGCGACGAATTGGCCAAACACCGGAAACGTTTGCGAATAATCGAAGACCAGTCAGGCAGAATGCTCCAAGAGCCTGTTCCGTCACGTGACAACTGCTTTCGTACCATTATTGCCTTCGTTCGTCACATCGAGGAACAGTTCAGCATTACAAAAGAATAATGTCGAGGCGTCGCAAAACGCAGGGATGGAAATGACGGGATTTCAAATCATCAAGAACGCCTTCAGGGAATGGCGCAAGCTGATGAGCGAGATAGAACATCCGAGCACAGGGACTTGGACTGGACAGGGCTTGTCTCCAAGGCACCAAAAGGCGCTACTGTGGACGTTGCCACCACTTGTAGCTATGTTTCTTGCCGCGATAGCTAACAACGGCGGTCTAAGCTTGACTCATGATTGGGCATTCATTCAATTAGCCTTGTGCCTTGGTGCAACTTTTGCCCCGGGCATAGCCTTCATCCAAGTGTGGGGCAGGAGATACGGACAGGACTCGGACGGAGGGAACTTCCTTAGTTGGGCTGTGGCCACTGTGGTCACTGGGCTTGCTGCCGGTCACTTGACGCTGTGGGGGCTGAGCAGCTACATGCCAAATCTGGAAGGCAAGGAACTCAAGTTCTACCAATCACTGAGTCAGTACATGACGTTCTTGCCTGAACTCTTCATGGTCTTGCTCGTCCTCCCCGTCTACGTCCGGTTTCTGTACGTCGCAAAATGGAAGCGAAGACTTGATTTTGAAATATTGAAGCGTGAATCTGCAGAGCACGGCCAGGCTTTGGCCCAAGCCCAACTCAAAATGCTTCAAGCCCAGATAGAGCCTCATTTCCTCTTCAACACTTTGGCCAGCGTCCAGCAATTGGTGCGTAAGGACCCGCCTCGTGCCGACTTCCTTCTTAGTCAGCTCATTCGCTACCTGCGCGAGGCCATGCCCGACATTCGAGGCATGGGCTCAACCCTGGGTCGTGAGTTTGGGTTGGTAGAAGCCTATCTCAACATTGTGCGAATCCGACTTGATGGGCGACTCGAAATCAAGGTCACTATTCCGCCAGAGTTGGCTGACATCTCATTTCCTGCATTGATAGTCCAGACACTGGTCGAGAACGCAATCAAACACGGCATAGAGCCCAAGCCCGGTTCGGTGCATATCTATGTCACTGCTAGCGAGACAACGGTTGAGGGAAAGCAGTTCATCGATGTCTGCGTAAGCGATGACGGTGCTGGCTTTGGCGTCGCCGAAACAATGGGAACCGGAGTTGGCCTTCGCAACATCAGGGAGCGTCTGGCGGGGCTCTACGGCAGCAGTGCACGTCTATCCATCACTGAGGTTAAACCGAGTGGTGTTTGCGCCACTGTTCGAATACCAAGGACCCTGGCATGACCAACGTACAGATTGCAGACGACGCGCCTGTTTCGTCACGGTTTGGCTGCTTTCGTCCGGCCATTGTCCTCGTTCGTCGCATTGTGCGACAGTTTGAAGTCAAACGCCAATATCGTTGACGCATCTATTGACCCAAGCGCATATATGACGGTATTGAAAAGGTTCAGCGAGGCTTACCGACAATGGCGAAAGCTGGTACTCGAGTACATGAATCTCAATTCCGACGTTTGGAATGAGCGCCGTATGACGGCAAGGCATCGTAGAGCCGCCTGGTGGTTCGCTGTAGCAACTTCGGGTGTGAACCTCCTCTTTTGGTGGCGCTTAGGCCTTCTGTGGGTCCTGATTGAAGTGCTCTGGTGCTTGATTGCAACGTTTGCTCCAATAGTAGTACTTGTGGTCATCCTCCGGGCAATTAGGAGAAATGGACCTAGTCTAGACGGAAGTCCCAAATTGCCGGGACCCTCGAGTTTGATTAACGAGGATTTTTGGAGCCACTGGGCTTCGATATCGTCTGCCATGCGGGCCGCGGCAGGTTTGCTTATAGCCACCGGGGTATTGGTCTCATTGGCCGCAGGGCACATGAGCCTTTGGGGATGGAGAAGCTATGTCCTTCCCTTGCTGGGACGTCGAGAGTTCTTAATTTCCGGGTGGGCAAACCAGTACATTTCATTCATTCCTGAGTTTTTCTGGGCGAGTGTTGTTGCCTTTGGTCTCGTGCGTTTTCTATACGGTCACCGATGGCAGCGTCGGCTTGATGAAGAGAAGCTCAAGCGTGAAGCCGCAGAACACGGGCAGGCCTTGGCTCAGGCACAGCTCAAACTGCTGCAAGCACAGATAGAACCACATTTCCTGTTCAATACGCTGGCCAGCGTCCAGCATCTGGTCCGCAAAGACCCACCGCGTGCCGATTTCCTGCTCAGTCAACTCATTCGCTACCTGCGCGAAGCCATGCCGGACATTCGGGGCATGGGCTCAACCCTCGGCCGCGAATTTGGGTTGGCAGAGGCCTATCTCAACATAGTCAAAATTCGACTGGACGGGCGACTCGAAATCAAGGTCAACATCGCACAAGAGTTGGCTGATGTTTCCTTCCCAGTCCTCATAGTTCAGACCCTGGTCGAGAATGCAATCAAGCACGGCATCGAGCCCAAGCCGGGTCCGGTTCAGATTGAGGTCACTGCCAACGAGACAACAGTTGAGGGAAAGCAGTTCGTCGATGTCTGCGTTAGCGATGACGGTGTTGGCTTTGGAGTCGCCGAGACCATGGGCACAGGCGTTGGTCTTCGCAACATCAGAGAGCGTCTGGCTGGACTCTACGACAGCAGCGCATGCCTTTCCATCACTGAAATTCAACCCAGCGGTGTCTGCGCTTCCGTTCGCATACCTAAGACCAATTCAGTTCATGGCGCAGTCGAAC
>CAITQH010000390.1 GCA_903894475.1 uncultured beta proteobacterium
ACCTGCTTCATGCCAAAGCCCATTTTCGGATCGGCCACACCCATGGTCACCGTGATCGGTGCAATCTCGTCCTTGAACAGTCCGGCCGCGCGACTGGCAGCTGCGCGCTGCTGGCTACGCACACCGTAGGCGTCCTGCACATCCTTGGCGATGTTGTAGCGCTGCGCGACGATCTCAGCGGTGTCGAGCATGGACATGAAAAAAGCGGGACGGTTCTCGGCCATCCATTCGTCCTGGATGTAAGTCATGTTGACATTGGCCTGCACGCAGGAGATGGATTCGACACCGCCGGCCACCATCACCGGCACCTTGTCGATGATGACGCGTTGCGCCGCAACCGCGATGGCCTGCAGGCCAGAGGCACACTGGCGGTCAATCGTGGTGCCGCCTGCTGTCACAGGCAGGCCAGCCCTTAACGCGGCATAGCGAGCGATATTCAGGCCGGTTGCGCCCTGCTGCAGCGCGCAGCCCATGATCACGTCTTCGACTTCGGCCGGATCGATGCCAGCGCGCTTGACGGCGTGCTCGATGGCGTGCCCAGCCAGGGTTGCGCCATGCGTCATGTTGAAACTACCGCGCCAGGATTTGCCTAAAGGGGTGCGGGCTGTGGATACGATTACTGCGTCTGTCATGTCAATTCTCTTTGTTCGTTGGGTCAGTTGAATGTCTTGCCTTCGGCAGCCAGTTTGGCCAGCAGCGGCGCAGGCCGCCAGACGCTCTGAGCGGATTGGTCGTTGCGCGCGAAGCCTTCGATGGCGCGCTGCACACTCAGCAAGCCCAGGCTGTCGGCATACAGCATGGGGCCACCACGGTAAGGTGGAAAGCCATAACCAAAGATGTAGACGATGTCGATGTCAGAGGCCCGCTGGGCAATGCCCTCTTCCAGTATGCGGGCTCCCTCGTTGACCAAGGCAAAGATACAGCGCTGAACAATCTCCGCGCTGCTGATCTTGCGCGCCGTGATGCCATGCTCCTTGCGGTGTGCTTCGACCAGTGCGTCGACTGCCGGGTCAGTTAGCGCGGCGCGGCCACCCTTTTCATAGCGATACCAGCCGGAACCGGTTTTCTGGCCAAAGCGCCCCTGCTCGCAGAGTTTGTCGGCGAGCCGTGCGGCACTCGGCCATTGATACTCTGGATGCTCGGCACTGATGCCTTTGCGGATTGACCAGCCGATGTCGTTGCCAGCCAAGTCGCCCATGCGAAATGGCCCCATCGCCATGCCAAACTTCTCCAGCGCGCCGTCGACTTGCTGCACCGTAGCGCCTTCTTCGAGCATCTTGGTCGCCTCGCCGCCGTAGCCTGCGATCATGCGGTTACCGATGAAACCATCGCAGACACCCGAGATGACAGCCGTCTTCTTGATTCTCTTGGCCACCTGCATGATGGTCACCAGCACATCATCGGCCGTCTGGGCACCGCGGATGACTTCGAGCAGCTTCATGACATTGGCCGGGCTGAAGAAGTGGGCTCCGACCACGTCCTGCGGCCGCTTCGTGAAGGCGGCTATTCTGTTCAAGTCCAGCGTTGAGGTGTTGGAGGCCAGGATGGCGCCGCTCTTGCAAACCCGGTCCAGTGTCTCGAAGACGGTCTTCTTGACCGCCATCGTCTCGAAGACGGCTTCAATTGCCATGTCGACGTTGGCAAAGTCGTCGTAGCTCAGGGTCGGCCTCAGTAGCCCTGCCAGCGTCTTGGCCTTGTCCGCCTTCATCTTGCCCTTCTTGACGCGGCTCTCAAAGAAGTCATTGATGTGCTTGACGCCACGGTCCAGCGCTTCCTGCTTGGTCTCCAGGATCACGGTCGGGATGCCTGCGAGCAGGAAGTTGATGGCAATACCCGCACCCATGGTGCCAGCACCGATGATGCCAACGCTCTCGATTGCGCGCGGCTTGACATCCGCTGATACACCTTCGACCTTGGCCGCCTTGCGCTCGGAGAGGAACAGATGGCGCAGGGCGCGTGATTCTTCTCCGACATAGAGATTGGCAAACAGATCTCTCTCTGCTTTCATGCCCTCATCGAACGGTTTGGTCAGCGCGGCTTCGACCGCATCGACGCATTTGAGCGGTGCCGGGTAGTTTTTGGAAACGGCACCCACAGCATTGCGCACGAACATGAAGAAGGCCGCCGGCTTCGGGTGGCTGACTTTCAGATCACGCACGCGTTTCAGGGGGCGCTTTTCTGCGACGACCTGTTTGGCAAAGGCAACTGCGCCTTCCAGCAAGTCGCCTTCGATGAAGTGATCGAACAACGGCGTGAAGCGCAGCAAGTCGGAAGGCACCGTGTTGCCCGAGACGATCATGTTGAGTGCCGGCTCCAGGCCAATCAAACGCGGCAGGCGCTGCGTGCCGCCACCACCGGGCAGCAAACCGATTTTGACTTCGGGCAGGGCAATCTGGGCGCCTGGCACCGACACCCGGAAGTGGCAACCCAGGGCCAGTTCCAAACCACCACCCATGCAGGCGCCGCCA
>CAITQH010000391.1 GCA_903894475.1 uncultured beta proteobacterium
CTGCCTCGATTCTTTGCTGACAGGTCTTGTAGGCGTCAACGGACTCCGTCACGATTGTCAACAAGTCATCGATGTTTGGCTCCTGCTGGTCACGCAACGTTTGGGCATGCTGCTGCAGTACTCCGTAGGCTTCCTTGAATGTCGTTGTTGCCATTTGATTCCCCTAAATATGTTTGTCAGCAATGGCTTGAACTTTGCCATCGTGGAACTGGATTTGGATTTCGCCGCCGTCGACGACTTGAGCCGCGCCGGTGACCGTCTTGCCGCCCTGCCCACGCACAACAGCAAAACCGCGGCTCAGAGTCTTCTCGGGCCCCTGCCCCGCTATTTCGCGCATCAGTGCCTCGGCACGACCTGCACTCTCTCGCACCGTCAATCTGGCTGCAGTGCTGACTGCTCCTATCAACGTGTCACTCCTTGTTGAAGCAGCGCGCAGGGCATGCTTGGTGTCCAAAGCGATTTGGTTCCAAAAGAGCGGTACATGGCGTCTTGCGTCCGCCATTTGGGTGCGCGCCTCGGACTTGACCTGTTGAAGAGTCTCGAGTGACTGCTCCGACGCAATGCGAATTGATTGCATGGCATCGATGCGAATGTTGGACAAGAGCTCGGAAGTAGCCTGCCTTCCCTGCACCAGATGCCGAACGGCATCACTACGCACGCTGACGTCCAGTGCGCTGACCTTCGCCTTGAACGACTGGACCGCCTTGGAAGCACGACTGGTTACCTGCTCGAAGTTCGCTTTGACCTCTGTCACGCGCTGGCCGATGGTCTGTTCGATACCAGCAATGACCTTGCTCGGCGTGTCAAATTTGATGTTGGCAACTTCATCAAGCACTGTGCTGTCGCGTTCATGGCCAATGCCTGTTAGCACTGGTATTGGCAGGTCGCAAATGAACCTTGACAAGTCATAGTCATTTAGCCAGGCAAGGTCGTTGACGGCGCCACCACCTCGGATGATGACGACAACGTCTGGCGCCCCTTGCGCATCAGATGGCCACGTCTGGAGCGCCGCCTGCAGTGCATTGCATATCTCCCTGGCAGCACCCTCCCCCTGAAACCGGCTGAAGGCATACGTGAACCGGCAAACGCCGCACTGCTCCAGTCGATTGGCCTCAGCCTGGAAGTCACCCAACCCGGCGCCACCCTCAGGTGCAACCACCAGGACGGTCGTGAAATCCCAGGGAGATGGCAACCGCTTGTTGACAGCAAAGACGCCCTCTGCCTGCAACCGTTCTCGGATTTCCCGCTTCTTGGCTTCCAGGTCGCCCAATGTGTATTCGGAGTCAATGGCATCAATTTCCAGACTGAAGCCATGCTGGGGCTTGAAAACAGGCCGTGCGTGCACGAGAAGCTTGATGCCAGCGGCCAGCTGGGCGCCGGTGGCACGTTCGAACTCCGGCAGGATTGTGTTGGCAGTGGACTGCCAAATGACGGCGCTTGTCTTGGCCAGAACTGCTCCGTGCGAGTCACGCTCTGAGACCCCGATGAAGACATGGCCGCTGCTGACCCGAAGTTCAACCACTTCGACCATGGTCCAAACCCCAGACTTGTAGGCCTGTGCCACTGCCTGGGACACGCCAGCCAGTAGCTGGGACAGGGAAACGCCCCTCTTGTGAACAGAGAGCTCTTTGCTGCCAGTCGGGAATGCCGTCAAGCCAGTACTCTGGGCGGCGGTGCCAGTGACAGCGCCTGCAGGCAACCAAGTGACAAATGGCGCCAAATCACGACCGTCGGGGA
>CAITQH010000392.1 GCA_903894475.1 uncultured beta proteobacterium
TATTGAGAGCAGGATGTCATGGAAATTGATCCGCAGGAAATTGTCGAATCCACAAAGCCGGAGGAATCGAATAGAAAGTCCCATTGGCTCAATCCTGCGGTTGCCATCACGGTGGCGTTGCTTGCGACATTCATGGGCATCTGCAAGGTCAAGGACGACAACATCGTGCAAGCCATGCAGCAGGCGCAGGCCGACAAACTGGATCATTGGCAGTTCTATCAAGCTCGTAACATCCGTGAAGAGGTCGCCAAGTCAACGTTGACACAATTGAAGCTGCAACGATTGATGGCTGCACCGAAACTTGACGCTGAGTTTGCGTTGCAGATTGCAAATTACGAAGCGGTGGTTAAGGATCAGCAGCAAAAAAAGGCGGAATTGAAGATTCAGGCCGAGAAGGATCAAAGTACTTACGATGCGTTGAATTTCCGGGATGATCAGTTCGACCTGTCTGATGCTTCAATTGCCATTGCCATTTCTTTGCTGGCAGTCGCATCCCTGACGCAGCTTCCGTGGCTTTATCTTCTGGCCCTGCTGCCCTCAGGCTTTGGCGTATTGATGGGCTTGTCGGGTTTGATCGGGTGGGGGGTTCATCCCGATGCGTTGATTAAATTGCTGAGCTAATGCGCGGTCGCCTGCCACCCCCGGACCGGTCGCTGGTGCATACCGTCACCAACTCTATTTCAATAGAACAGCCACCAATCCAAGGATCGGTTCGCGCTCGCCTCTGTGATTCGCACGAAGAAGGATCAGGTTGTCACCAGAGAGCAGATGGCGAGCATCAAGGTGCCTTTGCCTGGAATTGTCGGCAATCGTGATGCGTACTTGCGCGCTTTCCGCGAGCTGCAGCAACTTCGTCCGAACACGAAGCTCGTTGTCATTGAGGGCGCTACCCCCGCCCGAAAACAAAAAAGCCGTCTTGCGACGGCCTCCTTGCATTTTTGCTGTCAGCGCACCCGTTACAAACGGCGGATCAAAATTTCCAGAGGAATTGATCCGTGCGATTTGCCTGAAATCAGGCGGCTTTGGCGACCAGGGCTTTCACCTTGGTCGACAGGCGGCTCTTGTCACGAGCAGCCTTGTTCTTGTGGAAGATGCCTTTGTCGGCTACGGTGTCAACCACGGCCTGCATCTTGCCAAACAATTCGCTTGCCTTGGCCTTGTCGCCAGCGACAACCGCTTTTTCAACGTTCTTCACTGCGGTGCGGTATTTGGAGCGCAGCGAGGTGTTCGCGGCGTTGATCTTGACGTCCTGACGGACGCGCTTGCGGCCCGACGCCAGGCGCGGGTTCTTTTTCTTGGGTTTTCCAGATGCCATATCTTTAGTTCCTTGAGTCTGTGGATGTTGTCAGCAAAGCCGAGCATTCTAACAGGCGCCAGCCACTCTGGCTGAGTTCGCCCGTACGCCTTGCCGAGCCGGCTACACTGCGCCTCGTGAGTCTGTTCAAATCTGCCTCTGTGGTTTCCTTGCTGACGCTGGCCTCGCGTGTCACCGGACTGGCGCGCGAATTGCTGATTGCCTCTACCTTTGGCGCCAGCGCGCTGACCGATGCCTTCAACGTCGCTTTTCGCATTCCCAATCTGTTTCGCCGCTTCTTTGCGGAGGGCGCCTTCAGCCAGGCTTTTGTCCCGGTGCTGGCCACCACCAAGGCACAGCACGGCGAGGCTGCGACCCAGTTGCTGATTGACCGCGCTGCCACGGTTCTGGCCTGGGTCTTGCTGGTCATCAGTGTTCTCGGAGTGCTGGGAGCGCCGGCATTGGTCTGGGCCATGGCCAGTGGCCTGCAGGAGACGCCACGCGGTTTTGAGGTAGCGGTGGTCATGACGCGCTGGATGTTTCCCTACATCGCCTTCATGTCGCTGGTGGCGCTGGCCGCGGGTGTGCTCAACACCTGGAGACGCTTTGCCGTGCCGGCGGCAACCCCCGTGCTGCTAAATCTGTGCATGATTGGGGCAGCCTGGCTGGGCGCGCCCTGGCTCAAGGCGCTGGGACTGGAGCCGATTTACGCACTGGCCGGTGGCGTGCTGCTGGGCGGCGTGTTGCAACTCACAGTGCAACTGCTGGCCTTGAAGAAACTCGGTCTCACCCCCCACGTCGGAGTGCGCTGGAGCGCGCTGCGCGACGCCTGGGCCGACCCGGGCACCAAGAGCATTCTCAAGCTGATGGGACCGGCTTTGCTCGGGGTCAGTGTGGCGCACTTTTCCATGTTGATCAACACCCAGATCGCCTCGCACCTGGCCCCAGGCAGCGTCAGCTGGATCACCTACGCCGACCGCTTGATGGAGTTCCCGACCGCATTACTCGGTGTTGCCATGGGCGTGGTCCTGATGCCGCAACTGGCAGCAGCGCGCGCCGCCGGTGACAGCGCGAAATACTCGGCCATGCTCGACTGGGGTTTGCGTCTGGTCTTGCTGCTGGCGTTGCCGTCCGCAGTGGCGCTGGTCGCCTTTGCCAGGCCACTGGTGGCAGTGCTCTACCACTACGGCGTCATGACCGAGCACGATGTGCAGCAAATCACCTATGCCCTGATGGGCTGGGGTGTCGGTCTGATCGGTATAGTTGCCATCAAGGTGCTGGCACCGGGTTACTACGCCAGCCAGGACACCAGGACGCCGGTGCGCGTGGCCATGGCCGTGTTGCTGATCACTCAATTGCTCAATATCGCGCTGGTGCCGGTGTTCCGCCACGCTGCGTTGACGCTGTCCATCGGGCTTGGCGCGATGATCAATGCGTTATGGCTGCTGCTGGGCCTGCTCAAGAGAGGCAGTTACCAGCCTGAGCCGGGCTGGCGTGGCTTTGCCTGGCGTGTCACGGGGGCAAGCCTTTTGCTGCTGGGTTTCCTGCTTTGGGCCAATAGCGCTTTTGCGTGGGTTCAGTTGCGTAGCGACAGCGCCACCCGAATTGGCTTGATGGCCATGGTCTTGCTGGCCTCGGCCGTGCTCTATTTTTCGGCGTTGTGGGCCACCGGGCTGAAACTGCGCCAGTTTCTGCGGCGCTGAACAGGCCCTGGTTCAAGTCCGCTGTTGGGGCCGCAACAGCAGCAAACCCAGTGCGGCAAGGCAAAAGACGATGCCGGCCAGGAAGGTGAAGGCGGCGCCGAGTTGTTCCCATAGCAGCCCGGCAAGACCACTGGCAAGCAGCATCGCCAGACCGCTCATCAGGTTGAAGAATCCATAAGCAGTGCCACGCAGATCCTCCGGCGCGCTATCGGCCACCATGGTCGCCAGCAGGCCCTGCGTCATTGCCATATGCAGGCCCCACAGCGCGATGCCGGCCCAGACCCAGATGCCTGAATTGCTGTAAGCCAGCAGCGCATCGGCACCGATCAGCAAGAGCAGCCCCCAGGTCAGCAGCCTGCCGTGCTGCATACGGTCGGCCAGCTTGCCAAAGGGATAGGCGCAGGCCGCGTAGATCAGGTTCATCCCGATCAAGACCATGGGTGTCCAGGCCAGGCCCAAGCCACCCTGTTGAACCCGCAGTAACAGGAAGGCCTCGCTGAAACGCGCCAGCGTGAAGACCGCTCCAATCGTCACTACCCACCAATAGGGTGCACCCAGGCGTGCCAGATTAACGCGGCTGATAGGGTTGCTGCGCGGCGCGTCAGTGGGGCGTTCGGGCTCACGCACACCAAAGATCAACAAGGCAACACAAAAGAACGCCGGCACGGTTGCGACCCAGAACACCGAACGGAAATCGTTGGCCCAGAGCAGCATCAGGCCCATCGCCAGAAGGGGACCGAGAACGGCACCGACCGTATCGAGAGATTGGCGCAAGCCGAAGGCGGCACCGCGCAATTCAGTCGGCGTGATGTCAGCCACCAGCGCGTCACGCGGGGCGCCGCGGATGCCCTTGCCGATGCGGTCGAGCAGTCGCGCACTCAGCACCAGACCGGCACTGCTGGCCAGAGCGAACAGCGGCTTGGAAAATGCTCCCATGCCGTAGCCCAGAATGGCAAGCGGCTTGCGCTTGCCCCAGTAGTCGCTCAGCACACCGGAAAACACCTTGACGATGAGCGCCGTGGCCTCGGCCGCACCTTCCATCAGACCGACCACGAAAACACTGGTGCCCAGCGTCGTCACCAGAAAAACCGGCAGCAGGCTGTGGATCATCTCGCTCGACACGTCCATCAGCAAGCTGACAAAACCGAGCGCCCAGACACCGGCTGGAATGTGTTTTAGGCCGTGCATTGGCAAACGATAGCAGATTCATTTACGTCATTGCGAGATCCCGAATCGGACCCGATAACGCACAGGGACCTTGAACAGAGACTTCGTCACTGCGAGCGCAGCGCGGCAGTCCATGCAGTCAGAAGTCATGGATTGCTTCACTTTGTTCGCAATGACAGAATAAA
>CAITQH010000393.1 GCA_903894475.1 uncultured beta proteobacterium
ACGGTTTTCGTTTGCCGGTCAATAGCCACTTAAGGTCTGAAAATAAAAAAGGGCTTGCATCGCTGCAAACCCTTATTTTCATTGGTAAAGTGGTGGTGGGTGCTGACGGGCTCGAACCGCCGACCTACGCCTTGTAAGGGCGCCGCTCTACCAACTGAGCTAAGCACCCCACTTTAATCGACTGTCAGTTCAAATGATCTTTTAAAGCCTTGCCGGCACGGAACTTCGGCACCTTGGCTGCCTTGATTTTAATCGCAGCACCAGTGCGTGGGTTGCGGCCCACGCGGGCGGGACGTTTTGTCACCGCAAACGTGCCAAATCCAACCAGAGAAACATCGTTCCCCTTCTTCAATGTTGTCTTCACGGCGCCAATGACCGCCTCCAGCGCGCGGTTGGCCGCCGCTTTGGAAATATCTGCCTGTGTTGCGATGTGCTCAATCAATTCAGTCTTGTTCACAATAATCCCATCATATTTAAGTAGAGTTGATTTGTTTGTCTCGTCAAAAAAATTGGTGTCCGCCATGTTAGAGGGCGGACGCGAATTCTAGTCGCCTTTTCTCGCTCGCGCCGACGAAATTTTGACGCCACCGCAGCACCCTGCTCAAAGTGCCTCTGCAATCGCCCGCCCGACATCGGCGGTACCTGCTGTGCCACCCAAATCACGCGTGCGCGGCGCACCACTTTGGGGCTCCAATACCTTTTCGATGGCCGCCAGAACCCCTTCGTGAGCGCTGCGGTAACCCAGAAAATCAAGCATCATGGCGCCGCACCAGATCTGGCCGATCGGGTTGGCTATTCCCTGGCCAGCGATATCAGGCGCAGAGCCGTGTACCGGCTCAAACAGCGATGGAAAATTGCGTTGTGGATTCAGGTTCGCGCTCGGTGCAATCCCGATCGTGCCGGTGCAGGCAGGACCCAGGTCGCTCAGAATGTCACCGAACAAATTACTGGCCACCACCACATCAAAGAAATCGGGCCGTTGCACAAAGTGGGCGGTCAGGATATCGATATGGAACTTGTCGACCGTGACCTCCGGGTAGCGCTTGGCCATCTCAGCGACGCGCTCGTCCCAATACGGCATGGTGATGGCAATGCCATTGGACTTGGTGGCACTGGTCAAATGTTTTTTCGGCCGCGACTGCGCCAGCTCAAAAGCAAATTTCAGTACCCGGTCCACGCCTACGCGCGACATCACCGTTTCCTGCATCACGATTTCACGCTCAGTGCCGGGATACATGCGCCCACCAATGCTGGAGTACTCGCCCTCGGTGTTCTCGCGCACGATGAACATGTCGATCTCTCCCGGCGCACGCCGGCTACCATCGCGTCGTACCACCGGCGCAATGATGCCGGGCATCAGTCGCGCCGGACGCAGGTTCACATACTGGTCAAAATCGCGGCGAAACAGCAGCAGCGAGCCCCACAGCGAGACGTGATCCAGAATTTTTTCCGGCCAGCCCACCGCACCGAAGTAGATGGCGTCGTGGCCGCCAATCTGGTCCTTCCAGTTGTCGGGCAGCATCTTGCCGTGTTTCTCGTAATAGTCCCAGCTGGAAAAATCGAAGTGGTCAAACTGCAAGTCGATCCCGTACTTGGTCGCTGCCCGCTCCATCACGCGAATGCCCTCGGGCATGACCTCTTTGCCGATGCCGTCACCGGCGATCACCGCAATTCTCTTTTTGCTCATCGCGAATCCTTATGCATCATGGTCAATCAATTCATCACTGGCGCAACGCGGGTACGCTCGCTCTTGCCGGCCTAACCACCAGCGCTACGCCCATCACCGTCATCAGGATACCAACCACGGTCACCGCATTGATGGGCTCAGCAAACAACACCCAGGCTATGAAAGCAGTAACTGGCGGCACCAAGTACATCAGGCTGGTCACAGACGCTGCCGCACCACGCTGAATCAGCAGGTACAGCAGGGAACTGCCACCCAGCGTCAGCGCCAGTACCGACCAGGCCATGGCGCCCAGCATTTCAGCGTTCCAGCGCACGGTCTCGGTCTCCAGCAAAGCCAGCGGCAAGGTCACAAGAAAAGCTGCCATCAGTTGCACCGCATTGGCGCTGCGCACATCACAGGGTTTGACAAAACGCTTCTGATACAGGGTGCCCAGGGTAATTGCAAACAGGGCACCCACGGCCATCGACACATTGGCCCAGTTTGCCTCACCGCCCTGGCCAAACTTGCGCGACACGACCAGCACCAATCCCGCAAAGCCCAGCACCAGTCCGCTCCATTGCCGCATGCTGACCCTGCCGCCGGTGCTGGACAACCACAGCGCTGTCAGTACCGGTTGCAGTCCGACGATCAAGGCCGACAAGCCAGAACCCATGCCCGCTTTCACCGCTGCCCAGACACCGCCCAGATAGCAGGCATGCATCAGGACGCCGGTGAAACCCAGGTGGGCCCACTGACTGGCTGTCGCCGGCCACTTGACCCGCGCCAGCAAAATCCAGGGTAGAAAGCAGGCGATGGAAAAGAAATAGCGCAGTGCCAGAAATTTCAGAGGCGGCGCGTGCGGCATACCGTAGCGGGCGACGATAAACCCGGTGCTCCAGATCAGCACAAACAGCACAGGCATGGCACGGATCAGTGCCGAATCTTCACGCTCACTCACTTCACGCGCGCCCGGATTTCCGGCAGCGCCTTGCGCAGGTAGTAGACCATCGACCATACCGTCATGACGGCAGCGATCCAGATCAGCCAGGCGCCCCACAGATGAGTATTGATCAAGCCGAACAGCGTGCCGTTGAACAGCAGAAACGGTATGGCCACCATCTGCACCACGGTCTTGAGCTTGCCTACCATGTGCACCGCGACACTCTTGGCGGCACCGATCTGTGCCATCCATTCACGCAGCGCCGAAATGGCAATCTCGCGACCAATAATGATGAGCCCGACAAAAACGTCCGCCCGCCCCAGATGCACCAGCACCAGCACACTGGCGCAAACCAGTATCTTGTCGGCTACCGGATCCAGAAAAGCACCGAAGGAAGAAACCTGATTGAGCCTGCGCGCCAGATAGCCATCGAGCCAATCCGTGATCGCCGACAACACAAACACGCAGGTTGCGATCAGGTCGCGGCTGGCTGTCTCGAGCGGCAGCGCATCAAAATAGACGCCAACGATCAGCGGAATCGCGGCGATGCGACCCCATGTCATGAGCGTCGGAGTATTGAAAAACATACGGCGTCATTGTGGCACGGCTATAGCGCAGCTTGTCCGCTCATCAGTGCAACGCGCGGTAAATATCCTCGGCCAGTTCGTGCGATATGCCTTCAACCGTGGCCAGATCTTCCACCCCTGCCATGGCAACTCCACGCACTCCGCCAAAGCGCTGCAGCAATTTGGCCCGACGCTTGGGTCCAACGCCGGGAATCTCTTCCAGCTTGCCACCGTCAAGGCGCACTCTGGCGCGCTTGGCGCGCATGCCGGTGATGGCAAAACGGTGGGCCTCATCCCGAATCTGCGCTACGAGCATCAAGGCAGCCGAGTCCTTGCCCAGATAAACCTTCTCGCGGCCATCGGCAAAGACCAGTTCCTCCAGCCCTACCTTGCGGCCTTCGCCCTTTTCCACACCAACGATCAGTGCCAGCGACAGACCCAACTGCTCAAACACCTCGCGCGCCATCGACACCTGCCCTTTGCCGCCATCGACCAGCACCAGATCGGGCAAACGCCCGAGCGCACCAGCGCCGCTGGTCTGCGTTTCACGCATGGCGTCAGCGAGTTTGCCGTAACGGCGCAGCAGCACCTGGCGCATGGCAGCGTAATCGTCACCCGGCGTGATGCTGTCGATGGAGAAGCGCCGGTACTCGGCGTTTTGCATCTTGTGCTTTTGAAACACGACACAGGATGCCTGGGTCGCCTCGCCCGCCGTGTGGGAAATATCAAAACACTCGATGCGAAGCTGCTCCAGATCTTCAATCGCCAGATCGAGCGCCTCCGCCAGCGAGCGCGTGCGTGCCTGCTGTGAGCCCTCTTCCGAGAGCAGACGTGCCAGTTGCAAAGCGGCATTCGTTTGCGCCATTTCCAGCCACAGACGACGTTGCTCGCGCGGCTGATGCACGGCTGTGACCTTGACACCAGACTGCGCTGACAGTGCCTCGATCAGATGGCTGTCAACGGCTACGCTCAGCACCAGCGAGGGCGGCACCGGCACCTGCAGATAATGTTGCGCCACAAAAGCCTGCAGCACCTGGGCTTCGACTGAGAGCACGCTACTGGCTGTGTCATCGTCGTCAACATAGATGCCCACCGCGTCGTCCACGTGAACCGGGAAATAGGCGCGGTCGCCCAGATGACGCCCACCACGCACCATGGCCAGATTGACGCAGGCGCGTCCGCCCTGCACCTTGACCGCCAGAATGTCCACATCGCGGTCCGACACGTTCTCCACCGACTGCTGATGCAGCACGTTGGACAGAGCGGCAATCTGGTTGCGCAGTTCGGCCGCCTGCTCAAACTGCAGCAGCTTCGCGTGGGCCAGCATGCGCTGCTCCAGTTCCTGCATCACTTGCTGTGCGTCACCGTGCAGGAAACGTTCGGCATCCGCCACGTCCTGCGCGTAATCGGGCGCAGAAATATGACCGACGCAAGGCGCCGAACAGCGCTTGATCTGGTAAAGCAGACAGGGCCGGCTGCGGTTATTGAAGACCGGATCTTCACAAGTGCGCAGGCGAAAGACTTTTTGCATCAGCAAAATGGCTTCCTTTACCGCCCAAGCGCTCGGATAGGGACCGAAGTAATGGTGCTTCTTTTCCACGGCACCCCGGTAATAGGCGACGCGGGCAAACTGCGAACTCACGTTGGCCGAGGCGGCGACACCGGTGATTTTCAGATACGGGTAACTCTTGTCATCCCGAAACAGGATGTTGTACTTCGGGTTGAGGGTCTTGATCAGGTTGTTTTCCAGCAGCAGCGCCTCCGCTTCGGACCGCACCACCGTGGTTTCCAGGCGAGCTATTCTGCTTATCATGTGGCCAATGCGAGTGGCGCCATGGTTCTTCTGGAAGTAGCTGGACACCCGCTTCTTCAGGTTGATCGCCTTGCCGACATAGAGCACAGCGCCGTCGCTGTCGAAATAGCGATAGACGCCAGGCAGCGGTGGCAAGCCAGCCACATCGCTCAACAATTGGGCGTTGGGCTCGGTTGTGGAATCAGGCAAATCAGACATAGGTCCGTATTGTGGACAATCTCTGGCGTGAAAACAGGAAACCTTTGGGACATCTTTTGCCGCGTCATCGACAACTACGGTGACGTTGGCGTTTGCTGGCGTCTCGCCGCCGACCTGGCCGCGCGCGGCGAGCAGGTGCGCCTGTGGCTGGACGACGCCAGCGCGCTGGCCTGGATGGCACCCGGCGGCACGCCGGGGGTCTCAGTGAGGCAATGGAACGAGGCGCTGTCGCCCACCGGCTTACCCGCTGGCGATGTGCTGATCGAAGCCTTTGGCTGCGAGGTCGATGCCGGATTTCTCGCCGGGCATGACGGCGTCTGGCTCAACCTGGAGTATCTGAGCGCAGAAGCGTATGTTGAACGCTGCCACGGCTTACCTTCGCCTGTGCTGTCCGGGCCGGGTGCGGGGCTGCGCAAGTATTTTTTCTACCCCGGCTTCACGCCAGCGACCGGCGGCCTGCTGCGCGAGCCGGGCCTGGCTGCACGGCAGGCCGCCTTCGACCGTGAAGCCTGGCTGCGCCGCTTTGCCATCCACTTTCAGGGGGAGCGGCTGATCTCGCTGTTCTGTTACGAGCCGGCGGCCTTGCAGTCTCTTTTGGAACAACTGGCGGCGGCCGAGCAGCCAACACGGCTGCTGGTGACGCCGGGGCGCGCCACGGCCGCCGTCCAGGCCTGTATTGCCTGCATGAACGGCACACACGCCGCGTGGAATACTCACGAGCGGCTGAAATTCACCTACTTGCCAGCGCTGAATCAGCTTGACTATGACTGCCTGCTCTGGTCCTGCGACCTCAACTTCGTACGCGGCGAGGACTCTCTGGTGCGAACCCTTTGGGCCGGCAAGCCCTTTGTCTGGCAGATCTACGCGCAGTCCGACAACGCGCACCAGGCCAAGCTGGGCGCTTTCCTTGATCATTTGCAAGCGCCACCCTCACTGCGGACTTTTCACCAGGTCTGGAACGGTCTGAGCCAGGCCGCCCTGCCCGAGCTAGAACTGACCGAATGGCACACAAGCGTCAGCAGCGCCAGAGCGCGGCAACTGCAGGACGACGATCTTGTGACAAAGATCATCCGATTCGCGCGGAAAAACCGTTAAAATTCAACGCTTTGCAATATTGACCGGATTCGCTTGCGGTCATGCAGCCCCTGCCGCGAAAAGTGCGGCCAACCTTCACACCATTACTATGAAAACCGCTCAAGAAATTCGCGCCGGCAACGTCATCATGCACGGCAAAGACCCCATGGTTGTCCTCAAAGCCGAATACAGCCGCGGCGGCCGCAACTCGGCCACCGTGCGCATGAAGCTCAAAAGCCTGATCGCCAACTTCGGGACTGAAGTCGTGTTCAAGGCCGACGACAAGATGGATCAGGTGATTCTGGACAAGAAAGAATGCACCTACTCCTATTTTGCTGACCCGATGTACGTTTGCATGGACAGCGACTTCAACCAGTACGAAGTCGAAGCCGAAAACATGGGCGACTCGCTGAACTACCTGGAAGACGGCATGACTGTTGAAGTGGTGTTCTACGACGGCAAGGCGATTTCGGTTGAACTGCCGACCAGCGTCGTGCGCGAGATCACCTGGACCGAGCCCGCCGTCAAAGGCGACACTTCCGGCAAGGTACTCAAGCCAGCCAAGATCGCCACCGGTTTTGACGTCGGCGTGCCGATCTTCGTGGCACAAGGCGACAAGGTCGAAATCGATACCCGCACCGGCGAATACAGAAAACGCGTCTGAGCCAGCAAACCGGGGCGTGATCAGGTGTTGACGCCAGACGCAGCGCGAGCCAAACCGCTGGTCACCTCCAGCCTGGCGGTGCGACGCGTCGCAATCGACACCTACCGTGAAAACGTCGCCTACCTGCATCGCGACTGCGAGGTGTATCGCGCCGAGGGCTTTCAGGCCCTCTCCAAAGTCGAGATCCGGGCCAACGGGCAACACATCCTTGCCACCTTGAACGTGGTCGATGACGAGGCCATCGTGGGGTGCAACGAAATCGGACTCTCGGAAGACGCTTTCGTGCAGCTGGGCGCGAGCGCTGGCCGCGCGGCCAGTGTTTCGCAGGCCGAACCGGCCGCCTCCATCGATGCACTGCATCGCAAGATATCGGGTGAACGCTTGAGCCGCGAAGATTTCCGCGGCATCGTGCGCGACATTGCCGAGAGGCACTACTCCAAGATCGAACTGACCGCTTTTGTCGTGGCAACGAATCGCGATGAACTGGACCGCGAAGAGGTCTATTTCCTGACCGAAGCCATGGTCGAGAGCGGACGTCGCCACGACTGGCACGAGCGTCTGGTCGTTGACAAGCACTGCATCGGCGGCATCCCCGGCAACCGCACCTCGATGTTGGTGGTGCCCATCGTGGCCGCGCACGGACTGCTGTGTCCCAAGACTTCCTCGCGCGCCATCACTTCGCCCGCCGGTACGGCAGACACCATGGAGGTGCTGGCCAATGTGGAACTGCCATTTGACCGGCTGGCCGAGATTGTGCGTGAGCACCGCGGCTGCCTGGCGTGGGGCGGTGCCGCCAACCTGTCGCCGGCCGACGACGTGCTGATCTCGGTGGAGCGGCCGCTGGGCGTTGATTCACCGGGCCAGATGGTGGCCTCCATTCTGTCGAAGAAGATTGCGGCAGGCTCCAGCCATCTGGTGCTGGACATTCCTATCGGTCCCAGCGCCAAGGTTCGCTCCATGCCCGATGCGCAGCACTTGCGCCGCCTGTTCGAGTATGTTGCCTCGCGCCTGCATCTCTCGCTGGATGTACTGATCACCGATGGCCGCCAGCCCATTGGACAGGGCATCGGTCCGATGCTGGAGGCGCGCGACGTGATGCGTGTGCTCGAAAACGACCCCCTCGCTCCGGTCGATTTGCGACAAAAGTGTCTGCGACTGGCAGGCCGCCTGATTGAATGCAGTCCGGACGTGCGCGGTGGCGATGGTTTTGCCATCGCGCGCGACATCCTGGACTCCGGCCGAGCCCTGAACAAGATGAACGCCATCATTGCAGCCCAGGGCAGCAAGCGCTTTGATCACAATCAGCCAGCGCTGGGCCGACTGACCTTCGAGGTGCGCGCCACACAGGCCGGCCTGGTGGTTGGTATCGACAACCTGCAGGTAGCACGCATCGCTCGTCTGGCCGGCGCGCCCAAGGTCATCAGCGCCGGCGTGGATCTGCTGCGCAAACTCGGTGATGCAGTAGTGCCCGGCGACGTTCTGTACCGCGTGCACGCCGAGTTCCCCAGTGACCTTGAGTTTGCGCGTCAGGCCTGCGCCAGATCAAGCGCTTATACGATTGGGCGTGCCGAAGAAATACCGCAGATGTTCGTCGAGTTCTGATGTCGTCCACGCTACCCGCCAAACCCCTGCTGCTCTACTTTGCGGACGAACGCGCCAACGCCGAGCGAATCGCTCAAGCTGGTGCGTTGAACCTCATGCCAATTGAGCGGCATCGCTTTCCCGATGGCGAACTCAAGCTGCGCTTGCCAGAGCCGTTGCCACAGCATGTGGTAATTCTGAGAACACTGAACCAGCCGAACGAAAAGCTGCTCGAATTGTTGCTGGTAGCGCAAACCGCGCGCAGCCTGGGTGCAGAGCACCTGACGCTGCTGGCGCCTTATCTGGCGTATATGCGCCAGGACATCGCGTTCCAGCCAGGCGAAGCCATCAGTCAACGTATCGTGGGCCAGTTCCTGGCAACACTGTTTGACGCCGTCATCACGGTCGATCCCCATCTGCACCGCGTCGCCACCCTGCACGAAGCTCTGCCCGCCGGCAACACCCTGGTGCTGAGCGGTGCGCCCCTGCTGTCTGACCTGATTGCCGCACACCGCAGCGCCGCGCTGCTGGTGGGACCGGACGAAGAGTCGGCACAGTGGGTCGCCCAAGCCGCAGCGCGCCATGGCCTGGAGCATGCGGTGTGCCGCAAGCTGCGCCATGGCGACCGCTCGGTGCACATTGAGCTACCGCACTGCACACTGACTGGCCGCCATGTGGTGTTGCTCGATGATGTGGCGAGCACCGGGCACACGCTGGCGGAAGCAGCGCGGCTGCTTCTGACCGGTGGCGCCGCGTCAGTTGACGTCGCAGTGACCCATGCGTTGTTTGAGGCCAGTGCGCTGCCCCTGCTGCGCGCAGCGGGTGTGAGTGAAGTCTGGAGTACCGATTGCGTGGCGCACGCCAGCAACGCCGTCAGCATGGCCGCCAGTCTGGCGCAGGCCCTGGCGCTGATAGAGGCTGCGAAACCCGGGCAATACCAGGACTGAACCCGGATCAGGCTTTGGTTTTTTTGCCAAGCCGGGACTCGGTCCCCTTGACCAGCCGACCAATGTTTTCGGCATGGCGATAAATCAACAGCAAGGACATGATGGATACCGACAGCAGGACGCCCTTGTTGAGGTACCAGAGGGAGCCATCGCCAAAAACATAGTAGACCGGCGCCAGCACGGCGCAGGTCAGCGCTGCGAGCGACGAGTAACGGAAGAAGTAAGCCATCAGCAGCCAGCTGACAGCGCTGGCCAGGCCTAGTACCCAGCTGATACCCAGCAGCACGCCAAAAGCCGTGGCCACACCCTTGCCGCCGGCGAACTTGAAGAACACCGGGTACAGATGGCCAATGAACGCCGCCAACCCGACCAGCGCCATGGTGCCCTCCTCCATGCCATACGCTTTGCCGTACCAGCGTACCAACATCACCGGCAGCCAGCCCTTGCCGGCATCAAGCAGCAGCGTGACCACAGCGGCGCCCTTGTTGCCAGAGCGCAGCACATTGGTGGCTCCCGGGTTCTTGCTGCCAAAGGTGCGCGGGTCATTCAGGCCCATCAGTCGGCTGACGATTACGGCAAACGACAGCGAGCCCGTCAGGTATGCCAGCACAGTGGCTAGCCAAGGGAGCAATGGTTGCATAGCGTTCAAGATAACCTCCTGCTGCACGGCGCAGACGCGGCCATGTTGTTGCTATTTTGCCAGCCTGCGCTGGTTCCGTGGCCAGTGCTCAATCGGTCAGCGCACATTGCACGGTTTGCGCTGCCAGCAGTGCCACACAAACCTGCGGATCCAGCCCCACCAGATAGCCGCGCCGGCCACCATTGATGAGGATTCTCGGCAGTTCCAGAATCGTCGCCTCGATATAGACCGGCATCTGCCGGCGCGTCGCAAACGGTGAAGTACCACCCACCAGATAACCGCTGTGCCGGTTCGCAACCTCGGGCAGACAGGGCTCCACCGACTTGGCGCCAATCTGGCGCGCCAGGTTCTTGGTAGAGACCTTGCGGTTGCCGTGCATCAGCACCAGCAGCGGCTTGGCGTCCTGATCCTGCATGACCAGTGTCTTGACCACCATGAAGGGATCAAAGCCCAGCACCTCGGCGCTGTGCAGCGCACCGCCGTGCTCCAGGTACTCATAGGGATGCTCGGTGAACACCACCTTGTTCGCCTTGAGCATCTGGGTGGCTGGCGTCAGGCTGATGTGCTTGGCCATCGCAGTCTTTCCCGCTCCTGTTCCTGCAGTCGCAGTACACGGCGCTGCACCTTGCCGGTCGTGGTCATGGGCAGCGCATCGATAAATTCAATCTCCTTCGGGTACTCGTAGGGCGCCAGTTTTTCCTTCACATGGGCCTGCAACTGCGCCACCAGTTCGGCCTCGAAAGCGGCGTCGGCTCCCGGTCGAAAATCGTTGGCTGCAACAAAGTCGGCAGCCAGCACCACATAGGCCTTGACCACCGCACCGCGCTCCCGATCCGGCTTGGGCACCACCGCCGCGTTGGCCACCGCCGGGTGCTTGACCAGACAGTTCTCGATCTCGCCCGGCCCGATGCGGTAGCCCGATGACTTGAAGACATCGTCGGAGCGCCCCTGGTACCAGAGATAGCCATCGGCGTCACGCACTGCCAGGTCGCCGGTACGACACCAGTCGCCGGTGAACTTGTCCTGTGTCGCGGTTTCGTTCTTCCAATAGCCCAGAAAGAAGATCGGGTCACTCTGACCGTGCACATCAAAACGGTTGAGCGCTACGTCCCCCGCAACGCCCACCGGGCACTCCTGGCCCGCCTCGTCAATCACGGCCACGCGATGCCCAGGATAACCCTTGCCCATGCTGCCCGGCTTGGCTGGCCATCCGATTGAAACAGGCACAGAATTTTCCGACGGGCCGCCCCTAGGAAAATTAGCCCCCCCGGGGGGCAGCGCATTACGCGAAGCGAAAAGCGTGGGGGCACAGTTACCTACGATGTAATTGATTTCGGTCTGGCCAAACATCTCGTTGACCGTGACGCCGAGTTGCGACTGGCAGTAGTCAAAAACGGCGTCCCCGACCGCCTCACCGGCACTCATGATGGCTTGCAGTTCAAGACCAAACTGCTGGCGCACGCTGCAGCCGGGGCTACCCGGATAAGCCTTCATCATCGCCTTGAGTGCTGTCGGAAACAGGAAGCTGTGCGTAACGCCAAACTGCTGCATCAAGCTCATGGCCTGCTGGGGGCTGAAGCGTCCGTTGAAGCCGACGATGGGGCGACCAAAGTACAGCGTCGGCAGCAGCGCGTCCATCAGCCCGCCGGTCCAGGCCCAGTCCGCCGGCGACCAGAATACGGCTGCCGATTCACGGTTGTCGCGGCCGTTGAAGCCGAACCAGTTCTGGCTGCAAACAAAGCCGGTGAGATTGCCGATCAGGGCCCGGTGCGGGATCAGGGCGCCCTTGGGGTTGCCGGTGGTTCCACTGGTGTAGATCAGCACCGCCGGGGTGTCGGCTTGCGTCACCATTGGCGTGAAGTCGGGCCTCGCCAGTTCCAGCAACTTGCCGTAATCCAGGTCGGCGCGTGCAGCGGCTGCGCCGACGCCGAGCACGCTGCGCAGCGCCGGGCAACGCTCGCGTACCAGCAAAACGTTCTCTATCGAACTCTCATCACAAATCGCCAGCACCGCCTCACCATCCTGCAGCCGGTACTCGATCGCCTCCGGCCCGAACAGCATGGACAGCGGCATCGCCACCGCACCCATCTGCAACACCGCCATGTAAGCCACGGCCGTCTCGAAGCGCTGTGGCATCACGATCGCCACACGCTGGCCCGATTGCACGCCAAGTCTGGCCAGAACGTGCGACAGTCGGTTTGCCTGCTGCTGCAGTTCCAGGTAGCTGAAGGACCTGCTCGCGCCATCGGCTTTAGCGGCATAAATCGCCATCCTGCTGGCGGCGTCGGGCAAGGCGGCCCAACGGCCGCAACAAACCTGGGCGATATTGAATTGCTCCGGCACCAGCCACTCAAAGCCGGCGTGCAACCGATCGTAGTTGTCGATCTGGCCGCTCTGCAGTTTGTCACTGTGTTGACTGACGCTCACCTTGTGCCTCCGTATGATGCTGCAAATGTACCAAGCCCAACGAATTTCCCATAGCGAGTTTGTCCCTATACGCAATCTGCCCTACCACGTGCAGGTCTGGGGACAACCCGCGCCAGGCAGCACGCCCTGGGTCATGGTGCACGGCTGGATGGACGTGGCCGCCAGCTACCAGTTTGTGGTGGACGCGCTGAGTCACCAGCATTACGTCATCGCCCCGGACTGGCGCGGCTATGGCCGCACACCCGGTCACGCCGGCGCTGGCCCCGGGGTCGACAACTTCTGGTTTCCCGACTACCTGGCTGATCTGGACTTTCTGCTCGACCACTACGCGCCAGACACGCAGGTCAACCTGATCGGACACAGCATGGGCGGCAACGTTGCCATGCTGTACGCCGGCGTGCGCCCCGAGCGAATCCGCCGCCTGGTCAACCTCGAAGGTTTTGGCATGCCCGCCAGCAAGCCCGAGCAGGCACCGCGCCGCTACGCAATCTGGATGGATGAGTTGAAGAAGCTGCACCGGGGTGAACTCGAACTCAAGACCTACGACAGTGCAGCCGGCGTCGCGCAGCGCTTGATGAAGACCAACCCGCGCCTGCGTGCCGACAAGGCCAACTGGCTGGCGCAGCACTGGGCGCAGCAGGACGACCAGGGCCAGTGGCGCATTCTGGGCGAGCCGGCGCACAAGATTTCGAACGCCCAGCTGTACCGGGCAGACGAGGTACTGGAGCTCTACAAGCGCATCACTATGCCGGTGCTGTGCGTCGAGGCCTCCAACAACAGTCTGGACCTGTGGTGGAAGGGCAAGTTCACGCTGGAACAGTTCCATGAGCGCCTACAAGCCGTGCCGCAGGTGGAAATCGCCCGCGTCGAGGATGCCGGCCACATGATGCACCACGACCAGCCGGCGGTTTTGGCGGCACTGATCGAACGATTTCTTGATTGAGTGCGAAAATGCGGGCTTATTGAAAACCCACACAGTCAGGATCACCCAGCATGGAAGCAGAACGCATCAACCTCATCGGCAACCAACTCTCCGGTTTGAGCGCCCGTACGCTCGATCTCCGGGGGTATCTTTGACTACGATGCCAAAGCTGAACGACTGAGGACAGTCAAGGCCTCGCTGGAAGACCCCACCGTCTGGAACGACCCGAAGCGCGCTCAGGAACTCGGGCGCGAAAAGAAGGCGCTCGACGGCGTTGTGCTGACGCTCGACACCCTGACCAGCGAGCTCTCGGACAACTCCGAGCTGTATCAGATGAGCAAGGACGACGGCGACGAGGCCGGTCTGCTCACGATCGAAGCCGACACGGCGAAACTGGCTGCCACCATCGAGGGCCTGGAATTTCGGCGCATGTTCAACAACCCGGCCGATCCACTCAACGCTTTTGTTGACATTCAGGCCGGCGCTGGTGGAACCGAGGCTTGCGACTGGGCCAGCATGCTGCTGCGCCAGTACCTGAAATACGCCGAGCGCAAGGGCTTTACCGCCACGCTGGAAGACGAGACGGCCGGTGACACCGCCGGCATCAAGGGCGCCACCATCAAGGTTGAGGGCGAGTACGCCTTCGGCCTGCTGCGCACCGAGACCGGCGTGCACCGCTTGGTGCGCAAGTCGCCGTTTGACTCATCCGGCGGCCGCCATACCTCGTTTGCCTCGGTCTTTGTCTACCCGGAAATTGACGACTCAATCCAGATCGACATCAACCCGGCCGATGTGCGCGTGGATACCTTTCGCGCCAGCGGCGCCGGTGGTCAGCACATCAACAAGACCGACTCTGCCGTGCGTCTGACTCACCTGCCAACCGGTATCGTGGTGCAGTGCCAGGACGGCCGCAGCCAGCACAGCAACCGCGATGTGGCCTGGAAGCGGCTGCGCTCGCGCCTGTACGACTTCGAGATGCGAAAACGCCAGGAGGAGCAGCAAAAGCTGGAAGACTCCAAGACCGACGTTGGCTGGGGCCACCAGATCCGCTCCTACGTGCTGGACAACAGCCGGATCAAGGACTTGCGCACCAACTACGAAACCTCGGCCACGCAGAAGGTGCTCGACGGTGACCTTGACCAGTTCATTGAAGCCTCACTGAAGCAGGGTGTGTGATGAGTATGAAATTTTTGGAGAATCTGCATGTTGCAACTTCGTAATGCCGATGGCGCGCCCAGCGTGATCCGCCGCGCCGACTACAGCGCCCCCCCCTTCTGGATTGATTCTGTCAATCTGACTTTTGACCTGGACCCGGCAAAAACCCGCGTCCTGAACAAGATGACGCTGCGGCGCAACCCGGATGTGCCAGCGCAGGCACTGCGCCTGGACGGCGAAGAGCTGAATCTGGCGCGTGTGCTGGTGAACGGCCAGGGCGCATCCTTCAAGATCGATGGCGGCCAACTGGTGCTGGACAACTTGCCGTTGGAGGGAGCTTTCGATCTCGAAATTTTTACCACCTGCGCCCCCCTCAAGAACAGCAAGCTGATGGGCTTGTACGTCAGCAACGATTCCTTCTTCACCCAGTGCGAGGCCGAAGGCTTCAGGCGCATCACCTACTACCTGGACCGCCCGGATGTGATGGCCAGTTTCAGCGTCACGCTACGCGCCGACAAGCAGCGCTACCCGGTGCTGCTGAGCAACGGCAATCTTGTCGAGTCCGGTCCGCTGGAAGGCTCCGGCAACGAGGGCCGCCACTTTGCCACCTGGATTGATCCGCACAAGAAGCCATGCTACCTGTTTGCCCTGGTAGCTGGCCAACTCGTCTGCCGCGAGCAGCGCATCAAGTCGCGCGAAGGCAAGGAACACTTGCTGCAGGTCTACGTGCGCGCCGGCGATCTGGAGAAGACCGAGCAGGCCATGAACTCGCTGATGGCTTCTGTTGCTTGGGACGAAGCGCGCTTTGGCCTGCCGCTGGATTTGGAGCGCTTCATGATCGTTGCCACCAGCGACTTCAATATGGGCGCGATGGAAAACAAGGGTCTGAACATCTTCAACACCAAGTTCGTGCTGGCCAATCAGGCCACCGCTACCGATGCAGACTACGCCAACATCGAGCGCGTCGTCGGGCATGAGTATTTTCACAACTGGACCGGCAACCGCGTGACCTGCCGCGACTGGTTCCAGCTCAGCCTGAAAGAGGGTCTGACGGTATTTCGGGATCAGGAGTTTTCGCAGGACATGTGCAGTGAGCCCTCCGGCCGCGCCGTCAAGCGCATTGCCGATGTGCGCGTGCTGCGCAACAACCAGTTCCCCGAAGACGCCGGCCCGATGGCGCATCCGGTGCGGCCCGACAGCTACATTGAAATCAACAACTTCTACACCCTGACTATTTACGAAAAAGGGGCGGAAGTCGTGCGCATGATGCAGACACTGGTCGGGCGTGACGGATTTGCCCGGGGCATGAAACTGTATTTTGAGCGCCACGATGGCCAGGCGGTGACTTGCGATGACTTCGCGCAGGCCATGGCCGACGCCAACCCGCAGTCGCCCCTGACGCTGCATCTGGAGCAGTTCAAGCGCTGGTACAGCCAAGCCGGCACGCCGCGGCTTGCGGCAAGCGGCGCGTGGGACGCCAAGGCGCGTAGCTACACGCTGAGCTTGAGTCAGAGTTGTGCTCCAACCCGCGACCAGGCGGCCAAAGAACCTTTCGTGATTCCGGTCAACCTGGGCCTGGTGGGCCCCAGCGGCGCGGCACTGCCGCTGCAATTGCTGGGCAGCACCGAGCCGCTTGGCACCGATCATCTGCTGGTGATGACGACACAGACCGAATCAATCACTTTCATCAACCTCGACGAAGAGCCGGTGCCATCCATACTGCGTGGCTTCAGCGCACCGGTGCTGCTGGACTTTGATTACAGTGAGGAGCAGCTACTGAACCTGCTGGCCTTTGATGGCGACCCGTTCAACCGTTGGGAAGCCGGGCAAAGGTTGGCACTGCGCAGCGCCATCAAGGTCATTGCCGACAGTTCAGTGATCCACTTCGTCAACATACTTGACGACGCCTATATTGCCGCCATGCGCAAGGTCCTGCGCCATCCGACGCTGGACGCCGCCTTCAAGGAACTGGTGCTCACCCTGCCCTCGGAAACCTACATCGCCGAGCAACTCCAGGTGGTTGACCCGCAACGCATCCACGCCGTGCGCGAAGCAATGCGGGAGCAACTTTCCAGCGCCCTTCTGGAAGACTGGCAGTGGGCGCTGGAGAGCCACTGCAACAACGGTGGTTACCGCAGCGACACGCGCTCTGCCGGGCGCCGCGCTCTGGCCGGCCTGGCACTTGGCCAACTTTGTCTGGCCGCACGTGCCAATGGTGATGCCATCTGGCCCGGCAAGGCCTACCAGGCTTTCAAGGATGCCGGCAACATGACAGACCTCGTCAACGCCCTGCAGGCCCTGTTGGGCAGCGGGCATGGGCTCTCGGCAGTGGCGCTGGAGCGCTTTCACAAGCAGTTCAAAGCGCATGAGTTGGTGCTGGACAAATGGTTTGCCATGCAGGCTGGAGCCTGCGATCAGGCGGGTAGCGTGCTGCCGCTGGTGCGCCAGTTGATGCAGCACCCAGACTTCCACATCCGCAATCCGAACCGGGCACGCAGCCTGATCTTCAGCTACTGCAGTGCCAACCCGGCCGCCTTTCACCGCACCGATGCGGCCGGTTATGTGTTCTGGAGCGAGCGCGTGATCGAACTCGACAACCTCAACCCGCAGGTCGCGGCCCGCCTGGCGCGCGCGCTGGACCGCTGGAAGAAGCTCGCAGAACCCTACCGCAGCGCCGCCCGCGAAGCCATAGCACGCGTTGCCGCCAAGACCGACTTGAGCAGCGACGTGCGCGAGGTGGTTGACCGAGCTCTGGCCGACTGATGCGCCAGCTATAATTCGCAGCCTACAAGCCGGTGTAGCTCAGTCGGTAGAGCAGCTCATTCGTAATGAGAAGGTCGGGTGTTCGATTCATCTCTCCGGCACCAATACAGATAAGGGTTCGTTGCTATGCAAATAGTAGCGAACCCTTCTTCTTTTTCAGTCATACCTGCGCTATGCCGCCCGCAGTACATGGTTTTGTACCATCCAACCCACTTCATCAGGCCAAAAAGAACCCGACACAAGGCCGGGCTAAATCTCGTAGAACCGCGTGAAATGAACAAAGCGCGGGGGCATCGATACCCGACTACACAGTAGCACCATTCAGAGACCCTTGTACCAGTCAGGCTGAGTCGCCTACAGCACCTTTGATGCTGACCTCGGGTTGATGCTGTAGTTGAGTCTCTACAACTCTTCCAGCCCCAGACAAATTCCGTCGTTAAGCCGCGCAGACGTTGAAACGTCTTTGTAGAGATGTACATAAGCAGCTTGCGGGCAGTCCAATTCCACAATTTGGAGGTGCCAATCATCTTGGTCGGCATTGTTTCCGAGGTTGCTACCTAAGCAGACTCAAACTCCCCGCGCAAACGCCTCAAACTCGTCAATCGGCACCGGCCGGCTGAACAAATAGCCCTGGTAGGCATGGCAACCCAGGCCAGCCAGTGCGTCGCGCTGCGCTTCGGTCTCCACCCCTTCGGCGATGACCGCCAGCCCCATGGTCTCGGCCAGAGCAACCACCATTTTGGCAATGGCGGCATCGTTAGGGTCGGTGAGGATGTCCCGGACAAAGCCCCGGTCGATCTTGAGTTCATCGAGCGGCAGGCGCTTGAGGTAGGACAGCGATGAATAGCCCGTGCCAAAGTCATCAAGTGAGAAACCCACACCTCTGGCCTTGAGTGCCGTCATGTTCGTGATGATGTCTTTCATATTGTCGAGCAGCAGACTCTCAGTCAGTTCGAGTTTGAGGCGTTCGGGGTTGGCTCCAGTAGTCTCCAGGATGGTCAACACCTCTTCAACGAAGTCGGGCAACCTGAACTGAAGGGCACTGACATTGACAGATATGGTGAGGTGGCCCATCTCCGGTCGCAGCGCCCAAGCTGCGAGTTGTTTGCAGGCGGTCTCCAGCACCCAGTGACCCAGTGGCAGGATCAAGCCGCTGTCCTCGGCAACCGGAATGAACTCGCCCGGCGCAATCAAGCTGCGCTCGGGATGCTGCCAGCGTACCAGGGCCTCGACGCCTGTGAGGCGAGCATTAATACCAACCTGGGCCTGGTAGTACAGCAGAAACTGAGCCTGGTTCAGCGCCTCATGCAAATCCGCTTCCAGTCTGGCACGGGCGTTGATGTCCTGTCGCATCTCGGGTTCAAAGAAACGCAGGTTGTCGCGCCCGACAGCTTTGGCTTTGTACATGGCCAGTTCGGCGCGTTTCAAAGGCTCTTCGATGCTCTCGCGCTGAGCGCCACCAAACAAGGTGATGCCGATACTCGCGGTACTGTGATAGCCGTGGCTGTCGAGTTGGTAGGGTTGACGCAGTGCGTTATGAATTTTTCTTGCCACGGCTTCGGCCTGCTTGGCTGCCTCCTTATGGCTCTTGTCCAAATCTTCGAGCAACACAACAAATTCATCGCCGCCGAGACGCGCCACTGTGTCACCTTCGCGCACGCAGGTCAACACACGTTGCGCGATCTGTTTTAGCAGTTGGTCACCCTTGTCATGGCCCATGGAATCATTGAGCCTCTTGAAGTCATCCATGTCAACGAACAGCAGTGCGCCCTGTTGCCCATGGCGGACGGCGCCGACCATGGCTTGTTCAAGCCGGTCCATCAGCAACCTGCGGTTGGGCAGGCTGGTCAGGAAGTCGGAGAAGGCCAGACTGTGGACCTCTTCTTCGGCTTGTTTGCGTGTGGTGATGTCGCGGGTGATGGCGAGTTGCACCGGTTGACCGTTAACCAGCAGCGGCGCGGCGTGGGTTTCCAACCAGCGCCGCCCTCCTTTGAGACCAAGCACCTCAAATTCCATGTGCAACGACTCGCCCGCCAGTACCCCCTGGTGCATGGCGGCAAAAGCCTCCCGATATTCGGGTGCCAACAGAGTTTTGACATCGCGTCCGAGCACTTGTTCGAGCGAGTCGGCCTCGATCATGGCCAAACCGGCAGGATTCATCTGGGTCAGCAGCCCTTGGGCATCCACAATCTTGATGCATTCCGGTTCCGACTCTACGATTGCTCGCAGGTGAGACTCCGATTGTCGCAACTCGGCGGTGCGCTCACGCACTGTTTCTTCCAGTCCCTGCGTGAGCTGCTGCAACTTTTCCGTCATGGCGTTGACAGACTGGGCAAGTTCCGAAAACTCGTCAGTCCCATCGGACTTGATCCGGTGCGTCAAGTCGCCAGCAGAAACCCGTTTGGTGCCCTGATGCAGCGGCGCCAGCCGCCTGCGCAGTAAACCGCCAATGTGCAGTGCGTTGAAGACAATCATGGCTGCCAGCGCCAGTGCCAGCGCGAAAGCTACCAAGATCAAGCGTCGATAGGCCCGCTCAACTTGTTTTGCACTCGATTCTTCCAATGCACTGGTGGCATTGCGAACTTCGGTGGCCCGAAGCAGCATTTGGCTGTACAGCCGCTTGTCGAGTTCTTGATACACCGGTCGGCTGTCGGTAGCCGACTTCTGGGCCTGCGTGTTGTCCACAATGCGATGAAAAAGGGTGACCTCGTCGTCAACCGCCACGCGCACCCGTTCCAGCGCCTGTTGATCGGTTTCGCTGCGGGGCTGTGTCTTGGCCACAGCCAACAACGCGTCTGACTGCGCCTTGCTTTCGTCCCACAGCGCGCGGGTACGGTCTTCACGGTAGAGAAAATACTGATCTCGAAAGGAAACCCGCTCGAAGAAGTTGCGATAAATCGTCTGAGCAATACTGCTATTTGTTTGCGCGCTGTCGAAAGCCTGCCAGGCAAGGTACACCTGCGGCGTCAAAACGAGCACGGCGGCCAGGGTCGCCATGGCGCTGAACTTGAGTTGCCTTGCGATGCGCATGAACGCTCTAACGGTCCATCCGGACGGCCCCGGGCTTCACCGCCTTCAGAGCGTCAACATAGATGAAACTCGCGTAGCCTGGCATTACCGTCTGATCCGTTAGCTTGTTTTTCATGGCCCAGCGAGTCTCATCCTCCAGCGTAATCGTCAGGCTCTGGTCGAGACGGACCTGGTAGTTCATCACATTCCACACCTCCTCGACCAGGTCTTTTTCGACCTTGATGGCCTCGGCCACGATGTCTTGCGCCTCATTCGCATGGCCGTCCACAAAAGCCTGCGCCCGAACCAGTCCGCGCAACAAAGCGGTGACGGTCTGCGGGTTTTGCCGGACAAAATCCTGCATTGCAGCGATGTTGAAGTGTTCGGTATAGATTTGGCGGTCGTAGAAAGTCACCGCTTGCGCACCAAGCTGGCGTTTAATTTGGGTGAGCGGGTAGTTCCAGGCTGCCACCGCATCCGCCTTCTTTGCCAGCAGGGCGTCCAGCAACTCATCGGGTTTGAGTGGGACCGGCGTGATGTCCTGGCGCGTGAGGCCCTGCGCGGTCAAAAACGAATCAAGAAAGAAATCGATTGTCGTCCCAGGCATGAAGCCGATTCGCTTGCCTTTCAAGTCGGCGGGCTTGGAAATGCCGGCATCGACCCGCGCCACTACTGCGTCGTTGGCGGTGCTGGTCTCGATATTGGCAACCACAAAGATGCGATCGCCGCGCAGAATGCTGAACATGATCGGCGTTTCGGCCGAAGTGGCAAAGTCTGCCTTTCCCTCGATCATCGTCTGCAGCGCCGCTTTGCCAAAGGACTGCAGCAGTGGTTGTACATCGAGCCCTTCGTCCGAAAAATAGCCCTTCTTCATGGCGACGAAAATTAGGGTGCTTTGCGGCTGGTTTACGAGAGCGATGGTGACCTTCTGGCGCGCTGGCGTGCTACCGGATGTGCCCGCTGTCACGGGCGGCTTTTCACACCCCGAAAGGGTGAGCATGCAATACAGCACAAGAAGCAATTTCCACATGGCAAGCCTCCATTTGGATGACGTGGATTTCCCACCAAACCGATTATTCTTTTTCGAGCATTGTGCGCCGAATTCCCATCAGATTGCGCCCTGCTGGTCAGACCGCTCCAATTATTCCGCCGCGATGTCGGGCTCTTCATGCCAGCGGCGGTCCATTGAGCACAAGCTAATCCATAAGTGCTCCTGATTTGGCGGCCGCTGGCTGACCGCTTCGTGTCTTCTGGAGCCAGCCAACTTTCTTGAC